>DASVCH010000168.1:0-12346 GCA_036381715.1 Gammaproteobacteria bacterium | reverse complement strand
AGCAGGCGCGTGATGACCGCGCGCGTGAGTTCCGGCCGCGGGGGCAGCGGCCGCGGCGCAAGCAAACCGCCCGCGATGCGTTCCATTCCGGCTTCATCGTTCGCGCGGATGGCGTCGGTGTAGGCATGCAGGTCCGTGAACAGGCTGCGGGGACCAAGCATGAAAATGAAAATCACCAGCCCGAGAACATACGCCAGGAACGGCGCAATCTCCCAGGCCAGCCACAGCAGCAGCCACGTCGCGACCGCGGGCACCAGCACGGCAACGGCGGCCAGCAGCATCCCGGGCCAGGCCGCATCGCGCGGCAGGCGGTGAAAGAGACTGTGGTACGCCGCCTGGAAACGCGCCTCGTTGCGGTACTCCGCCAGTCCGGGCAACGCGCGATCGGCGAGCACGCCGATCAGGACAATGAGAAAGGACATCGCATTTCCCCCTTTGCAGCGGAGTATATCAATCGCGCCGCGCTTCGCACCGCTGTCTCAGCAGCGCCCAGTCGAAAGCGGGCCCCGGATCGGTCTTGCGACCGGGGGCGATGTCGCAATGGCCGGTGACGGCCGAAGGATCGAGGCCGGGATATGTCGCCTGCAGCGCCTCGAGCACGGCGGCCAGCACGTCGTATTGCGCGTCCGCGTAAGGCGCGTCGTCGACGCCTTCAAGTTCGATGCCGATGGAAAAGTCGTTGCAACGGTCGCGGCCGCACCAGAGGGATTTCCCGGCGTGCCAGGCACGCCGGTCGAAGGGAACGAATTGCGTCATGCCGCCGTCGCGCCGGATGAAGAGATGCGCGGACACTTCCATGCCGTGGATTTCCGCAAAGTACGGATGCGCGGACGGATCGAGCCGGCCGAGGAACAGGTCCTCGACGTGCGGGCCGCCGTATTCGCCAGGCGGCAGGCTGATGCCGTGCACGACAACGAGTTCCGGCGACGCGCCTGCGGGACGCGCATCGGCAAACGGCGAGGCAAGGTAGGCAACGCCCTTGAGGCGATGATCGACAATTTCGAGCATCCGCCCAGTCTCGACGAGCCGGGGGATCAAAATCAAGCCGCCAACTTGCGAGCGGCAGGCGCAATCGCCACACTGGCCGCCGAACCCGCAAGACACGGAAGCGTTTCTTTCTCATGAGCAACAACGACCGCTTCGCACAACGCGATCTCGCCGTCCTCTGGCATCCCTGCACGCAGATGAAGGACCACGAATGGCTGCCGCTGGTGCCGATCCGGAAGGGCGACGGCGTGTGGCTGGAAGACTTCGACGGCAATCGCTACATCGACGCCATCAGCTCCTGGTGGGTCAATCTTTTCGGTCACGCCAACCCGCACATCAACCAGCGCATTCGCGAACAGGCCGAAACGCTGGAGCACGTCATTCTCGCCGGCTTCAGTCACGAACCGGTGGTCGAGCTGTCCGAAAAGCTCGTCGCGCTCACGCCGCGGCCGCTGACGCGCTGCTTCTACGCCGACAACGGCTCGTCCGCCGTCGAAGTCGCGCTGAAGATGAGTTTTCACTACTGGAAAAACATTGGAAAGACGAAGAAGACAAGGTTCGTCACGCTCGGCAACAGCTACCACGGGGAAACGTTCGGCGCGCTCGCCGTCGGCGATGTCGCGCTCTACAAGGAAACCTACGAACCCCTGCTGATGAAGGCGATCACCGCGCCGTCGCCGGATTGCTTCCACCGCGAACCGGAACAGAGCTGGGAAGACTACAGCCTGCAGCAGGCGGCGAAGATGGACGCGCTGCTGGCGGAAAGGCACGAAGAAGTCTGCGCCGTCATCGTCGAACCGCTGGTGCAGTGCGCGGGCAACATGCGCATGTATCACCCCGCGTATCTCGCGAAGCTGCGCGAGTCGTGCGACCGCTACGGCGTGCACCTGATCGCGGATGAAATCGCTGTCGGCTTCGGCCGCACGGGCACGATGTTCGCCTGCGAGCAGGCCGGCATCAGCCCGGATTTCATGTGCCTTTCCAAGGGACTCACCGCCGGTTACCTGCCCCTGTCGGTCGTGCTGACGACCGACACGGTTTACGAAGCGTTCTACGATGACTACTCGAACCTGACCGCGTTCCTGCATTCGCACAGCTACACGGGCAACCCGCTCGCCTGCGCCGCGGCGCTCGCCACGCTGGAACTGTTCGCGGCGAACGACACCATCAACGCGAACCGCGCGCTGGCGGACCGCATGCGGTCAGCCACGGCGCAGCTTGCCGATCATCCGAACGTCGCGGAAGTGCGCCAGCACGGCATGATCCTCGCCATCGAGATGGTGAAGGACAAGGCGGCGCGCGAGGCGTTCGACTGGAAGGAGCGCCGCGGTCTCCGCGTCTATCGGCACGCGCTGACGCGCGGCGCGCTGCTGCGCCCGCTCGGCAACGTCGTTTACATGATGCCGCCGTATGTCATCACCGAAGAGCAGATCGATTTTCTCGCGGAAGTGGCGAGCGAAGGCATCGATCTTGCGGTGAAGGACTGAACGTGCGCATTCCCCGCATTTACGTTGATTCGATGATCAATCCGAGCAAGGATTTTTTCCTGACCGGCGACTCCCTGAAACACGTTTCGAAAGTGCTGCGTCTGCGCGCCGGCGCCGAAGTCCTGTTGTTCGACGGCACGGGCGGCGAATGGCGTGCCGCGCTTGACACCATTCAACGCGATCACGCACGCGCGCGCCTGATCGAACACCTCGACACGAACCGCGAGGCGCCATTGCGCTGGGAACTCGTGCAGGGCATCTCGCGCGGCGAGCGCATGGATTACGCCTTGCAGAAATCCGTCGAGCTTGGCGTCGCCGCGGTGCACCCCGTCGAAACGAAACGCACGGTGGTGAGACTCGATGCGGCACGCGCGGCAAAGCGCCGTGAGCATTGGCAGGGCGTGGTCACCAGCGCCGCGGAACAGTCGGGGCGGACCCGGCTGCCGCCCGTCAGCGCGATCATGTCACTGGAAAATTTTCTTGCGGAGCGTTCCGGCGGCCTGTTGCTGATCCTGGACCCGGAGGCCGCGACGCGCATCGACGACCTTCCGATGGCAAGACCCGAACGCGTCTTGCTGCTGGCCGGACCGGAAGGCGGTTTCGAAGATGGCGAGCGCGAGGCGATTTACCGCGCGGAAGCGTTCGGCGTGCGGCTCGGCCCCCGGGTTCTCAGAACGGAAACGGCGGCCGTTGTGGCCGCCGCCTTGTTGCTTGCGCGCTGGGGCGATTACTGACGCCTAGTCCGGATCCTTTTCGTCATCATCGTCGAGATCGAATTCAAGACCGGAAATATCGAACTCGTCCGCCTTGTCATCCGCAGCATCATCCGGCGCCGCGTTCTCGGTGCTTTCATCGCCTTCCAGTTCGAGGCCGGAAAGATCGATCGACATATCGTCGTCCGCACTCTGCGGCGCGTCGTTTCCGTCATCACCCTGCAAGGCATCCGACAGTTCGTCCAGCTCCGCGGAATAGCTGGTTTCGACGCCAAACGCGGTCACTTCCTGCAGGTCAACGGATGCGGCTTCCTCGGCAGCATCGGCTGAACCTTCGTCCGCCTCCAGCGCCTCGGACAAGGCGTCCAGCTCGACGGAATGACCGGTTTCGGTTCCGAACGCCGTCACCTCATCGAGGTCGACGTCGGCCTGCGGCGCCTCTTCGCCGGTGTCGCCTTCTTCCAGCACGGCGGCGCCGACATCCTCTTCGTCGCCGATGGCGAGCGCGTCGAACTCGTCCCCCGCCGCGGCGGTTTCCTCGCCGGCGGGTTCGATGCCCAGGCCCGCCGCGATCATGGCTTCGAGCCGCTCGAGATGCGGGATGTACGGTTTCTCGTTGGCCATGCGCACGCGCGCGAGAATCAGCGGCTCGTCCGCCTCCATTTCCTCGCTTTGCAGGACGTTTTCGTTCACGCGCACGAGATACGGATAACCCTGCGTGACGACCGCGAAGACATCCGGTTTCAGGTGGCCGCCGATGCCGAACACGACCGCGATGCGGGTGCGCCGCCCGAGTTCGGGCACGCCGCGTCCGCGTGCGGCTTCATAGGAAATCAGCGGAATCTGCTGGCGCTGCCACTCGATGAATCCGAGCACGAAATCCGGTGCGTCGTCCGGCCGGTTCTTCGGTTTCGTGTAGCCCATGACTTCGGCCACCGCGGCGCGCGGTACGATGATGCGGCCGTCCTGGACGGGCATGAGCAGACTGTAGACTTCGCGAACCGGTTGCATGCCTTAATCCCAGCGGGTGCGTTCGGGGTTGAACTTGCCGACCAGCGACTGGATCTGTTCCACCAGCTCGCCTTCCTGGTACGGCTTGCCGAGATAGCGGTTGACGCCGATCTCCATCGCGCGGTTGCGATGCTTCTCGCCGGTACGGGAGGTGATCATGATGATCGGGATTTCCTTGAAGCGCTCGTCGTTGCGCATGTGCGAGGCGAGCTCGAAGCCGTCCATGCGCGGCATTTCGATGTCGAGCAGCATCACGTCCGGCATGTTTTCCTGCAGCAGCGCGAGCGCGTCCACGCCGTCCTTCGCGGTGATGACGCGCATGCCGTAGCGCTCGAGCAGGCGCTGCGTCACGCGGCGCACGGTAATGGAATCGTCGACCACCATGGCGAAGGTGCGCACGTCGTCCTGGGCTTCCTCGCGCTCGCCGGCGGCAAGCAATATGCCTTGCGCGGCCGCCTGTGCCGCCGCGCGAACGAGGCCGCCGACGTCGAGAATGAGAAGAATCGAGCCGTCGCCGAGCAAGGTCGCGCCGGAGATGCCGCGGATGGACGAGATCTGCGGGCCGACCGATTTCACGACAATCTCGCGGCTGCCTTCCATGCCTTCCGTGACCAGCGCGGCGGAGTGGTCGCCTGCCTTCACCAGCAGCACGGGGATGGTCTGCAGTTCCTCGGCGAAGGCCGGGATGCCCATGCCGAGCATGGCGCTCAGGTACTGCAGGTCGTACTCCTGGCCGCCGTAGCTGAAGCGCGGCTTGTCTTCCTGGAAGTAGCGCAGGATTTCCTTGCGCGGCACGCGCACGATGCCCTCGATGGTGGGCAGCGGAATGGCGAACAGCTCTTCCGCCACGTTCACCATCAGCGCCTGCGTGATCGCCAGCGTGAACGGCAGGCGGATGGTGAAGCGGGCGCCCTTGCCCGCTTCGGACGCGATGGCGAGCGAGCCGCCAAGCTGCTTGATCTCGCTGTAGACGACGTCCATGCCGACGCCGCGGCCGGCCGCCTGCGTGACTTCCTCGGCCGTGCTGAAGCCGGCTTCGAGGATGAACTGCATGACGTCGTCGTCGGAAAGATTCGCGTCGGCGCGCAACAGGCCCTGCTTCTGCGCCTTTTTCCGGATGGCGTCCACGTTCAGGCCGGCGCCGTCGTCGTAGATGTCGATCACGACTTCGGAACCTTCGCGATGCAGGCGGATGTGCACCATGCCCTGCTCGGCCTTGCCTGCCTTGCGGCGCAGCTCCGGCGTCTCGATGCCGTGGACGACAGAGTTGCGCATCATGTGTTCCAGCGGCGCGAGCACGCGCTCCAGCACCTGGCGATCCATCTCGCCTTCCGCGCCGATCAGCGTCAGTTCGGCCTGCTTGCCGATTTCATCCGCCGTCTGGCGCACGATGCGGCGCAGGCGCTGCGCGTGCCGCGAGAAGGGCACCATGCGCGTGCGCATCAGGCCGTCCTGCAGCTCCGTGTTGACGCGCGACTGCTGCAAAAGCAGCGTTTCCGCCTCGCGTGACTGGTTCACGAGCAGGGTCTGGATGGACACAAGGTCGTTCACCGACTCGGCCAGCGCGCGCGAGAGCTGCTGCAAGGTCGAGTAGCGGTCCATTTCCAGCGGATCGAATTCGTCGTCGCGCGAATAACCTTCCTTCTCGAACTGCGAGAGAATCTGCGCTTCGGTTTCGATTTCCAGGCGGCGCAGCTGCTCGCGCAGGCGCACGACCGTCTGGTCGAGCTCGGCGAGGTTGAAGCCGATGGTGTTGACCTGCTGCTCGAGGCGCGAGCGGTAGATGGAGACCTCGCCCGCGCTGTTGATGAGGTTCTCGATCAGGTCCGCGCGCACGCGCACGACTTCGTGCTGGATGCGGTTCTGCGCACGGCGGTCGATATGCACGCTCGGATCGAAGGGCTCGTCCGGCTCGCGCTCGCGCTTGCGCTCCACGGGCGGCGCCGCTTCCCCGGCAACATTCCCGGCCGGCGCAGCGGCAGCCTCGGCCTTGCGGATCGCCGCGATGTCCGACTCGCCTTCGGGCTTGTCCTCGGCAAGGCCCAGCCGCCGGAATTCATCGACGAGGTCGAACGCCTCGACGATCGGCTCCCGCGCCATCACCTGCTCCAGCATCTTGTGGAGACGGTCCAGCGCGCGCTGCATCAGCGAGAACATGCGCGTCGAAACCGGGAGGTGGCCGTCGGTGACCTGCTCCATCAGCGTTTCGATCTCGTGGCTGAGATCGCCCATCGGCGCGATGCCCGCCATGCGCGCACCGCCCTTCAGGGTGTGCAGCAGGCGCTGCAGTTCGGCGACCTGTTCCTGGTCGTCGTGCGCCACGCTCCACTTTTCAAGGGCGACGTCGGAAGCCTCGAGCACCTCGTTGGCTTCCTCGAGAAAGACTTCGGCAAGCTCTTCGTCGAAATCCGGCAGGTCGCTGATCTGCACGACCGCCGGCGGCGCTGTCGCGCCCGCGGCTGCCGCCGGTTTCGCTTCCGCTTCGGCCTGCTGCGCCGCGCGCTGCTCGCTGGCCGCGTCGATCAGGCGGCGGCGAACACGGGTCGTGAGCGCGTCCAGTTCGCCGGGCGCCGGCCCGCCGGTCCGCAGCATTTCGAGTTGCTGCGGCACCATGGCCGCGAGCTCCGCCAGCAATTGCACGTCTTCCGGCGCCAGCTTGCGGCCGGCTTCGTTGACCAGCTTGCAATACTGTTCGAACGGATCGACCAGTTCGGCGATGGAATGCGCGCCCGCCATGGCCGCGCTGCCGTTCAGCGTGTGCAGCGCGCGCAGCAGTGCGTCGGTTATGGGACGCGGCGTGCTCTTGCCCTCGGCGTCCTGCACGTATTTCTGCAGGGTCTGAAGGTGGCCTTCGACTTCGTTGCGGAAAATGTCGTACAGCACCGGATCCATGGCGCGCGATGCCGCCGCTTCCTCCGCATCGCCGGCGGGCTCGCCGGGCGCGGCGTCCGCAGCCGCTTCCGGAGCTTCCTCCGCGGCAGCGGGTGCGGCTTCTTCGGCCGCCGCCGGTTCCGGCTCCGCCTCGGAGGCCATGGCGGCGGCGCCGCGATCGACTTCGTTTTCTTCCTCCGCGGCGATCGCTTCGCCGCGCGAAATCGCGTTGGCGCGTTCCATCAGGCCGTAGATGTCGGCTTTCGGCGGCGTGCCGGCCTCAAGCTGCTCGATCAGTTGCGGCAAGGCCTCGATGACGCGCTCGATCAGCTCGAACAGCTCCGGCGTCGCCTTGATGGTCTGGTCGATGACACGGTTCAGCATGTTCTCGACCGACCAGGCGAACTCGCCGATCAGCTCGGCGCCGACCATGCGGCCGCTGCCTTTCAAGGTGTGGAACGAGCGCCGTACCGTGGTCAGGGAATCGGCGTGTTCCGGATTCTTCTTCCAGTGCGGGAAGTGTTCCTTCAGCGAGGCGATTTCTTCCTGCGACTCTTCCAGGAAGATTTCAACGATTTCCGGGTCCACTTCGTCGGGACGCGGGCCGACGGCGTGCTTCGGCGCCGCGGGCGGCGGCGGCGCGACGGGCGCGGGTTCGGGTGCGACGGGCGCGTGCTCCGCCACGGGCTCGGCCTCGGCTTCCTCGATCTCGGCATCCGCAGCGGATGCCGGCACGTAGCCGAGGGGAAATCCCAGCGCATCGACGCAGGCCTCGGCGTTGTCCAGCATGCCGGCGTGGTGACCGCGTCCCTGCTGGACGGTTTCGAGATAGAACTCGACGCTGACGATCGCATCCGCCAGCCGGTCAAGGTCCGCCTCGGAGGGAATTTCGCGCGTTCCGAAAATTCGTTCCTGGATGTAATGGCGGATGCTTTCCAGCAGTTGCGCCGGGCGCTCGACTTCGAGCAGCCGGAGACCCGCCTGGATCTGGTGCATGAGCGGCGGGATCGGGCGCAGCACGTCGGCCTTGGCGGGCGTCTTGATGTATTCGACGATGCCGTCCTTGACGCGCGCGAGGTTGATGATCGACTCGCGGATGACCGCGGAACTCACCTGGCGGAAATCCGCCTCTTCGACGCGCAGGCCGCGGCTTTCCTCTTCCGTCGGCACGGCGCTGTCGCGGAACACGGTCTCGACCATGCGTTCATCGAGGCTGGTTTCGACACGGATCAGTGCGGAGGCGATGTCCATCAGGACATTCTCGCCAAGCTCGCGCTCGCCGCTGACGAGTTTCTCCAGGACGTCCCGCTCGTTCTCGACGCTCTCGCGCTGCTCGCCAAGGCCCAGCACGCCGAGCGTGTCGGCAACCTTCTTCAGCAGTTCCACCAGGCCCGACAGTTCGACCGGATCGCTCTTGCCCATGCGGACAAAGATGTCGAGCGTATCCTTGACGCGCGCGAGGTCTTCCTTGATAGCGACGGAAACGGTCTTCATCAGGCTCAGGTTGGGGCCCGACATGCGGCCGCGCGCTTCGCTGACGTCGTCCTCGGCCGGCATCAGTTCGCCGAGGTGGAACGCTTCCCTGATTGCCGCGACTCTTTCGCCGCCGGACTCCGCCTTGCCGATGTAATAAAGGAGGTTGTTGACCAGTTCGGTGGGCGGTTCGTTGTCGAGTCCGGCTTCGCCGGCGTCCAGCACTTTCTTGATCTGGCGGTCGACCTGGCCAAGCATCTGCTTGAGGCTCACGCTGGCTTCGATCCCGCCATCCAGCAGGGCTTCAAGCGTGCCATTGACCACCCACCA
Organism: Gammaproteobacteria bacterium; assembly: GCA_036381715.1. Taxonomy (GTDB): domain Bacteria; phylum Pseudomonadota; class Gammaproteobacteria; order Natronospirales; family JAJUFS01; genus JAJUFS01. Next base: position 3,474 of record DASVCH010000168.1, on the reverse strand, counting down.
GAGCTGGAAGCTGGCCGGCGACGTCGCTGCCTGCTCGAACTGCTCCATGATCTTCGTGAGCGCCTTGAGGTTGTCGCTCTTGCCGGTCTTGAACCAGCCGAGCAGCGCCTGCTGGAATTTCGGCCGCAGCTTCTTCGAGATTTCGCGGATATCGCCCTGCGGCGACCATTCGCGCGATTCAAGCTCGCGCGAGCCGCGCTCGCTCAGGCCCTGGGCGAACAGCGAGGATTCGGAGAGCAGCGGTTCGCCCCGAACGGAACGCAGATCGTTCAGGAGCGAAAGCAGCGCCAGCGGCACGTCGCGCTGACCGCCGACGATGCGCTCGAGGTAATCGGGGAGCTGCAGCATGGCGCGCATGAGGACTTCGAAACCGTCCTCGGGCTCATCGACCGAGCCTGCCACCAGCGCGCTGGCCACGCCTTCCATTTCCTCGGCCAGCATTGCCGCGCCGTAAACCTCGACCATGCGCAGCGTGCCCTGCACCTGGTGAAGGTGGTCGAGGCAGTCCTGCAGTTTCGCCTTGTCGTCCTGGTTTTCGACATAGGCTTCCAGCGCCTGGCGCGAACGCACGAGCGTGTTGTCCAGTTCGGACTTGATCCAGAGCAACGAGTCTGAAGCTACCTGCGTCATGCCTTGTCCTGTGCCCCACCCATTCGGGAATCGTCAGTCAGTGCCCGGATCAGGCGCTTTGCGGCGCGGCTTCGACCTCTTCCGCATGCATTTCCGCCGTCATCACCATGGTCTCGCCGCCCGCCATGTTCGGCAGCTTGAAGCCGGCGACGGATTTCCGGAGCTCGGTTGCGAGCGTCGCGAGCTTGCCGATGTTGCGCGCGGTGGCCTGCGTACCTTCGGTGGTCTGCGAGGTGATTTCCTGAATCACGTTCATGGTGCGCGACACGTCGGTCGCCGCCGTCGCCTGCTGGCGCGCCGCCGCGGAGATGGATTGAATCAGCGTCGCGATGTGGTTCGAGACCTTCACGATCTCGTCCAGCGCGGAACCTGCGTTTTCGGCGAGCTGCGCACCGCTGACCACGCCCGCGGTCGACTGTTCCATCGATATGACCGCTTCGTTCGTGTCGGTCTGAATGGTCTTCACCAGCGCTTCGATCTGTTTCGTCGCGTTGGCGGAGCGTTCCGCGAGGCGCTGGACTTCGTCCGCGACCACCGCGAAGCCGCGGCCCGCTTCGCCCGCCATCGACGCCTGGATGGCGGCGTTGAGCGCGAGGATGTTCGTCTGCTCGGCGATGTCGTTGATGAGTTCGACGATGTCGCCGATTTCCTGCGAGGACTCGCCGAGACGCTTGATGCGCTTCGAGGTCTCCTGGATGGTTTCGCGGATCGCGTTCATGCCGTCGATCGTGCGGCGCACCGCTTCACCGCCCTTGTTCGCGATTTCCACGGACTGCTGCGCGACTCGTGTCGAGCGCTCGGCGTTCGCCGACACCTGCTCGATGGACTTCGCCATCGCCGCGATCTGTTTCGTCGCCGAACCGATCTGCTTGGTCTGGTTGCCGGACGCGTCCGCGAGGTGCGAGGCCGTCGCCTGCGTCTGTTTCGCCGCGGCGTCAACGCGCAGCGCGGTGTCGTTGACGGTCAGCACGAGGTCGCGCAGCGCCTCGATGGCGAAGTTGATGGAGTCCGCGATCGCGCCGGTGATGTCCTCGGACACGGTCGCCTGCACGGTGAGGTCGCCGTCCGCGAGGCTTCCCAGTTCGTCGAGGAGGCGCAGAATCGCTTCCTGGTTGCGCTCCTGCTGCTCGGCCTGCATTTCCGCGGCACGGCGCGTGTCCGACCCGAGGTTGTAGATGGAGAACAGGCCGATCAGGATCAGAACGCCGATACCGCCGGCGATGTAGCCGTACAGCGGCTGGAACAGGCGCTGGGCCTGCTGGCGCTCGAACGCGGCGTCGATGGCGCGCGTGCTGGCGAGCATGTCGCCGGAAAGGCCCGTCAGTGCATCCAGCGCGGCATGCGCCTGCACCAGGGTCCCGTTCAGCGAATCGACGGTCGTCACCGCGCTCTGCACGCGTCCCCAGATGGTGTCGGCGGTGCGGATGTCCTGCTCGGCGTCGGTGTCGAGGATCGGCGGGAGACCGAACTGCGGATCGCCGTCATACATGGCGCGCATGATCTGGCCGACGTAGGCAAGATCGCTTTCGATGCGCGCGGCGGCGGCCGGCACGTTGGCGCCGCCTTCGACGAGCGTGTTCACGTCGCGCTGCAGGCGCTGGCCGAAAACGCCCTGGCGCCCGAGGTGGTAAAGCCAGTTGCGGCTGACGTCGTTGCCGGCGGCGACGGTGTTGAACACGCTGTCGAGCTGCTGCAGCAGGCCCGGCATTTCCGCGTTCACGGTATCCAGCTGGCGATGTGCGGTGTTGAAGGCGTCATTCGCGCCGAGCAGCACGTTCACGGCTTCGCGGGCCTGCACCCAGCGCGTCTGCAGCAGCTGCACTTCGTCCTTGACCTGGCCGGTGACCGCCTCGGTGCCTTCACCGCCTTCGAGCATCAGCCTGAGGCTGCGGTCGAACTGCTCGCGGCCCGTCTGGACAGGCGTGAACGCGTCGGTGTCGCCGCGCACCGCGAGACCCGCGTCCTTCGGAATGGACTGGGACAGCACCGCCTGGCTGGACAGCAGGCCGAGGAAGGCTTCGTCCTGCAGCGCGTATCTCGCCGTGAAAAAGAAGTTCACCGCTGCGAACACGATGAATGCCGCCGCCAGCAGCAGCAGCGTGAACAGCGTCTTGTTGGAACTATCGGCAGACTTAGCCATGGTCAAACCACCTTCAACAGGGTTCTTGTGCCATGCAGGCGGCGGAAGCTTGCTTTCCCCGACATCACTCCGCCGCCTGCAGAAACGCCTGGCTTTCCACCAGGCGCGTCATATCCAGTACATGCCAGTTTTCTTCGCTGCGCTCGAAACGTCCGGTGACGAACGGCGCCAGCGCCGGCAGTGGCGCGCCGGCGGACAGCAATTCCTCGCGGCTGAAGCGCCGGAAGCCGCGCACCTCGTCAACCAGCAATCCCGCGGGAATGTCTTCATGGTTGACCGCGATGACGCGGCTCGATCGTCCCGGCAGCGTTTCCTCGCCGCCGAGGAATTCGTTCATGTCGATGATCGGCAGCAACTGGCCGCGAATGTTCGCCAGCCCCTTGAGCCAGCCCTTGCTGCCAGGAATCTTCGTGACGCCCGGCCAGGTGAGAATCTCGCGAATCTCGTTGCGCGGCGTCACGAACAGGTGCTCGCCGATGCGAAACGCGACGCCCACCCATTCGGTATGCGCGCCGGTTTCAAGGCCGCGGCCTGCCGCCGCCTGCACGGAACGCCGCTCCAGCTCGAGCAGAAGCTCGAACGGCTTTTCGCGCAGGGACTCCAGCGGCATCGCCTCGCTCATGCGGATATCATCCCTTCGCCGAGAGGGCTTCGTTGACCTTGTCAACGAGCTGCTTTTCGGTCACCGGCTTGACGATGTAGTC
>DASVCH010000167.1:0-7158 GCA_036381715.1 Gammaproteobacteria bacterium | reverse complement strand
TTCGTCACCATCCTGCCGGGCCGCGACGGTCTCGTGCACATTTCGCAGATTTCCGACGAGCGCGTCGAGAAAGTCAGCGACAAGCTTGCCGAAGGCGACGTCATCAAGGTGAAGGTGCTCGAAGTCGACAAGCAGGGCCGCATTCGCCTGAGCATGAAGGCGGTTGACGCCGCCTGATCCTGTATCGGTGAAAGGCTGTAGTGAACGGCTCCGTCTCTGGCGGAGCCGTTTTTTTTTGGAGAAGAAACGGCAATGGACAGGATCAACAGGATTGAAGACGGATTTACAGGATTAAAAGCAAAGCATTAATCCTGTTCATCCTGAGAAATCCTGTTGATCCTGTCCATTGCTCTTTCTTTTCGTTGAAGCATGCACGAACGCTATACTCCTGGGTGAAAAGGGGGAGCCGTGCGCAAGCTGCCGTTGTTGTTCCTTTCATTGCCGTTGTTCCCTGGCGCCGCGTTTGCATCCGAAACGGCGCCTGCGGACGAACATGAGGAAACCGTCGCGCTCGTCCTGAGCGGCGGCGGCGCGCGCGGCGCCGCGCACATCGGCGTGCTGAAATACCTGGAAGACCAGCGCATTCCCGTTGACGCCGTCGTCGGCACCAGCGTCGGCGCGATCATCGGCGGGCTGTACGCCAGCGGCATGAGTGCGGATGAAATCGAAGCGCTGGTGCTGTCGCTGGACTGGAACGAAATGTTCAGCGATACGGCGCTGCCGGCCGAGCTCGGCATTCGCCGCAAGCTGCAGCGCTACCGTTACCTGATCGACATTGATGCCGGCCTGCAGGACGGCGAACTCGTGTTCTCGACCGGCTTCATCGAGGGCCAGCGCATGATGCTGATGCTGCGCCGGCAGACATTGCCGGTCCGGGGCATTGACGATTTCGACCGGTTGCCGACGCCGTTTCGTGCCGTCGCCACCGACCTCGCGACGGCAAATGCCGTCGTCTTCGACGACGGCGACCTCGTGCACGCGATTCGCGCGTCAATGTCGTTTCCGGGCGTTTACAGCACGGTGGAGCACGGCGGCACGCGGCTTGTCGATGGCGGCATCGTGCAGAACCTGCCGGTCCCGGCGGCGCGCGAACTCGGCATGGACACCCTGATTGCCGTCGACGTCGCGACGCCGCTTCGCGATGTCGGCGAACTCGGTTCGCCAGTCGCGGTGATGTCGCAGGTCATCGATGGCGTCATGCTGAACCAGAGCCGCGCGATGCGCGAGCGCCTGCATGCCCGTGACGTCCTGATCGATCCCGAGCTTCACGCCGCCGACGCTGCCGCCTTCGCGGCGATCCCGGAGATCATCGCGACGGGATACCGCGCCGCTGCCGCGCACGCCGATGAACTGCGCCGCTTCTCCGTCGACGCGGCGGCCTATCGCGAGTATCTCGCACGGCGCGAGGCGCGCCGCCGCGACCTGCCGGAAATCGACGCCATCCTGGTGGAAAGCGAGCAACAGACCGGGCGGCTGGTGCGCGCGCGGCTCGAACAGGATGCGGGCGAGCTGCTGGATGTCGAACAACTGCACAGGAATCTCGGCGAAGTCTATGGTCTCGGGCTGTTCGAATCGGTGAATTACCACATCCGGCAAACGGGCGATCAGGAGGTGCTGGTCGTCGAAACCGAGCCGAAGGAAACCGGCCCCTTGCGTTTCGAGGCGGGCATCGAGTTGCAGGAAACGTTTTCCGGCGATGCCGCGTTCCAGCTGCGGGCGGCGCTCAACCAGGCCGGCATCAATCCGTTCGGCGCCGAGTGGCGAACGGAAGTGGGCCTGGGAACGGTCACCGGCATCACCACCGAGTTCTACCAGCCGGCGGCGTATTCAGGCCGTTACTTTCTCGCCGCGAACTATACCTATGCCATCGGCGAACTGCTGATCCGCGACGATGCCGGCGATGTCGGTGAATTCCGCCTGCGCGAAAACGTCGCCGGGCTGGATGCGGGGATGAACATCGATCGCTGGACGACCGCGCGCATCGGCGTCCGCAATGGCGAGGAAGACGCCTTCGTGCAGGCCGGCCAGGAACCGGCGTTCGCCGACCGCGCCTTCGACGTCGGCGATGTCGTTTTCCGCTTCCAGCACGATTCGATGAATTCCTTCACGTTCCCTTCCGACGGCATGCGGCTGGAAGTCCGCTGGGAAAGGGCGCTGGATGAACTTGGCGCGCGTGACGACGGCGAATATGCGGGCGTGGACTTTCTCGCGGCCTTCGGCGATGGGCGCGACAACTTCCTGCTGGGCGCGACACTGGAAAGCGTTATTGGCGGTGAACGCTTTCTCGCGCAGGGCGTCGCGCTCGGCGGCGTCACGCGCCTGTCGGGATTCGAGCGTGACGAGCTGGTGGGCAGCCACGCGGGCCTGTTGCGCGGCGTCTACTATCGCCATCTCGGTGCGGACCCCGACCAGTTGCTGGGCGTACCCGTCTATGCCGGCGTAACGCTGGAAGCGGGGAATGTCTGGCAGGAAAGCGATGAGGTTGCGATCGACGATCTCATTTACGGCGCAAGCGCGTTCTTCGCGTTTGACACGTTCATCGGACCGGTCAGCCTCGCCTACGGCTTGAACACCGACGGCAGGGACGCTTTTTATCTAAGCATCGGTACGGTTCACGGTCCGTCGTTCAGGCGGTTTCGGCGCTGATCGGTACGCGGCGCGCTTCGACGGGAATGTCGAGCGGCAGGAATTCGCGCAGGTGAGCAAGAATGCGCCGCTCCAGCCAGTACTCCGGCTTCCACGGCCACCGTCCGCCGACAAAACCGACATGTCCGCCGTGTTCGCTCAGTTCCAGCGTTACCGCTTTCGAAAGTTCTTCTTCACGCGGCACGGTGTCGCGCGTCATGAACGGATCGTCGCTGGCGTGGATGACCAGCGTCGGCGTCGTGATGCGGCAGAGAAACTGCGCGCTGCTCGCTCGCGCGTAATAGTCGTCAGCGTTTTCGAAGCCATGCAGCGGCGCGGTCAGCGCTTCGTCGAAATCGCGGAAGCAGCGCAGGGCATCGAGATCGGGATCGTGACCGGCCGCGCGGATCAACGTCAGCTTGCGGCGCGCGTTCTGGCGCATTCTTCGCATCAGGTGAAACTGGTAGATACGCGCAAGGCCGCGATTGATCGCCGCCGAGCAGCGTTCAAGGCGAAACGGCACCGAAACGGCGACACCGGTTTCGAGTTGATGCTCGCCGGCGTTCTCGCCGAGCCACTTCAGCAGCGCGTTGCCGCCCAGCGAATAGCCGATGGCGGCAATGCGCGCATCCGGCTCGCGCGCGCGCAAGCGGCGAAGAAAGAAATCGAAATCGGCCGTGTGGCCGGAATGATAGCTGCCGGCCGTGCGGTTCGCCTCGCCCGAGCATCCGCGGAAGTGCAGCAGCACGGCGCGATAGCCGGCGTCGTGCAGATGTTTCAGCATCCACGCCGCGTAACGCGACTTGCGCGAACCTTCGAGACCGTGCAGGAGGATGACGATCGGGCCACGCGTGCCCGTCGTCCAGTCGGCGTCGACGAAATCGCCGTCGGGCAGTTCGACGCGCTCGCGGCGAATGTCCTGTTGCGGCAGCCGGCGAAAGGTGTTCGGAATGATGGTCTGCAGGTGGCGGTTGCGCAGCCACCACGCGGGAGAAAAACGGGATGTCGTAATCACGGGCTGTCCTGGATCGAGGACGAGCCCGCGATTATACCCGTCCGTCAACTCAAGCCGGAACCCGCGGAATGTTCCGATCGCGACAAGGCATCGAGCAGCTGCCGGTTCAGGCTTTCCGCCTGCCCGTTGCCCGCGTGCGCGGGATAGCGCCGGATCAGCTCGGAAAGCAGGTCGGCGGACAGCAGGCCGTCGCCGCGACTTTCCAGTTCGCCGATGACCTGCAGCAATACCTGGGTCGTGATGTCGGATTGCGTCTTGCGTTCGATCACCTGGAACGGAATCCCTTCCTGCACAAGCTGGCGGATTTCGCCGAGCGTGATGTAGCGGCTTTCCTCGGTGTCGTACAGGCGCCGGTTCGGATACTTCTTGATGATGCGGGATTCACGCATGATGACAATGCTCCGGTCCCACAGCTACCACAGCCATGCAGGGATGAAAATTAAGACTCGCAGACATTGTGGGAGTTCCGACCGCCCGACTCAAGCCGGTGTCTGACCCCCCGTATCTGAACCTAGTCAGATACCGGGAATTGGCAGGCGCTCGAGACCGCGAAGGCGTTCGATCCGCCAGTGTTGTGCAGCCCATTCCCAGATTTCGGCGACAGTGGCGCTTGCGAGCGCGGACGGCGGCGCCTGTTGCAGCAGGCGCAGGGCATCGAACAGGGCGGCGACCGGGCGGCGCGGGTCCACGGGCAGGCTGCGCGCCTGCTTGGACAGCTTGCGGCCGTCGTCGCCGAGCAGCAGCGGAATGTGGAAATACCGGGGAGTCGGCAAGCCCAGCCTTTCCTGCAGGAGAATCTGCCGCGGCGTCGAAAGCAGCAGGTCCGCGCCGCGGACGACGTCGGTAACGCCCTGGAAGGCGTCGTCCACGACCACCGCGAGCTGGTAGGCGAAAAAGCCGTCTGCGCGGCGGATCACGAAATCGCCGATTTCCTCGCCGACGTTCTGGCAGATCCGGCCCTGCACGCCGTCCTCGAAACAGATGTCGCGATCCGGCGTGCGCAGGCGGATGGCGCTGGCCTCATTGCCGGACAGTGCGCCGTCGCGGCAAGTGCCCGGATAGACGGGGCCTTCAGGTCCGCTCCGTCGCGCTTTCGCTGCGACCATCGTGCGGCTGCATGCACAGGGGAAGGCCGCGTTCGTCGCCAGCAATGCGGCCTGCGCCGCTTCGTAGGCATCCGCGCGTGCCGACTGGTAAAGCACGTTCCCGTCCCAGGCGAAGCCGAGCTTCTCGAGCGTGGAAAGGATCCGGTCCGCCGAACCGTGCACTTCGCGCGGCGGATCCAGGTCTTCAATGCGAAGCCGCCATTCGCCGCCACGGACTTTCGCTTCAAGGTAGCTGGCGACGGCGGCGGCGAGACTGCCCATGTGCAGATCGCCGGTGGGCGAGGGCGCGAAACGGCCGCGGTAGTTTGAAGCAGCAGGAGCGGTCGAACGGGGCATTGGGAAGAGCGAAGTATTGGGCGAATCGGGTCAAAGCGTCACGAGCGAAGGCAAGACAAGGCAAAAATCGGCGAGGAACCGGAGTGTATATGCCAATACATGAGGATTCCGAGCCGATTTTTAACGCAGTATTGCCGAGCGCACAAGGTCCCGGTACTCCGGGAGTAGCTTTGGCACGATTCGCTTAGCTCATCATCTGCTTTTCGCGTATCTCGTCGAGCGTCTTGCAGTCGATGCACTGGGACGCCGTCGGCCGCGCTTCCAGCCGGCGCACGCCGATCTCGACGCCGCAGGTTTCACAGAAGCCGTACTCGTCGGCGTCGATGTCGCCGAGCGATTCGTCGATCTTCTTGATGAGCTTGCGCTCGCGGTCACGAGTCCGGAGTTCCAGGCTGAATTCGGATTCCTGCGTGGCGCGATCGTTCGGGTCCGGGAAGTTCGCGGCCTCGTCCTGCATGTGATGCACGGTACGGTCGACTTCTTCCATCAGCTCGCGTTTCCAGGCGCGCAGGATGTCGCGGAAATGCTGCTTCATGGGCTCGCCCATGTACTCCTCGCCCTTGCGCGGCTGGTACGGGGTGAAGCCGAGGTTCTCGGCAGCGGCGCCGTTGGCGGCGGCCAGCGCCTTGGGCTTGCGGGCGGGCTTCTTCGCGGCCGGCGCCTTTTTCGTCACCGTCTTCCGGCTTGCCGTGGTCTTCGCCGGGGCCTTTTTCGCCACGGTTTTCTTGCTCGCCGCCGTCTTCTTCGCGGCGGGTTTCTTCGCCGCGGCCGACTTTCCGGCGGCCTTTTTCTTTGCTGGCATGAGATCGTCTCTCCGCTCAACCGACTCAAATAAAACGGGAGTTTATACGCGAATGACCTGCCTCCCGCAAGGCAGGTTATCGCGGTATTGACGTGTGTTCATTGCGCTGCGGCATGCGTTCGCACCACAGCGCGGTGGCGCCCGCGACGGCCGCCGGCATGACCAGGAAATTCACCACGGGGATCAGCGTGGCGAGCGCCGCCGCCGCGCCGAACCCGAGGCTCGCGCCGAGGTTTTTCCGCAGCAGTTGCCGCTCCTCCTCGAACCGCCAGCCATGGTTGGCAAGGTGGAAATCCGAGTACTCCAATGCCAGCATCCAGGCGCCGAAGCCGAACCACAGCAGCGGAATCACGGCGTTGACGAGCGGGATGAACAGCAGCACGAAGCTCAGCAGGGCAAGCAGGGCCGCGCGGCCGAGGAAATAGCCGAGCTTGCGCAGTTCCTGGCGGACATCGTCGAGCATCTGCCGGAAAACCGGGCGTCCGGCGAGCTCGGGGCTTTCCACGCCCAGCCGCCGCGCGACGCGTTCGGCCAGGAAGCCGTTGAAGGGCGAGGCGAGCAGGTTGGCGAGCAGGGTGAAGGTGTAGAAAACCAGCAGGGCGGCGAGGACCGCGAACAGCACCCAGGCCAGCCACGCGAGCCAGGCCAGCCAGTCCGGCAGCTGCGGCATCAAATAGTCCATGAGCGCATCGAAACGGTCGCCGACCAGCCAGATCAGGCCCGCGAACACGACCAGGTTGACCAGCAGCGGGACGATCACGAACGGCCGGATGCCGGGCTCGTTCAGCAGCGAGAAGCCCCGCAGCAGGTTGCGCACGCCGCCGGCGGCGCCCATGGGCTGGCCCCTGTTCATGGCAATTCGACCGCTTCCGGCGCCTTCCAGCCGTCCTGGCGATGCTCCGCAACAACCGTGGTCCAGATACCGCCGCGCACGTTGAACCGGCCCGTCAGGCGCATGAATTTCGGCTGGGTGGCGGCGACGAGGTCGTCCAGGATCCGGTTGGTCACGTCTTCGTGGAAATGGCCCTCGTCGCGGAAGCTCCAGAGGTACAGCTTCAGCGCCTTCAGCTCCACGCAGAGCCGGTCCGGCACGTACTCGAGCTGGAATTCCGCGAAGTCCGGCTGGCCGGTCTTGGGACACAGGCAGGTGAACTCGGGAAGCTCCATCCGGATGGTATAATCCCGGCCCTCGCGCGGGTTGGGGAAATTCTCGAGCTCTTTACTCGGGCGGGTACTCATTATAAATGTTCCTGGCGGTCCGCCGGCGCGAAGCC
>DASVCH010000166.1:0-10361 GCA_036381715.1 Gammaproteobacteria bacterium | reverse complement strand
GACGATCGGCCACAACAAGGCGATCGCGGAGATGGGCCGCCTGCGGCTCGGCGGTTACCCGGCGTGGCTCGCCTGGGTGTTCATTCATATCTATTACCTCACCGGATTTCACAACCGCGTGTTCGTGATGCTGCAGTGGGCATGGGCGTACTTCACGCGCCGGCGGAACATGCGGTTGATTCTCGGGAAGGGGTGGCGGTTTTACGGCGACAAGACTAAAAAAGACTAAAGACTAAAGGCGAAAGGCGAAAGGCGAAAGGCGAAAGACGAAAGACGAAAGACGAAAGACGAAAGGCGAAAGACGAAAGGCGAAAGACGAAAGACCGAAGACACATCCGGACATTCAAACCAAGTTGTTCAATGAATCAGGCAAGAAAAATCATCAAGCTGCCGCGGCCACTGGAAATGTATCGCGGCGGCGTGCTGGAAAACGCGCAGCTTGCCTATGAAACCTGGGGCGAGGCGGGCAACGGCAACCCTGTCGTGATCTTCACCGGCCTGTCGCCGGACGCGCATGCCGCCTCGTCGCCGGAAAATCCGGAACCCGGCTGGTGGGAAGCGATGGTCGGACCCGGCAAGCCGGTCGATTCGAACCGTTTTCACGTTCTCTGCTTCAATTCCATCGGCAGCTGTTTCGGCAGCACCGGCCCCGCGTCGATCAATCCCGCGACGGGCGAGCGCTGGGGCACGGATTTTCCCTTGCTGAGTATCGAGGACACTGCACGCGCCGTTGCCATGGCGCTGGACGAACTGGGCATCGGGCGCCTGAAGGCGGCAGTCGGACCGTCAATGGGCGGAATGACGGCGCTCGCGTTCGCGCTTGAGTACCCGGAGCGGGTCGAGAATCTCGTCAGCATTTCGTCCGCGCTCGCGGCGGAGCCGTACGCCATCGCCGTGCGCTCCCTGCAGCGCGAACTGATTCGTTCCGACAGCGCATGGCAGGACGGCCGTTACGCGAGCGACGCGCAGCCGGTGGCGGGAATGCGGCTTGCGCGCAAGCTCGGCATGACGACCTACCGTTCGGCGGCGGAGTGGCGCGAACGTTTTGCGCGCCGGCGCATCGACGTTCCCGACGGCGAGGACAAGCCCGGGCATCCCGCGTTTCCGCTGGAATTCGAAGTGGAAGGCTACCTGCAGGCGGCGGCAGACCGGTTCGTCGGCGACTTCGACGCGAACTGTTACCAGTACCTCTCGCACGCGATGGACCTGTTCGACGCGAACGAACACGAAATATCCGCGCTGCGGCTGGAATCCGCGCTGGTGGCGGGCGTCGAGACCGACGCGCTGTTTCCGGTGCACCAGCAGCTTGAACTTGCCGGCGCGCTTCGCAGGACCGGCGCGAACGTGCGTTTCGAGCGGCTGCCGTCGATCCAGGGCCACGACGCGTTCCTCGTCGACATGGAGCGTTTCGCGCCGCTGGTCGCCGGGTATTTTGCCGGGCTCGACGGTTGAAGTTTGCGTCGCGGACGCGTAAATCTGAATTGAAACAGCGGGCGCGGCGAAGCGGTCGCGCGGACAGGTGAAACATGCAATTCCAGGAATTCAAGGGCGCGGAGCGCCTGATCGAAATCGTCGATGCCGCCATGCAGGCCGATACGGAAGCAGCACTGACCGACCGCATCAAGCAGGGCCTGTGCACGCTGGTAAAGAGCGGCGAACTCGAAATGCCGGCCTGCGTGTGCGAACCCGCTGCCGATCATTACGCGCGGCGCCTGCTGTATCGCAGCGAGGAGCACGGTTATTCCATGGTCGCGATGACCTGGGGGCCGGGGCAGGGTACGCCGCTGCACGACCACGCCGGCCTGTGGTGCGTGGAAGCGGTCTGTCTCGGCACGATCCGCGTCGAACAGTACGAGCTTGCGGAACGCGCGGGCGAGCGTTTCCGCTTCACGCATGAGGACGGTATCCGTGCCAGTGTCGGCACCGCCGGCTGCCTGATCCCGCCGCACGAATACCACACCATCCGCAATGTTTCCGATGACGACTGCGCCGTGACGCTGCACATCTACGGCGGCGACATGGAATGCTGCAACGCCTTCGAGCCGGAAGGGAGCGGCTGGTTCAGGAAGGTGAAAAAGAACCTCGTCTTTGACGCCGCGTGAATCCAAGGAGTGAGAGGCAAGAGGTAAGAGGATCAAAGCGGCGCAATAGTCGTTCACTCACTTCTCACTTCTCCCTTCTCCCTGCTCTTCTTCCCCCAGCGTCGCGATCCGCACCGCCTCCGGCAGGAACAGCCACGGATTGACGCGCACGTCGTTCAGCGACACGCCCCAGTGAAGATGCGGTCCGGTCACGCGGCCGGTTGCACCCACCTTGCCGATGACGGCGCCCTGTTCCACCACGTCGCCCGCCGCGACGCTGATTTCGCTCATGTGGCAGTACATCGTCACCAGTCCCTGGCCGTGATCCAGGAACACGGTGTTGCCGTTGAAAAAGAAATCGCCGGTGTCGAGCACGATGGCGCGCGCCGGCGCGCGAATCGGCGTGCCCGCACCCGCGGCGAGGTCGATGCCGGAATGCGGCGAGCGCGGCTGCTCGTTGAAGAAGCGGCGCAGGCCGAACGAACTCGACTGCGGCGCTTCCACGGGCAGGATGAATTGCGTGGCCGGATCGGCGATGGGCGAGAAGCTCGCCAGCGATTTGTCCTGCCGCACACGCTCGGCGCGGATGCGGTCGAGGTCGTCGGCGTAGGGATTCACCATGCGCTTGTTCTTCAGCGTGATGTACTGGCTCTCGTATTCGTGCGGCTCGACCAGCAGCATGTAATGCCGTGCCTCGCCGTCGAACGTCGCCGTCAATCCATGCTTGCCGGGCTCGATCCCGAGCGGCAGGCCGACCACCGCAAACCAGCGGCCGTCCTGTTCCGCGACCATGACGCGCCGGTCCTCGAAGCGCGCTTCGGGGCGCGCCTCGGTGGCGGGCCCGAGGTCGACGACCGCGATGCCGCCAGGCACCGGCTGGTGGCGCGGCAGGCCGGCAGCGGCAACACCGCTGACCGCCAGCGCGGCGAGCAGAACGAACAGGTATCGAATCATTTTCATTTCTCCTTCACGGTCAGCACGCGCGCGGTGAATTCGCCGTCCTTGAGCTGGGCCGCAACGGTCTCGTTGGCGTGCACGTCGGCAATCCGCGCCAGCACCCGGCCGGTCTGCGTGTCCTTCACGATCGCATAGCCGCGCCCCAGCGTCGCCAGCGGGCTGACGGCGTTGAGCGCGCGGGCGAGTTCGTTGAGGCGGCGGCGATTCCGCGCGGCGATTTCATTGCCCGCGCGTTCCAGGCGGCGCGCCAGTGCGGCGTGGCGTTCGCCCAGACGTTCGACCCTGCCCCGCGGCGAGCGTTCGCGCAGCCGGCCGGAAAGCACCGCGACATCGTGACCGCGATGCCTGAGGTCGACGCGCAGCGCGCGCGCGAGCCGCAATTCGAGTTCGTCCATGCGCTGCGCCTGCAGCGAGAGCTTCCGGCCCGGGTGCTGCTGCTGCAGCCGCCCGTTCAGCCAGTTCCGGCGTTCGCCTTCGCGGTGCAGGCGGCGGCGTGCGGCGACGCCGAGCCGCTGGCGCATCTGCCGAAGACCGGCCAGCCAGTCGGACATGTCGGGCGTGACAAGTTCCGCGGCGCCGGTGGGCGTGGGCGCGCGCAGGTCGGCCACGAAATCCGCAATGGAAAAATCCACTTCGTGCCCGACGCCGCAGACCACGGGAATGTTGCATGCCGCGACCGCGCGGGCGACGCGTTCGTCATTGAAGGCCGCGAGATCCTCCAGCGAGCCGCCGCCGCGGGCGAGGATCAGCACGTCGCATTCCGCGCGCCTTGCGGCGGTTTCCAGGGCGCGGACCAGTTGCGCGGGCGCGTCCGCGCCCTGCACCTGGGCGGGATACAGGATCGCGTGCGCCAGCGGGTAGCGGCGGCGCAGCGTGGTCAGGATGTCGCGGACCGCGGCGCCCGTGGGCGAGGTCACGATGCCGATGGTTCGCGGCAGGCGCGGCAGGGAACGCTTGCGCGCCGTGTCGAAAAGGCCTTCGGCCTGCAGTTTCGCCTTCAGCTCCTCGAAGGCGCGCTGCAGGGCGCCGTGACCGGCTTCCTCCATGTGCTCGACCAGCAACTGGTATTCGCCGCGCGGCTCGTACACGCTGATCCGCGCGCGCACCAGCACGTGGGCGCCGTTTTCGGGCGCGAAGCGCAGCAGCGTGTTGCGGTTGCGGAACATCGCGCAGCGAACCTGCGCGCTGGCGTCCTTGAGCGAAAAATAGAGGTGGCCGGAACCCGGCCGGGCGAGATTGGAAATCTCGCCCTCGACCCACAGCGCCGGGAAACCGCGCTCCAGCGCGTGGCGGATTTCGCTGTTCAGCTGCGAGGGCGTCAGGACGACGCGTTCGCCGGTGGGAGGAATGCGGCTCATGGAGGGCAGTGTAGCGGCGGGATCAGGGAGGGGAAACCGCCGGGTTCACGCTTGTCGCGCGGGCAAGGCACGTTTACCCGGAATGTTCCGATCCGTATAATCGTCCGATTAACTACAGCAAATGCACAGGTCCGAGCCCATGCGCATCATCCAGGAAGCCCTCACCTTCGATGACGTCCTGCTGCAGCCCGCCTTCTCGGACATCCTGCCGCGCGACGTCGAACTCCGCACGCGACTGACCCGCGAAATCGAGCTCAGCATTCCGCTGCTGTCCGCGGCGATGGACACCGTCACCGAATCCCGCCTCGCCATCGCGATGGCGCAGGAAGGCGGCATCGGCATCATTCACAAGAACATGACCGGCGCCGAACAGGCGAAGCATGTCCGCGGCGTGAAGAAATTCGAATCCGGCGTCATCAAGGATCCGATCTGCGTGAACCCGCAGATGACCATCCGCGACGTGCTGCTCATCATGCGCGACAACAACATTTCGGGCGTGCCGGTCGTCGACGGCGAAGCCCTGGTCGGCATCGTGACCTCGCGCGACCTGCGCTTCGAAACGCGCTTCGATGCCCCGGTCGCCAGCATCATGACGCCGAAGGAAAAGCTCGTCACCGTGCCGGAAGGCGCCAGCCGCGACGAGATTCTCGGCAAGCTGCACACGCACCGCATCGAGAAGGTGCTGGTGACCAACGGCAAGTTCCAGCTGCGCGGCATGATCACGGTGAAGGACATCCAGAAGGCGAAGGACTTCCCGGGCGCGTGCAAGGACGACGACGGCCGCCTGCGCGTCGGCGCGGCGGTCGGCACGGGCAAGGACACCGACGAGCGCGTCGACCTGCTGGTGGAAGCCGGCGTCGACGTCGTGGTCGTCGATACCTCGCACGGCCACTCGCTGGGCGTGCTTGAAACCGTCAGGCGCCTCAAGCAGCGCCATCGCGAGCTGCAGATCATCGGCGGCAACATCGTCACCGCCGAGGCCGCACGCGCGCTGGTCGACGCCGGCGCGGATGGCGTGAAGGTCGGGATCGGTCCCGGTTCCATCTGCACCACGCGCATCATCGCGGGTGTAGGCGTGCCGCAGATATCCGCGATCGCCAACGTCGCGGCGGAACTCGAGAAGGACGGCGTGCCCCTGATCGCCGACGGCGGCATCCGCTTCTCGGGCGATCTTGCGAAAGCCATCGCCGCAGGCGGTTATTCCGTCATGATCGGCGGCCTGTTCGCGGGCACGGAGGAAGCGCCCGGCGAAGTCGAACTCTACGGCGGCCGTTCGTACAAGAGCTATCGCGGCATGGGCTCGCTCGGCGCGATGTCGCAGAAGCAGGGCTCGGCGGACCGCTACTTCCAGGACGCGACCGAGGAAGTCGAAAAGCTCGTGCCGGAAGGCATCGAAGGCCGCGTGCCGTACAAGGGCCCGCTCGGCCCGATCGTGCACCAGCTGATGGGCGGCCTGAGATCCGCGATGGGCTACACCGGCTGCCGCAACATCGACGAGATGCGCAGCAAGCCCTTGTTCTCGCGGATCACCGGCGCCGGCGTGCGCGAGTCGCACGTTCACGACGTGCAGATCGTGAAGGAAGCGCCCAACTACAGAATGGAGTGAGAGGTAAGAAGTGAGAAGTGAGAGGACGGCCGATACATTGCTTCAGTCCTCTTACTTCTCTCACTTCTCACAAAAGTTTTCCACCAGTCTTTTGCCCGTCGGACATCCACCACTTTCCGGAAGCCGCAATGACCGACATCCACTCCCACCGCATTCTCATCATCGACTTCGGCTCGCAGTGGACGCAGCTGATCGCGCGCCGCGTGCGCGAGATCGGCGTGTACTGCGAACTGCGCGGACCGGACATCAGCGTCGCGGAACTGCGCGAATTCGCGCCGCGCGGCGTGATTCTTTCCGGCGGACCGGAATCCGTGACCGGCGAAGGCACGCCGAAGGGCAACCCGGAAATCTACGAACTCGGCGTGCCGGTGCTCGGCATCTGCTACGGCATGCATGACATGGCAAAGCAGCTTGGCGGCACGGTGGAGGCCAGCGCGCACCGCGAGTTCGGCATCGAGCGCATGAAGGTCGTGGCAAGTTCGCGGCTTTTCGACGGCATCGAGGACGCGGTCGACGATGCGGGCCAGCCCCTGCTCGAAGTCATGATGAACCACGGCGACTCGGTCACGGGGCTGCCGCATGGCTTCGCGCGCACCGGCGTCTCGCGCGAGGAATCCTGCGCGGCGATGGCGGACGATGCGCGCGGCTTCTACGCCGTGCAGTTTCACCCGGAAGTCACGCAGACGAAGCAGGGCGGACGCCTGCTGTCGCGTTTCGTGCTGGACATCTGCGGCTGCGAGGCGCTGTGGGATTCCGCGAATATCATCGACGACGCCATCGACGCCGTGCGCGCGAAAGTTGGCGACGGCAAGGTGCTGCTCGGCCTTTCCGGCGGCGTGGATTCCTCCGTCGTCGCGGCCTTGCTGCACAAGGCGATCGGCGAGCAGCTTACCTGCGTGTTCGTGGATACCGGCCTGCTTCGTCTCCATGAAGGCGACCAGGTGATGGCGACCTTCGCGGAGCACATGGGCGTGAAGGTGATACGCATCGACGCCGAAGCGCGTTTCATGAACGCGCTCGCGGGCGAAACGGATCCGGAGAAGAAGCGCAAGATCATCGGCGGGCTGTTCATCGAAATCTTCGACGAGGAAGCGGCGAAGATCGAAGGCGTGGACTTTCTCGCGCAGGGCACGATCTATCCCGACGTGATCGAGTCCGCCGGCGCCTCCGGCAAGGCGCACGTCATCAAGTCGCATCACAACGTCGGCGGGCTGCCGGAACACATGAAGCTGCAGCTGGTGGAACCGTTGCGCGAACTCTTCAAGGACGAGGTGCGCAAGGTCGGCGTCGAACTCGGACTGCCCGCCGAAATGGTTTATCGGCATCCGTTCCCCGGCCCCGGCCTTGGCGTGCGCATTCTCGGCGAAGTGAAAAAGGAATACGCCGACCTTTTGCGCCGTGCGGACGACATCTTCATCAGCGAGCTTCGCAGCCATGACCTGTATAACAAGGTCAGCCAGGCGTTCGCGGTGTTCCTGCCCGTGAAATCCGTCGGCGTGCAGGGCGACGGCCGCCGCTACGAATACGTCGTGGCATTGCGCGCGGTCGAAACCGTCGATTTCATGTCGGCGCGCTGGGCGCATCTGCCGTATGAATTTCTTGATCGGTGTTCAAGGCGGATCATCAATGAAGTGGACGGCATTTCGCGCGTCGTATATGACATTAGCGGAAAGCCGCCAGCTACCATTGAGTGGGAATAACGTTCTCGCCGCATCTTTTCGCCACATGCTTTGTTGCAGCACTTTTGCCGGCTCGTCACGTACTGGAGTACGCTCCTCGCCGTCAAAAGCACTGCGCCGCGCCTGTGACGAAAATCTGCAGGCGAGAACGCGACGTCGCGAGCCATGGGTGATCAGCTTCGATGAGCGATGATGACGAAAAATTCATGCGTCGTGCGCTGGAGCTGGCGAAGCAGGGTGAAGCTGCCGGCGAGGTGCCGGTCGGCTGCGTGATCGTGAAGGACGGCGAGATCATCGGAGAGGGCTTCAACCATCCGATCAGCGCACACGATCCGACGGCGCACGCGGAGATCGGCGCGATGCGCGAGGCGGCGGCGCGGCTGAACAACTATCGTCTCGTGGACACCACCCTTTACGTCACGCTGGAGCCCTGCACGATGTGCGCGGGCGCGATGGTGCATGCGCGGGTGAAGCGGCTGGTGTTCGGCGCGAGCGAGCCGCGTACGGGCGCGGTGGGCAGCGTGTACGACATCGTGCGCGACGGACGCCTGAATCATTGCCTGGAAGTCGAGGGCGGCGTGCTGGCCGATGAAAGCAGCGAGATGCTGCGGGCATTCTTCCGCTCGAAGCGGTAGGCGAGTCTGTTCGCGGCAGGATGCCGCTCCCACGTGGCTTCGATAAACATTGAGGGGCGTTCTGGCGGGAACCTCGCTGCGACGCCGTCGAAGGGTCGTGGGAGCGGCATCCTGCCGCGAAACCGTCAGCGCCTCCGTCGGCCCGGTCTACAGCGTTGACGTCGTTTCCGGCTCGTCCTGTGTCGTCATCCAGACGAGGATGTCGTAGTAACTGCGGATGTTCTCCACGTAGATCACCGGTTCGTGGCCGCGCGCGTAACCGTATTTCGTCTGCTTGTACCACTTCTTCTGCGTCAGCAGCGGCAGCCGCTCGCGCACGTCGATCCAGCGGTCGGGATTGCCGCCCTGTCTTTCCGTGATGATGCGCGCGTCCTCGAGATGCCCGAAGCCGACGTTGTAGGCGGCCAGCGCCATCCACGTGCGGTCCGGCTCCGGAATGCGCTCGGGCACCTGGTCCTTCACCATCTGGAAGTACCGCGCGCCGCCGAGAATGCTTTTCTCCGGATCGAGGCGGTTCTCGACGCCGATGTAGCGCGCCGTCGCGCGGGTCAGCATCATGATGCCGCGTACCCCGGTGGGCGAGACGGCCTCGGGGTCCCAGTGCGATTCCTGGTAGCCCATCGCGGCGAGCAGTTGCCATTCCGCCCCGGTCAGCTCCGCCGCTTCCTTGAAGGTTTCGCGATAGGCGGGCAGGCGGGTGTCGATATGGCGCATGAAAATGCGCGTGCCGACATAGTCGAATTTGTCCGTGTGGCCGTAATGCCGCTCGACGATCTGTTCCAGCCCGCCGCTGCGGCGCAGCTCTTCCAGGAACGCGACGGCGGCGCGGTAGAGGCTGTCGTCGTCGGAGCGCCGGAAGGCCCAGGCCAGCGGTTCGGGTTCGCCAAGGTCGAAGGCGACCCGGATCTCGGGGTAGTAGCGCTGGTTGAGCGCGACGTCGGTTGAATCGGCAACGGTGTAGTCGATTTCGCGTTGCGAGACACGGTAGAGCAGTTCTTCGGCCTCGATCTCCTGCTGCGCGACGAATTCCAGCTTCTCGTACTTTTCCGCCAGCGCCTGCAGCGTTTCCGCATGGCTGGAGCCTGCAACCACCTTGATGACGTGGCCGGCGAGGTCCGCCGGCTCGCGCGGCCGTTCTTCGCCATAGCGGTAAACCACCTGCGGGGTGATTTCCATGTACGGCGGCCCGAACCAGAAGTCCTCCTTCCGCACCGGCGTGATCGAAAGGCCCGCGGCGGCGAAATCGGCGGCGCCGCTTCCCAGGGTCGGCAGAATCTGGCTGAAACTGTCGGCGGCGAACATCTCGAGTTCGACGCCGAGCTTTGCGGCAAACAGGCTGGCGAGGTCGTATTCGAAGCCGGCGTAGCCGTCGGCGCCGAGATAGAAGGTGCTGGGGCTGTTGCGCGTCACCACGCGGAGTTCGCCGCGCTGCTGGATCTGCTCCAGCAGTGAGGGCTCGTTCTCGCAGGTGCTCAGGAGCAGCGCGAGCGTGATGGCGGCAAGGACTCGCAAGCGGCGCTCAGCCTCGTGACATAGTCATTGGGTGGAATTCGTCCCTATCTTAACCTAATGAGGTTGTGTAGAATTCCGGCCCTTGCCTGACGGGCGTTTGCGGAAATCCCGCAGTTCCGCTGCTGGAGCGGGATTGTCTAGGGTCAACGGCGTATTGACAGTTGCGCCTTGCGTCCCTTTTCGGACAATCGCATCGTCGCGGGTCAAGCAGCAGGAGAGGTGCCGGAGTGGTCGAACGGGCCTGACTCGAAATCAGGTGTACGCGCGAGCGTACCGTGGGTTCGAATCCCACCCTCTCCGCCAAAGTTGGAAATGAAAAAGGCCCCCCGGATTGCGAATGCAATCCGGGGGGCCTTTTTCATTTCCATGTTTGTCAGATAGAGAGGGTGGGGTTCGAACCCACGGAATAGACAATCCGGGTTCGAACCGAGGAGTTTTGTTCGATGGAGATGCGAGCGCAGCGAGCATCGCAGGCGAACAAAACTCCGAGCTGGCCGTTTTTTCGGCGCCTCCAGCGGTTTTCATTTTCCGTG
>DASVCH010000165.1:0-18613 GCA_036381715.1 Gammaproteobacteria bacterium | reverse complement strand
AGCCCTTCGGATTCCACGCCTTTTATCATGCGCGTCGCTTCCTGCGGCTTGTAGCCGAGCGCGACCAGGGCATCGAACGCTTCATCAACGGGTGAAGCGGATCTTGCGCCAGGTTTGACGGGCACACCCGTGCTCGCGGCGGCGGAATCGGCCAGGCGGTCCTTCATTTCGACGACCAGCCGCTCGGCGGTCTTCTTGCCGATACCTGGCAGGCGCGTGAGCGACGCGGCGTCGCCTTCCTGCACGGCGCGCGCGAACTGCTCGACGCTGGCGCCGGAAAGAATGGTGAGCGCGACGCGCGCCCCCACGCCGCTGACCTTGATCAGCTGCCGGAACAGCCAGCGTTCGGATTCGGAAGCGAAAGCGAAAAGAAGATGCGCGTCCTCGCGCACGACGAGATGCGTGTGCAGGGTGACGTCGCTGCCGACATCCGGCAGCTCATAGAAAGTGGACATGGGCGCTTCGACTTCATAGCCGACGCCGCCGACGTCCAGCAGCAGCACCGGCGGCTGCTTTGCAACGATGCGTCCGCGCAGGAATCCGATCACCGTCTGCGTCTCCCGGTTCGTGAGCCCGCCAGCTCCACCGCCAGGCGGCTGTTCACGGAACGGCGCAGGGCGTGTGTCAACGCGACGGCGAGCGCGTCGGCTTCGTCGGCCTGCAAGGCGTCCTTCAGCTTCAGCAACAGTCCGACCATCTGCTGTACCTGTTCCTTGCTCGCCGCGCCCGTGCCGACGACGGCCTGCTTCACGTCGCGCGGCGCGTATTCGTACACGGGCATGTCACGTGCGAAGGTGCCGCAAATGGCCGCGGCGCGCGCGTGACCCAGCTTCAGTGCGCTGTCCGCGTTCTTGTGCACGAAGGCGCGTTCGACAACGACTTCGTCCGGCGCGTGCTGTTCGACGATGGACGCGATATCGCGTGCAATGATGCGCAGTCGCCTGGTGAATTCCTCGCCGCCGGTGCGGATGACGCCGCTGGCGACGCGCTGCATGCGCGAACCGTCGTGCACGATCACGGCCCAGCCTGTCAGCAGGGAGCCGGGATCGATGCCGAGGATTCTTGTCATGCCCATGCCCGCGTCACAACGACGCCAGCACGTCCTCGGGAAAATCCGCGTTGGTGTAAACCGCCTGCACGTCATCGAGGTCTTCGAGCATGTCGATCATCCTGATCACCGCGGCCGCCTGCTCCGCATCGTCGAGCCGCACAAGCGTTGACGCGCGCTGCGTGACTTCGGAATGTTCGGCCTCGATGCCGGCCGCGGCGAGCGCGGCCTTGACCGGCGAATAGTCTTCCGGCGAGGTCAGCACTTCGGCGCTGCCGTCCTCGTCGGTGACGATGTCTTCCGCGCCGGCTTCGAGAGCGGCTTCCATCAGCTTTTCCTCGTTGACGCCGGGCGCGAACGTCAGCACGCCGAGTTCGCTGAACAGGTACGCCACGGAACCTGCCGCGCCGAGATTGCCGCCGTGCTTGGAAAACGCATGCCGGACTTCAGCCGCGGTGCGGTTGCGGTTGTCGGTCATGCAATCGACCATCACCGCGACGCCGCCGACGCCATAGCCCTCGTAACGGACTTCCTCGTACTGCTCGCCTTCGACGTTGCCGGAGCCGCGCTTGACCGCGCGCTCGACCGTATCCTTCGGCATGTTGGCCTCGAAGGCCTTGTCGATCGCGAGCCGCAGGCGCGGGTTCATGTCCGGATCGCCGCCCTGGCGCGCCGCGGTGGTGATTTCACGTATCAGCTTGGTGAACACCTTGCCGCGCCTGGCGTCTTCCTTCGCCTTCTTGTGCTTGATGTTCGCCCACTTGCTATGCCCTGCCATAGCGCCATTCCATCCCTATTAATAATGAGTCGTCAGAAGGTGAACTGCATGCCGGCATGCAGGCCGTCGTCCAGCTCCACGTCGTCGGCGATGTCGAAGTCCGCTTCGATGTTGCGGTAGCCGATGTACAGGCTGCCGTTGCGGAGCACTTCATATTCGGCGCGCACGCCGTATTCCAGGTATTTCTCGACGTCACCGAACGACGTCACGCTGGGCGCGACGTGGATGTTGCCGGCGATGGCAAAGCGGTTCGCCGTCGGAAAGCTGTAGCGCCCCCAGGCGCCGACCGCGATCAGCCCGCCGGAGGCCGGATCGGTATCGATGAACTGCAGGCGGCCGCCGAGGCCGACCCGGAACGGCGAACTCTCGGTGCCGGCGTTGTCGACCAGGTGCAGGCCCAGCGAGCCGATGTAGACGTCGTCCTCCTGGTGCACCAGGCCGTAATCCACCTGCGCACCGCCGCGCGTCGGACTGTCGGTAAAACGCAGCTCGAAGGCGTCGCCCGAGAGATTGAAATCGAGCTGATCGGCACAGGCAGCGAAAGGGAGGAAAAAAACCATTGAAAACAGTATGATGCGGGGTCGTTGCACGAAGTCTCTCCTGGATTTTCTGCAAAATGGCCGGCCTGGCCAGCGCGTATGATAACCGCATCCCGGCACGGCAGCATCCGCCGCAAGACCATGACCGACATGAACAATTTTTCGCCAGAATCCCCGTCGCGCGCCTTGCTGGCCACGCAAGCGCCGGCGTTCGCCGAACGCGGCGAGCGTCTTGGGGGCATCATCGCGGACCTCGGCCTGCAGCCGGAAATCGCGGCCGCCGCGATGCTGCTGCACGCCCACGCCGCCGGTGCGTTGTCTTTTGAGGACATCGAGAACGCCTGCGGCAAGGCCGTTGCCGAACTCGCCAAAGGCGCCGCCGCCCTGCCGCGACCCGGCGAGGAGCCCGATCTCGACGGCGCGCATCCGGAACCGCGCGCGCAAGCCGAAAACATCCGCAAGATGCTGCTTGCCATGGTGCAGGACATTCGCACCATCGTGATCCGTCTCGCCGACGAACTGTTGCGCCTGCGCGAACTGAAATCCGCGCCCGCCGCCGAACAGCGCCGCGCCGCGCGCCTCGTGCTGGAAATCTACGCGCCGCTCGCGAACCGCCTCGGCATCTGGCAACTCAAATGGGAGCTGGAAGACCTCGCGTTCCGTTACGCGGAACCGGAAACCTACAAGCGCATCGCGAAGGCGTTGAACGAAAAGCGCCGCGAACGCGAAGCGTACATCAATGCCGTGATCGCCGAGCTGCGCAACCTGCTCGACATCAACGGCATCGCCGCGCAGGTGAAGGGCCGGCCGAAACACATCTACAGCATCTGGAAGAAGATGCAGCGCAAGGACCTCGATCTCGACGCGCTTTACGATTTGCGCGCGGTGCGCGTGCTGGTCGAGTCGGTGAAGGATTGCTACGCGGTGCTCGGACTCGTGCACGGCCGCTGGCGCCATGTGCCGAAGGAGTTCGACGATTACATCGCGACGCCCAAGGGCAACAATTACCGGTCGCTGCACACTGCCGTGTTCGGCCCGGAAGACCGGCCCGTCGAAATCCAGATTCGCACGCAGGACATGCACCATCACGCGGAACTCGGCGTCGCCGCGCACTGGCGCTACAAGGAAGGCGGCGGGCGCGACGTCGCGCTGGAAGAGAAAGTCGCCTGGCTGCGGCAGCTGCTGGAATCCGAGGGCGGCGATTTCATCGACCGCTTCCAGGACGAAGTCTTCGAGGAACGCATCTACGTGCTGACGCCGCGCGGCGCGGTCATCGACCTGCCGGCGCGCGCAACGCCGGTGGATTTCGCGTACCACGTGCACACGGAGATCGGTCACCGCTGCCGCGGCGCGAAAGTGAACGGCCGCATCGTGCCGCTGACGCAGGAACTGCAAACCGGCGACCGTGTCGAGATCATCACCGTGAAGCGCGGCGAGCCCAGCCGCGACTGGCTGAATCCGCAGGCCGGCTATGCGCGCAGCGGACGCGCGCGCGACAAGATCCGCTACTGGTTCCGGCAGCAGTCGCACGACGAAAATCTCGCGCGTGGCAAGGCCATGCTCGAGCGCGAGATTGCACGGCTCGGCATGCAGGACATTTCCGCGGAAGACCTTGCACGCCATCTCAGGCTTCACGACGCCGACGCAGTGCACCTCGCGCTCGGCGCGGGCGATCTTTCCGTCGTGCAGATCGGCAACGCCCTGCAGCGTCTTGGCGGCCTGGCCGAGCCGCCCTCCCTGCCCGCGCGGAAAACGCGCCGCGCGCGTCCGGAAAACAATCTGCGCGTTTCCGGCGTCGACGACGTGCTCACGCATTTCGCCCGCTGCTGTCAGCCCGTGCCGCCGGACAGCGTGCGCGGTTACATCACGCGCGGCCGGGGCGTATCCGTGCATCGCGGCGATTGCCCGCATTTGCTGCACCTCGAAAGCCGGGAACCCGGCCGCATTGTCGCTATCGACTGGAGCGATGAGCAGGCGGGCAGCTACCCCGTCGACGTGCTTGTCGATGCCCAGGACCGGCAAGGCCTGTTGCGCGACGTCGCAGGCGCAATGGCGGATCAGAAGGTGAGCATCCTGGCCATGAATGCGAAGCATGCCGCCGGCGCCGGCAACGTGGTTGTCGATCTCACGCTGGAAATTCGCGATCTTGGCCAGCTCGGCCGGCTGCTGAACCGCCTGAACGGCATCGGCGGCGTTTACGAAGCGAAACGGAAACTCACGGCATGAAACGGCCAGATGTCTTCACCTTCCTGACATTCGCGTTGTTCCTGGCGCCGGCGACAGCGGCGCTGTTCTTCGTGCGCGTCATGCCGCAACCCGAACCGCCCCCGGTGTCGGCCGGATTCACGGTCGTCACCGCGAGCCAGGCGGCGGAACTGGAAACCGTCTTCGAGGCGCTCGGCTACCGCTGGCCGCCCGTCGCAGCCGACGCGCAGTCGCATGCCTTCGTACCCGCCATCGCCGTGCGTGAAATGCCCGCGGATATCGACACGTTGTCCGTCGACGCACGCAAGGCGATGTTCTTCCGCGTTCTGGCGCCACTGGTCGCCGCCGAAAACCACGCGCTGCGGGAGCAGCGCCGGTTTCTGTTGCAGGCGTTCGCAAAGTATCCGCAACTCCCCGAGAGCGGCGGGATCGCGACGCGCGTGCGCGCCATTGCCAGCCGCTTCAACGTCGGCGGCAACCTCGATTCGCCGGAAACGCGCGAACGGCTGCTGCGGCGTGTCGATACCGTTCCGGCGGCGCTGGCGCTTGCGCAGGCCGCCAACGAAAGCGGCTGGGGCCGCTCGCGTTTCGCGCGGGAAGCCAATAACCTGTACGGAATGTGGACCTGGGACAAAAGCAAAGGGATGCGCCCAAAGGAACGCGCAAAAAACGCGCGTTATTTCGTGCGCGTCTTCGACGATCTGCGCGCTTCCGTACGCAACTACCTGCACACCATCAACATCGGCCCCGCCTACCGGGAACTGCGCGAACTGCGCGCCGCATTCCGTGAACGCGGCGAACAGCCCGACGGAATGACGCTTGCGGCGGGATTGACGCGCTATTCCGCGCGCGGCGAAGAATACGTGAACGAGATTCGCGCGATCATCGAATACAACGGGCTGCATGAACTGCCGCCGTTGCGAATCGAAAGCGGGGGCGCCGCTGCGTCGGCGGCAAGGAAATAACGTACGTCCTTGATTTTCGTGGTGACGCCGGAACCGGGCGCGATTATCTTAAGCCTGGCCTGTTCCTTCCCTCAGTTCCTGATCCACAAATGGCTGTACCAGTACCAGCGAGTCGCGGAGCGATGCGGCGCGGTGCAGTTGTAGCGGCTGCGGCCCTCGGGCAGGTGCGAGTCCGTGGCAACTGAAAGTTCGCGTGCTTCACGGTCCAGCCAGGCGACGTCCATCCGCTCGCCGCCGAAGTAGCAGGTCAATTGTTCGAGGTTCGCGGCGCTTTCGCCGAACTGCAGCGTCAGCAAGGGCGCGGTTTCACCATCGACAACGGGATCAAGCGGCGATGCGCCGAGCACGGGAAACGGCAAAGTGCGAGCCTTCAGCGAAAAGCCGGCGAGTTCCGCGTAGCGTTCGTTGATGGGAAATCTCGGCAGCGCGCGCAGATCGTCGTAGGGCCCAAGCGCGCCGGAATGCTGGCCGAATGCGACGTAACCCATCTGTTCGAGCATCTCCATCATTGCGACGTTGTACTCGCCAAAGGGATACGCGAACAGGCGTGGCGATTCGTTGACGTCATCACCAAGCTCTTCCTGCAAACGTATCTGGCCGCGCACGATATCCTCCCGCACGCGCCGTTGCCATTCGCCTTCGGCTTCACCGGCTTCGCGGCGAACCAGGTAACTGTGCGAGGCGCCGTGGTTCGCAAGTGTCACGCCGGCAGCGTGCAATTCCCGCAGCTGATCCCAGCTCATGTAATCCGGCAGGTCCTGATCCACCGGATCCGTGGCAACGAAGACCGTGAAGGGCATGCCGCGTTTCTCGAGCATCGGAAAGGCATGCTCGTAAACGCTGAGATAGGCATCATCGATGGTAATCGCGACGACCTTGTCGGGGACCGGTTCGCGATTTTTCAGATGCAACACCAGTTTCGGCAGCGGCCAGACGTCGAAGCCTTCACGCTCGAGGAAATCAAGGTGCGCTTCGAATTGTTCGAGCGTGACGTTCGTCGATGCATGCTCGCCTTCGCCGAAGCGGTGGTACATGAAGATAACGGATGCTTGCACCGGCAGCGTGAGTGCCAGGAGAATTGCCGTGATCGCTGCTTTCATCATTCGGTCTTCTTCTTCAACGCTGCCGCGAACTCCTTGCGATACCGCGCGTCCGATGCCTTCATGTCTTCGCCATTCACGGCCCTTTCCGTGCCGGAAGACGCGAACACGACCAGGCCCGTCTCGCGGCGGACAAATACGTTTTCCCGTCGACGCAACGCTTCGTTGACCTCCTCGATGAGGGGAAGCGTTCTGTGCCGGGCATCAATATACCAATGCATGCCGACCAGCGTTGCCCGGCAACCTTCAGCCTCGCAATAGTCCAGGTACTCGAGTGCAAGACGCACGATTTCCGGGTCGATCATGGTGTCATTGTGTCCCCGGCAGATATATGCCTGAAGAACTCGTCAAAAAGAAGGGACGCCGCAGCGTCCCTTCTGATCCCGCGTCGATCATTCCTCGATCACTTGCGATTGACACCGTGAATCATCATGTTGTCGACGCCAAGCGCCGCCTCATGAATGGCTTCGGAAAGCGTCGGATGCGCGTGAATCGTGCGCTGGATGTCTTCGGCGCTGGCGCGGAATTCCATCGCAACGACGAGTTCCGCGATCAGCTCACCCGCCATCGGACCGACGATGTGCACGCCGAGGATTTCGTCGCTGTCCTTGTGCGCAAGCATCTTCACGAAACCCGCAGCCGCTTCCATCGCCTTGGCGCGGCCGTTCGGGCCGAAGGGAAACTTGCCGCTCTTGTACGGCACGCCTTCCTTCTTGAGCTCTTCTTCCGTCTTGCCGACCCAGGCGATTTCCGGATTGGTGTAGATGATCGACGGGATCACGTCGTAGTTCATCTCGCCGACCTTGCCGGCGATCAGGTCGGCGACCATGATGCCTTCTTCCGTCGCCTTGTGCGCAAGCATCGGACCGCGCACGCAATCGCCAATGGCATAGATGTTCTTCACGTTCGTGCGGCAGTCTTCATCCACCTTGATGAAACCCCGCTCGTCGAGCGCAACACCGGAGCCTTCCTCGATAAGGTTTTCGGTGTATGGGCGGCGACCGACGGCGACGATCAAACGGTCGACTTTCAGCTCGTGCTCGCCGTCCTTGTCCTTGTAACTGACGGTGACGTCCTTCTTCGATGCCTTGGCGCCGGTCATCATCGCGCCGAGCTTGATGTCGAGGCCCTGCTTCCTGAATTCGCGTGCGGCGGTCTTCGCGAGCTCCTGGTCGGCCATGAACAGGAAATTTTCCTGCGCTTCGAGAATGGTGACTTCGGCACCAAGACGCTTCCAGACCGAGCCCAGTTCGAGGCCGATCACGCCAGCGCCGATCACGCCCAGCTTCTTCGGCACCTCTGAAAGTTCCAGCGCCTTCCAGGAGTCGATGATGCGATCGCCGTCGAAGGGCGCTGCCTTCAGCTCGATCGGCTGCGAGCCGGCGGCGAGCACGACGTGCTTCGCCTCATAGGTTTCCTTCTTCTTCGGGTCGTCGAAATCCGTGACTTCGACCTTGCCGTTCGCAAGCAGGCGGCCGTGACCCTTGATGCCATCGACGCCATTGCCCTTGAACAACTGGCCGATGCCGCCGGTCAGCGTCTTCACGATCTTCGCGCGGCGCTCCTGCATCGTGCCGAGGTCCAGCTCCACCTTGCCGAGCTTCACGCCGTGCGCGGCGAGCTCGTGGTTGGCCTTGTGGAACATCTCCGAGGATTCGAGCATGGCTTTGGAGGGAATGCAGCCGGCGTTCAGGCAGGTGCCGCCGAAGGCGTGACTGCCGTCGAAGTTCTTCCACGAATCGATGCACGCGACCTTGAGGCCGTTCTGCGCGGCGCGGATCGCGGCCGGGTAACCGGCGGGACCGCCGCCGATCACGATCACGTCGTAGGACTTGCTCATCTCTACTCCTAAATTCTTTTTTGAAAGTTCAAATCGATTATCGAAGCCCGGCAGCCTGGCCTCGCGTCAGGTCTGAGCTGCGGATTTTGTTCTGAGACAAGGCGCGGAATTTTCTGTCGCGAGGATTTACCGCTTGTGTAATGACGAGCGACAGAAAATTCCAGCAACGCAGTATCAGGACAAAAGACGCGCTCAGACCCCGATGAGGAAGCGCGCCGGATCTTCCAGCATCTCCTTGATCGTCACCAGCGTCAGCACCGCTTCCTTGCCATCGACAATGCGATGATCGTAGGTGATGGCGATGTACATCATCGGACGCGCGACGACCTGGCCGTCGACGACGACGGCGCGTTCCTTGATGGCGTGCATGCCGAGGATCGCGCTCTGCGGACGGTTCAGGATCGGCGTGGACATGAGCGAGCCGAACACGCCGCCGTTGGTGATGGTGAACGTGCCGCCGGTGATGTCTTCCAGCGCCAGGCCGCCTTCGCGGGCCTTCTTCGCGTAATCGCCGATCGCCTGCTCGATGCCGGCGAGGCTCAGCTGGTCCGCATCGCGCACGACAGGCACGACAAGGCCCTTCGGCGTGGAAACGGCGATGCCAATGTCGAAGTAATCGTGGTAGATGATGTCATTGCCTTCGACGGAGGCATTCACAACGGGGAACTTCTTCAGCGCTTCGATCGCCGCCTTGACGAAGAAGCCCATGAAACCGAGCTTCACGCCGTGCTGCTTCTCGAAAGTTTCCTTGTACTTCCTGCGCAGCTCCATGACCGCGGAAAGGTCGACTTCGTTGAACGAGGTCAGCATCGCGGTTTCGTTGTTCGCTTCCATCATGCGCTCGGCGACGCGCGCTCTGAGGCGCGTCATCGGCACGCGGCGCTCTTCGCGCGCGCCGGTTGCGCGCGGCGCGGCGGCGGGCGCAGCTGTCTTCGCGGCCGGCTTCTCTTCCTTGCCGCCTTTTTCAATGAACTGCAAAACGTCGGCCTTGGTCAGGCGGCCATCCTTGCCGGAACCCCTGATCTTCGCCGGGTCGAGTTCATGTTCTTCGACGAGGCGGCGGACGGAAGGACTGAGCGGCTTGCCGGCGGCGGCGGATTCTTCCTCTTCCGCCTTCGGCGCTTCCTTTTTCTCTTCAGGCTTCGCTTCGGCCGGCGCGCTCTCGCCGCCGCCTTCGCCTTCTTCAAGAATCGCGATCACGTCGCCGCCGGTGACGGTCGTGCCGTCCTCGACCTTGATGCTTTTCAGCACGCCGGACGCGGGCGCGGGCACCTCGAGTACGACCTTGTCGGTCTCGATGTCGACGAGGTTCTCGTCGCGCTCGACGCGATCGCCCGCCTTCTTGTGCCAGTTGACCAGCGTCGCGTCAGCGACGGATTCCGGAAGCTGCGGAACCTTGACTTCGATGCTCATGCCTTCTCCGTTCCCGTTTTCTTGCGTGAATTCTTGTTGTGCCCGTCGCCGTTGAGCGCCTGTTCGATCAATGCCTTCTGCTCGGCGACGTGCATCTGGAAATAGCCGGCGGCGGTGGAAGCCGCATGCTCCCGGCCCGCGTAGCGCAGGCCATGACGCGATTGCAGCCCGCCCTGCAGGCGATGACGGATCTGATACCAGGCGCCCTGGTTCATCGGCTCTTCCTGGCACCAGACGATGTCGTTCGCGTTCGCGTACTTCTCGAGCTGTTCCGCGTATTCCTCGTCAGGGAAGGGATACAGCTGTTCGATGCGCACGAGCGCGACGTCATCGCGCTCGTCCGCGCGGCGCGCCTCGAGAAGATCGTAATAGACCTTGCCGGAACAGAAGACGACGGTTCTGACCGCCTTCGGGTCGAGTTCGTCGATCTCCGGGATGACATGATGGAAGCGGCCGTTTTCGAGATCGTCCAGCGGCGATACGGACAGCTTGTGACGCAGCAGGCTCTTCGGCGTCATCACGATGAGCGGCTTTCTCAGCGAACGCATCATCTGCCGGCGCAGCATGTGGAACATCTGCGCGGGGGTCGTCGGCACGCAGACCTGCATGTTGTGCTGCGCGCACAGTTGCAGATAGCGTTCGAGGCGCGCGGAGGAATGCTCCGGCCCCTGGCCTTCGTAACCATGCGGCAGGAACAAGGTCAGCGCGCACAACCTGCCCCACTTCGCTTCGCCAGCCGCGAGAAACTGGTCGACGACCACCTGCGCGCCGTTCGCGAAATCGCCGAACTGCGCTTCCCAGATGACCAGGGTGTTCGGATCCGCCGTGCTGTAGCCGTACTCGAAACCCATCACGGCTTCCTCGGAAAGCAGCGAATCCACGACCGTGAAGCGCGCCTTTTCGTCCGCGAGCGTGGCAAGCGGAACGAACACTTCCTTGTCCGCCTGGTCATGCAGCACGGCGTGACGATGGAAGAAGGTGCCGCGGCCGGAATCCTGGCCGGTGAGGCGCACGGAGAAGCGGTCCGTCAGCAACGCGGCGTACGCCATCGTTTCCGCGAAACCCCAGTCCATCGGCAGCTCGCCTTCGAGCATTTTCTTTCGGTCGTCGATGATCTTCTGCACGCGGCCATGCAGCTTGAAATCTTCCGGGATCGTGGTGATCGCCTCGCCCAGCGTGCGGACGCGCTCGGCCTTGATCGTGGTGTCGGTCTTCCTGTCGAGCCCGTTCTGCTCGAAGCGCGTCCAGTCCGCCGTGTATTCGTTGCCGATCATGCCCAGCGTGGCGGGCGCCACGGTCTTGCCTTCCTCGAGACCCGCGCGGTATTCGTCCACCATCTGCCTGGCCGCGCCTTCGTCGACGGCGTTCGCATCCTGCAACTGCTTCGCGTAAAGCTCGCGCGTCGTCCTGTGCTTCTTGATGATCCCGTACATCACCGGCTGCGTGGCGGCCGGCTCATCGGCTTCGTTGTGACCGTGACGGCGATAGCAGACGAGGTCGATGACGACGTCCTTGTTGAACTTCATGCGGTATTCCAGCGCGAGCCGCGATGCGTAGATCACCGCTTCGGGATCGTCGGCGTTCACATGCAGGATCGGCGCCTCGATCATTTTCGCGACGTCGGTCGCGTACGGCGTCGAACGCGCGTCGTCCGGATTGCTGATGGTGAAGCCGACCTGGTTGTTCACCACGATGTGAATGGTGCCGCCCGTGTAGAAACCGCGCGCCTGCGAAAGCTGGAAGGTTTCCGTCACCACGCCCTGCCCCGCGAACGCGGCGTCGCCGTGAATCAGGACGGGCATGACTTTCGCGCCCCGCCCGTCGCCGCGGCGATCCTGGCGCGCGCGCACCGAACCTTCGACCACCGGATCGACGATCTCGAGATGCGAGGGGTTGAACGCCAGCACCAGGTGCATGTTGCCGCCCGGCGTGCGGATGTCGGAGGAAAAGCCGAGGTGATATTTCACGTCGCCCGAACGGTCCGTGACCTTCGGGTCGTAAACGCCTTCGAATTCGGAAAACAGCTCGCTCGGCGCCTTGCCGAGCACATTGATGAGCACGTTCAGGCGGCCGCGGTGCGCCATGCCGACGACCACTTCCTGCACGCCGGCCGCGCCGCCCCGCTGGATCACGTCGTGAAGCAGCGGCACCAGGCTTTCGCCGCCTTCCAGCGAGAAACGCTTCTGGCCGACGTAGCGCGTGTGCAGGTATTTCTCGAGACCCTCGGCTGCGGTGAGCTGCTTCAGCAACAGGCGCTTTTCGTCCACGGGCAGCTCGATCTTCCCGCGCGCGGACTCGATGCGGTCCTTCAGCCAGCGGCGCTCGTCATTGTTCGTGACGTGCATGTACTCGAAGCCGATCGAACCCGAATACGTCTGCCGCAGCATCGCGAGAATGTCGCGCAGCTTCATCCGGTCGGGCCCGGTCAGCGAAACGGTGCTGAATTCGGTGTCGAGATCGGCGTCCGAAAGCCCGTGATACGCGAGGTCAAGGTCCGGCTCGTCGGCCTCCGGCATCAGGTCCAGCGGATCGATCTTCGCGCGGCGGTGGCCCCGTGCGCGGAAGGCCTCGATCAGGCGCATGACGGCGGCCTGCTTTTCGATCGGCGCGGCGCCGATGCCGCCCGCAGCGGCCGCGATCCGCGGCGCGTTCGCGCGGCGCCTGAACTCGGCGACGATCGGGCCGTGCGGTACGTCGCCGCCTTCGGCCATCGCCGCCTGGAAGCCGTGAAAGAAATCCTTCCAGCCGTCAGACAGGCTGTCCGGATCTTCCAGGTACTGTTCGTAGAGTTCTTCGAGATACGCGGCGTTGCCGCCCGAAAAAAGGGAGGAGCGAAGTTGCTGTTCGTAAGTGTCGTTCATTGGTCCGACGATCTTTGCCGGGCTGCCCCGGCGTTAACAGTGTTTGCCGTGAACTTCAGTAATCGTGCGGCGAACTGCCCGGAACTTGCCTTTCCGTGGCTGGAATGCACGGCATGGCGAAAAGGGTGCCGATGGCTGGGCGACGCAGGCGCAAAAGTTTAGCGGAATCGCTCTCAATAAGAAATGCCGCAACCGGGAAAAAATCCAGTATTCACGCGGGTTTGAACAGTAAACCGGCAGCGCTCCGGCGGCATCGAATCTTCAGACAACGGCAGTCTTCCGGTCATCGCCTTGTCATGCCGGCTGCCTAAGCTGCGCCGCGACTCGAACAGCAACTTCCAAAGGAGCCAACCATGAATGCCTGTCTTCTCGCCACCGGCCTGTTCCTCCTCGGCCCGGACGCCGCCAGTCCCGGCCTGGATGCCCTCTTTCTTGCCCAGCGGCAGGAAGTCGTGCAGGAAATCCGGAACGAAACGCGCCTCGACCTGCACTCCCGCAGCGCACGCTTCTTCGCGCCTGACGGCGAACTGCATCGCCAGCTGGCTGCAAGCGCTGCCGCGGACAAGCGGTTTGCCGCACGTTGAGGATGAAAACGAACTGGTGCCCCCGGCAGGAGTCGAACCTGCGACCTTCCCCTTAGGAGGGGGACGCTCTATCCAGCTGAGCTACGGAGGCGTTGCGAAGAAAAAATCGCGGGCAATTGTAGCGGAAAAGCGGAATGCCGTTCGCCCGCGGAAGCAGATCGCCTGTCTGCGATGACACGCGAACAAACCACTCACCGCGTGAGCATAAACGCTCCAAGTTATTGTTATTAAAAGATTTCTTCAAATTTGCAGCCAACGGAATGTGACGCGGTTCACGCTTCCTCGCCCCCTCAATCCCTAACATTCGCGCCGTTGCTGGAGACGAACCGCCAGGCCGATGCCTGAAGTTCTTTCCCCGGCACGCTTGGGCAAACCCGCCGCGAGGCGGGGACGCAAAGCCACCGGTCCAGGGATATTCCCGGGATAGCGGGGCTGCCCGACAGCATCCGGCGGCGCCCCTCCCTGCCGCCCGGTCCTGCTGCCGGTCAGATCACCCCTGTCACCGAATCCCCGATACCGAAAGGCGCGGTCCGAGCTTCCGCGCCGGGCGCCGTGCGCGCGTTTTGCGCCGAGGACGCATTCGCGCGCCGCACCCGGAGGGGCGATCCCGCTGCAAGGCGGGGTCGTCCAGCAACATCGCCGCGAAGGCGAACGAAACACAACAACAGGAAACCGCAAAGGTTCCAGCAAAGGCAAACCCGCCGCGAGGCGGGGACGCAAAGCCACCGGTCCGAAGGGCGATGCCCAGGACAGCGGGGTTGCCCGAACGCCCTTCGTCAATGGCGTCCGGTTAGCAGCAAGCGCGTTCTGAAAATCCCTGACATCTCGCGCCGCCGTCATGCGTGACGGTCACGGCGCCTGCGGACCGGTTCCACTCGCAGACGAGAGACAGGTGACAACAACATGTGGAACGCAAGACTTGCAACATTGATTCTCCCGCTCGGCCTCGTGATCGCCGGTTGCGGCGGCGGTGGCGGCGGTTCGTGGTCAGGCAGTTCGCTGCCGGACTCCGACGCGTCGGCCACGGCGCCGGCACAGCACAACAACGGGACGACCTTTCCTGGCGGTTCGGCAGTCGCTGATGAGCCGGTCGCCGGCGGTTCAGCCGATGTCGCGTACCGGAAGCCGGAGGCGTGCAGCGGCTTCTACGCGGACGGTTTCCAGCTGATCGGCGGCAAGGACGCGACGCGGCCGCAAAGCGGCTTGCCGAAACCGGCAAAGGGCGACGCCTACACCGATCCTGCCTATCACACCTGCGTGGTTCGCGTGACCGATCACGACGCCGAAGGCCTTGCCGGCTTTGCGCGCAACGATTACTCGCGCCGCCAGCCGTTCAATGCGGATGATTCGAAACTGATCGTCTATTCGCAGGGCGGCAAGTGGAATCTCTACGACGTGGAAACGTTGCGGCATATCCGCGAGATCGATATCCAGGGCGCGCGCACGGAACTGCAATGGCACCCGGCCGATCCGGACCTGTTGTTCTTCATGGACGACAATGGCGGCATGACCATCAGCACCTACAACGTGGTGACGGATGAAAAAAAGGTGGTGGCCGATTTCCGCAACCTGGAGAAAATCGCGGGCCGTCCGGGCGCGACCAGCCTGACGGACGTCTGGCCGAACGCCGCACGCGCTTCGACCAAAGCCGAAGGCAGCCCGTCGGCTGATGCACGCTACTGGGCCTTCATGGTGGAGACCGCGACCGCGCAGCCGCTCGGCATGATCACCTACGACATGCAGACCGACACCGTCACGGGCGTTTTCGATTACGAGCGCGACGGCAACGGCGTCGAAGCGCCGGACCACATCAGCATGAGCCCGTCCGGCGATTTCGTCGTGCCCTCCTGGAGCGGCGGCGCCGCCTGTCCGAGCCCGGAAGAGCTCGGCACGGTGAACAAGCCGTGCGGCCTGATGGCCTATTCGCGCGATTTCAGCACCGCGGTTGGCCTGATGGTACGCAGCCCGCACTCGGACATCGGCATCGACGCCAACGGCCGCGACGTGATCGTCGCCGGCAACTACGTGACCGGCTGGGTCGAGATGTGGGATCTCGCGACGGGCAACAAGACCCGCCTGTGGCAGATCTACGAAGACGGCAACTCGACCGCGATGCATGTCTCGGCGAAGAATTTCAACAAGCCGGGCTGGGTGCTGATTTCAACCTACATGGAGAAGAAGCCGGGCTGGTACGCGAGCAAGCTGATGGCGGTGGAACTGAAAGCCGCGCCGCGCATCCTGAACATCGCGCACACCTACAACACGGTGGAAACGTACTTCTCGGAAACGCATGCCGTCGTGAACCGCGACTTCACCAAGGTCCTGTTCAACTCCAACTGGAACACGGCAAACATGCTCAACGTGGACGCCTACATGGTCTCGCTGCCTGACGGCGCGGTGCCCCGACAATAAGGCGCCAAGGCTTTCGCGATTTTTCTCTATTGCGAGTGGAGACATCCCCCGTCCGGCATTGGACGGGGGATTTTTTTTGCGCGAAGCATTTACCGGCACGAATGCGCCGGCGGGTCATGAAACGAAACGGGAAAATAAAGAAGGGCCCGGTGCCTGCAGGAGCGACCCATTTGAGCGTCGGTCTGGGAGGATCGCTTCTACCAATTCGTAAAAGCGCGCCCGCCGGGTCGTTCCTGTTCGCCGGGCACCGGGCCCGAAAACGTGCGTTGTGTGACAGTCGGATCCGTGTTCCCGCCGACAGGACAGGTGCTGGGGACAACGGTTGCGCGAGCTCTGGAATCCGGCATTTTCGCCGCCGCCCGCGCGGGTTCCGGCACCAACAATGGTAGCTCACCCCGCCCTGTTCGTCTGCTTAGAATCCCTGTCAAATCACCCGGCGACCATCGCGGACCGGGTCTCGCATCATTTAATTTATTGAATCAATTAGAAATATTTTTGTTTTCCGAAATCGCCCGCTGCTTCGCGATGTGTGGGACTCTCCGCAAGGTGTCCAGTTTTACTGACATCATTGCAAATGGCCGTTCCGGATCACGCCGACGACCACGCCTTCAATGACCATGTGCTGCACTGCGAGATCGACATGGATCGGTTCAAAGTCCGGGTTCTCCGGCAGCAGCCACACTTCCCGGCCTCGCTGGCGGTAACGCTTCACCGTCACCTCGTCGTCGTTCAGGCGGGCGACGATGATCTGGCCATTGCGGACCTCCGGCGTGCGGTGCACGGCCAGCAGGTCCCCGTCCAGGATGCCGGCGTCGCGCATGGACATGCCCTGCACGGTCAACAGGTAATGCGCCTTCGGCCGGAACATGAACGGGTCCATGCGGTAGTGACGCTCGATGTTCTGCTCGGCGAGGATGGGATGGCCCGCCGCGACCTTGCCGACCACGGGCAAGCCCTGGTCTTCCTCGGCCAGCCGGATGCCCCGGGACGCGCCGGGCACCAGCTCGATCACGCCCTTGCGCGCCAGCGCCCTCAGGTGTTCCTCGGCCGCGTTGGCCGAGCGAAAACCCAGCTTTTGTGCGATTTCGGCGCGGGTCGGCGGCATGCCGGTTGCGTCGATGGCGTCGCGGATCAGGTCCAGGATCTCGGCCTGGCGCTCGGTCAGCGTGGTCATGGCCACCCCCACTGGTGATAAATACAGGTACTGTGAATATATACAGCTTCGGGAGATGCGTTGCAAGTACCACGAACAGGAAGGGTCGAAGGTCGAAGGTCGAAGGTCGAAGGTCGAAGGTCGAAGGTCGAAGGTCGAAGGTCGAAAGGCGAAAGGCGAAAGGCGAAAGGCGAAAGGCGAAGGGCGAAGGGCGAAAGGCGAAGGGCGAAGGGCGAAGGGCGAAAGGCGAAGGGCGAAAGGCGAAGGGCGAAGGGCGAAAGGCGAAAGGCGAAGGGCGAAGGGCGAAGGGCGAAGAGCGAAGAGGAATGAACAGGATTGACAGAATGTTGATGCAGGAGCGCCCTCCCGGCGCGATAACCGCGAATAAAAAAAGCCGGCCTTTGCCGGCTTTTTCAGAGCCCCTGGAAGGATTTACCTCAATCCCCGCGCGAATCGGCGAGTTCTTCCATGCCGTCCGTGAAGCCTTTCAGCGAGAGGGGAATCGTCACGCCCCGTCGCTGGGCGTCGTAGAACGTCACCTTCGCCTGGATACCCTTCCTGAACGCATCGATGAACGGCTGTTCCATCACGACGTAGGCGAGACAACCGCCGGCATCGCAACGCTGCACCGGGATACGAATGGTGTCGTGCCCTTCCACTTCCACGGTGATTCCCATCGGCAGCAGGATGCCGAGCGGCGCGGTAACCAGCAGGACCGGGTTCTCGTTGCCATCGAGATAGCCGACACGCGTCAACAGCACGCGCTGTCCCGGCCCTTCGCTTTCCTCGTTGTT
The DNA here is from genome assembly GCA_036381715.1 of Gammaproteobacteria bacterium. Lineage (GTDB taxonomy): Bacteria > Pseudomonadota > Gammaproteobacteria > Natronospirales > JAJUFS01 > JAJUFS01. Next base: position 921 of record DASVCH010000165.1, on the reverse strand, counting down.
CAGCAGCGCGGTCTGGAAGAGATTGCAGCTTTCATTCGCATCTTCCTGCCCGTTCGGCGTCGAACAGATGAAACCCCAGTCGCCGAAATTTTCGCGGCGCGTTTCCGCTGCCTGCGCCTGGACGGTCAGTGCAGCCAGGAACAGCGTGAACAGGATCTGCATTCCTCGCATGGCTTTCCCCCTTTGCGATTATGAAGTGCCGTAAACTTGCACGGCGATCCCGACAAGTCAATCGACGCTCAACACTCCGGCACGTTCACCGCGAGTCCGCCCAGCGACGTTTCCTTGTAGATGCTCTGCATGTCCTTGCCGGTCTGGCGCATGGTGTTGATGACCTGGTCCAGGCTGACCTTGTGCTCGCCGCCGCCGCGCTTCGCCATGCGCGCGGCGTTGATGGCCTTCATGGAACCCATGGCGTTGCGTTCGATGCAGGGAATCTGCACCAGCCCGCCGACCGGATCGCAGGTGAGGCCCAGGTTGTGTTCCATGCCGATCTCGGCGGCGTTCTCGATAATCTCGTTGCTGCAGCCGAGCGCCGACGCCAGTCCGCCGGCCGCCATGGAACACGCGACGCCGACTTCGCCCTGGCAGCCCATCTCGGCGCCGGAGATGCCGGCATTCCTTTTATATAGCGCACCGATCGCGCCGGCGGTGAGCAGGAAGCGGATGACGCCTTCCTCGTCGGCGTCATCGACGAATCGCACGTAGTAGTGCAGCACGGCGGGAATGATGCCGGCGGCGCCATTGGTCGGCGCCGTGACGACACGCCCGCCGGCAGCGTTTTCCTCGTTCACGGCAAGCGCGAAGGCGTTCACCCAGTCGAGCACGTCCATGCTGTCGCGCTTCGCCTCGCTTTGCAGTTCGCGGAACAGTTTCGGCGCGCGGCGCTTCACGTTCAGCCCGCCGGGGAGAAATCCTTCC
>DASVCH010000164.1:0-4595 GCA_036381715.1 Gammaproteobacteria bacterium | reverse complement strand
TCGCCGGCCTGGCGCGGAAACTCGAGGATCGTTCGGGCGTGGACTGGGCGCATCTGTGCAGTCACGCGATCGGGCGCAACTCATATAAAGAGGCGTATTGCTTCCTGTGGAGGACGGATCGCGTGAGCTACGAGACGGGTGCTGTGGTGTACCTGGACCCGGATGACACGTTCGCGCGCGAGCCGTTCAGCGCGGTGTTCCGCACGGACGATGACGAAATGTTCCTGCTGGCGACGGTGCACGTGACCTACGGCGACAGCAAGAGCGAGCGCAGGCGGGAAGGACGCGCGCTGCGCGATTACCGGGACTGGCTGGCGGAAGCGTTTCCGGGAACGCCGCTGGTGCTGATGGGAGATTTCAATCTGTGGCCGGATGATCGCTCGTTAGCGCCGCTGGACGAGGTGGCCACGCCGTTGATTGTGAGCGGCGGGACGACGTTGTCGTCGAAGGACGGGCGGTACGCGAACTTGTATGACCATGTCTGGGTGAGTGGGAAAATTACCTCGATCGAGGCGGGGATACGGAAGATTCCGGTGGAGTTTGAGCTGAGCCATGAATATGTACGGCGGCATGTTTCGGATCATGTGCCGGTGTGGGCGCGAGTAGCAGTCGAAAGGTGAAAGTCGAAGGTCGAAAGAAGGGAGAAGGGAGAAGGGAGAAGGGAGAAAGCGGTGGCGAAGTCCGCCCGACCCGAATCCTGTCAATCCTGAAAAAATCCTGTTAATCCTGTCCGTGCTCGTCGCTTTTGCCACTGAATCGCGCCCGGGAGGGCGCTCCTACGATATCTCGCGATCGGATATGGTGGCCCGCATTCGCTGCTAGAGTTGCAGGACCGCGAGAAAATCCTTGGGGGGAAGCATGAAAATCGCGCGTACCGTCTTTTCCATTCCGCTGCTCATTTCTTTCGCCGCGCTCGCCGGCGTACCGCCATCCGGCACGGAGAAAACGCCCGCGAGGCCACAGGCACAGGCTCGAACGATGGGGATCGTGACGGCAAGCCCGCCGCCGCAGATCCAGGAATGGCAGCGGCTCTCGCGGTTGCCGATTGCGCCGCACGCGCCGTTGATTCGTGGTCTGCACCGGCATTGCGAAGCCACGTTCGGCCCGGACTATGCGGGCAGTGCGGATTACGCGGCGTCCGGGATTGCCGAGATCGCGCAGGTAATGCAAATGTGGAACGGCACGCGCTTCGATGCGCAGCGTCCGTTCGCGGACGAGGTCGCGCACCTGGACCGCGACGGGCTCCGGCGTTTGTGCCGCGAGCAGATGGCCTGGCTGCGCGATGCGGATATCCAGGCGCCGAGAGACCGGACGCGTTTCAGCGGCGCCTACGAAATGTTCGAAGACATGCCGCTGATGCGCGAAAGCGAGACACGCGGAGAGATGATCGAGCGGGCGGGGTTGATCGCGTTCTGTTCGGACCAGGGTTTCGACGACGCGCTCGAGGAGGAGATCGACCGCTGGAGCGCGGGCAAGGAAACCGTGATGGCAAAGATCGAGGACACGCCGCGGTTTCGCGAGCTGCGCGACGGCGTGAACGGCCAGGACCAGTTCCCGAAGTTCGCCTGCCTGCAACTGGGCTTCGAGCTGATCATGGAAGACACCGGAATGCCGGAAGCGCATGTCGCGGAGATGGCCGGCACGCTCGCGCAGTACCGCCGGTGTTCCGAGCGCATCGACGGCTATGAGGAAAAGGCGGAGCCGCTGGTCGAGCAGTGGTCCGAAGCGAGCGACGGCATGGTGGCGCGCTTCGAGCAGGTGCTGTCGATCGGTCAGCCGCAGCTTGGCATCGCGCGCGAGCCCGGGCCGGATGAGTTCGCGAAGTACTGCGACCAGCTGCTGGTCCGGCTCGCGGAGTACGCGAAGCCGCGCAATGCCGCGTTCGCGGACCCGGAGAAGACGTTCGCGGTGTTCATCCAGGCGCTGGTGAACGCGGATCGCGAGAAAGCGCTGTCCACGCTGACGCCGACATCGAGACTGCGCGCGGTGATTGAAAAGCTGCCGGACGAATCCTTGCAGCGCATGGGCCGGACCACGCGGCTGATAAGGATGACGGGAGAGTACGGGGATTTCAGGACGGGGATCGCGGTGCGCGATTCGGGAGTCGCGGCGGAAGTGCAATTCCGAAGCACGCCGCGAGGGTGGCTGATCGAGCAGATGTGAGGCTTTGCGGAAAAAACCGCTGCGCTTTTTGCGGAGGAACATCATGAAATCCCGAATCACGTTGATCACGCTCGGCGTCGACGATCTCGAACGCGCCGTCGCGTTCTACCGCGACGGCCTTGGCTGGCCGACGGAAGGCATCGTCGGCACGGAGTTCGAGCACGGCGCGGTGGCGTTCTTCATGCTGGAAGGTGGCCTTCGGGTCGCGCTGTTCCCGCGCGACAATCTCGCGCATGACATGGGCATCGCGAAGACGCCGCCGTCGGTGACGGACTTCGCGCTCGCGCACAATGTGCGAAGCCGCGAGGAAGTCGATGCGGTGATGGCCGAGGCGCGCGCGGCCGGCGGCCGCATGGTCAAGGAAGCGACGGAAACATTCTGGGGCGGTTACGCGGGCTACTTCCAGGACCCGGACGAGCACGCATGGGAAGTGGCGTGGAACCCTTCGATGCAGCCCTGAAGGCATGAACCGGAAAGCCGCGCATCGCGCGGCTTTCGCGTCTCTTTGTTTACAGGTCGTATTTTCCTGCCGCTTCCGGCTGGAAGAGGATCTGCTCGATGCGGTAACGGCGCAGGCTTCGCGGCGTGGAGACTTCGAGGGTCGCGCCGACGCGCGAGCCGAGCAGCGCGGCGCCGAGCGGTGCGAGCACCGAGACCCTGCCGAGGTTGATGTCGGCCTGCAGCGGGAACACGAGCGTGCAATTCGTGTGCTTGCCTGATTCGAGATCCAGCAAGCGCACCTCGCTGTTCATGGTGACGATGTACGGCGGCACGCCGACGGGCGGCACCTCCACACAGCGGTTCAGTTTCTCCAGCAGCGCATTCAGGTGCTCGGGCAGGGCGTGCACCGGCCCGTTACGGGCAATCAGCGGCTCCAGGCGCTGCACGTCGAAGGTGGAAAGGTTCACGGCTACGGACGACATCACGTACTCCTTGCGGACGACGGCCGCGGCGCCAATGCCGCGGTGCGAAAAGGGATCGAATCGGAAAATGACGGGCGGCCGGATGCCGGGCGGGCAGCCGGCCTTGTTACCGTGCGGGCTGGCGGCGCCCCGTGAGGGAGAAGGTTCGCGTTGTCATGGCGGGCATTTGCGTTACCGATGACGGAAGATGAAACGCACCGAAGTATAGGCCGGAAGCGCGAGGTTCGGCCAGCGCCCGGAACGCGGAGGCCTCGCGTCCGGCGGTGGACGAACGGTGGCGTATCCGTCATCCTTGCGCGCAATGAAATCCGCGCATGATGCTTCCGTTCCGCACGTCGTCATCGCCGGTGCGGGCTTCGCCGGCCTGAACGCGGCGAAGGTGCTGGCGCGCGAACGCAAGGTTCGCGTCACGATCGTCGATCGCACCAATCACCATCTTTTCCAGCCGCTGCTGTACCAGGTTTCGATGGCGGAGCTGAATCCGTCCGACATCGCGACGCCGATCCGCACGTTTTTCCGCCGGCGGAAGAACGTGGAAGTGGTGATGGGCGAGGTCACGCGCGTGGACCCCGCGGCGAAGCGCGTGCACACGACCGCCGGCGATCTCGACTACGACTATCTCGTCCTCGCGACCGGTTCGCGCCACATGTATTTCGGACACGACGAGTGGGAAGCGTTCGCGCCGGGACTGAAGACGCTGGAGCAGGCGACGGAAATCCGCCGCCGGGTTCTGCTGGCGTTCGAGCGGGCGGAGCAGGCGGAATCGCCGGCGGCGCTTTCGCGGTTGCTGACGTTCGTGATTGTCGGCGGCGGGCCGACGGGCGTGGAGCTTGCCGGCGCGATCGGCGAGATGGCGCATCATTCGCTTCGAAAGGAATTCAGGAACATCGATCCGCACGCCGCGCGCGTGATCCTGCTGGAAGGCGGCGATTCCATTCTCGCGGGCTTTCATCCCGACCTTGTCGCCCGCGCGATGCGCGACCTGGAATCGCTGGGCGTGGAAGTCCGGCTGAACACGATGGTCACGGCCATCGACGCCGATGGCGTGAGCGCGGGCGACGAGCGCATCGCGGCGAGCACAGTGCTGTGGGCCGCGGGCGTGGCGCCGTCGGCGCTGGGCCGCCAGCTCGGCGTGCCTTGTGATCGTGGCGGACGCGTGATCGTCGAGCCGGACCTGAGCGTGCCGGGACACCCGGAGGTTTTCGTCGCCGGCGACCTTGCGCACGCGGTGAACGGGGACGGCAAGCCGCTGCCCGGCGTCGCCGGCGTGGCGCTGCAGGAGGGCGTATTCATCGGCAAGCTGCTTCGCCGGGAGCTGGCCGGCAAGCCGCGCAAGCCGTTTCGCTATCGCGACAAGGGTTCAATGGCGACGATCGGCCACAACAAGGCGATCGCGGAGATGGGCCGCCTGCGGCTCGGCGGTTACCCGGCGTGGCTCGCCTGGGTGTTCATTCATATCTATTACCTCACCGGATTTCACAACCGCGTGTTCGTGATGCTGCAGTGGGC
>DASVCH010000163.1:0-1857 GCA_036381715.1 Gammaproteobacteria bacterium | reverse complement strand
GGCGCGAACTGGGTGCGGGTGAACCGCGAGCAGGACGAACACGCCGGCGTGCTTGCGCGCGAGCAGGAAATCAAGGCGCTGAAGGAACGCCAGGACATGCTGGCGAACGAGGTGACGGAACTTTCCGGCCGCCAGGAAGCGATCCGCGAACGCCTGAAGGATGGCGAGCGGCAGCGCGAGGAACAGCAGGCGGAAGTGAACCGCGCGCATCGCCAGTACGCGGACGCCAAGGCAATGCTGGATTCGCGCGGCGAACGCCAGGAACAGTTGCGCCGGCGCGGCGAGGAAGTGAACGGCGAACTCGCGGAGCTCCAGGAAGAGCTTGCGCAGCACGACGCGGACGTGCGCGCCGCGCGCGGCCGCCTCGACGAAACGATGTCCAGCCTGCAGGGTTTCGAGGCCGACCACGGCAAGCTGCTCGCAGAGCGCGATGCCCTGCGCGAGAAACTCGATGCGGCGCGTTCGCAGGCGAAGGCGGATCGCGAAGCGGCGCACGAGCTTGCACTCAAGGTCGAGTCGCGCCGTTCAATGCGCGAATCCACCGGGCGCAACCTGGAACGCATGCAGCAGCAGCTCGAACAGCTTGAAGCGCGCCGCGAGGAACTCCGCGGCGCGCTGGAAGCCGGCGACACGCCGGTCGCGGGACAGCAGGAGGAACTGAACGCACTGCTGGAAAAACGCGGCAAGGTGGAAACGGAACTCACCGAAGCGCGCAGGCTGGTCGAGGAACTCGATGCGCAGCTTCGCAATCTCGAACAGGAGCGCGTTGCGAAGGAGCGCCGCGTCGTCGCACTGCGCGAGGAACTCAACCAGCTGAAACTGAATTCACAGGAGATGCGGGTTCGCCGCCAGACACTGGCCGAACAGCTCGCCGAGCTGGACATGGAAGCCGCGCCCTTACTGGAGGTCCTGCCGGAAGACGCGAACGTCGATGCCTGGCAGCAGAAGGTCGATGACATTGTTCGGCGCATTGAACGCCTTGGCCCGATCAATCTTGCCGCCATCGACGAGTACGAGGAACAATCGGAGCGCAAGCAGTATCTCGACGCGCAGCACCAGGACCTCATGGAAGCACTGGAAACGCTGGAGAACGCGATACGGAAGATCGATCGCGAAACGCGCACGCGCTTCAAGGAAACCTTCGACCGGGTGAATTCCGGATTGCAGAAGAACTTTCCGAAACTGTTCGGCGGCGGGCACGCCTATCTCGAGCTGACCGGCGAGGAACTCTTGGATGCAGGTGTTGCGATCATGGCGCGCCCGCCGGGCAAGCGGAACAGCACCATTCATTTGCTGTCCGGCGGCGAGAAGGCACTGACCGCGGTCGCGCTGGTGTTCTCGATCTTCGAACTCAACCCTGCGCCGTTCTGCATGCTCGACGAGGTCGATGCGCCGCTGGACGACGCCAACGTGGGACGCTTCTGCGACATGGTCAAGGAAATGTCCGAGCGGGTGCAGTTCATCTACATCACGCACAACAAGATCACCATGGAAATGGCGAACCAGTTGATGGGCGTCACCATGCACGAGCCGGGCGTGTCGCGGCTCGTCAGCGTTGACGTCGAGGAAGCCGCGAAGATGGCGGCGATGTAGATGGAGGGCCTCCGCGTCATACTGCTGGTTGTCGGCGCGCTGGTGATCGCCGGCGTTTACGCGTATACGCGAAGTTCGCGGCGAGGCGACCGTGACGGCTTCACAGGCACGACGGAGCCGACGGTTGAGGGTGGAAGCGGCGCCGATCCCAATGACGAGTTCAGCGATGACGAATTCCCGGACGACCTGCCGCCGTTGCATGCCGCGGAGCGGGACGGGCGGGATGACGACGAAGGCAACGTTTCACCCGCACAGGAAACGCGA
>DASVCH010000162.1:0-1025 GCA_036381715.1 Gammaproteobacteria bacterium | reverse complement strand
ACGTTGAAGGAACCCGAGTAGCTCGACGCCGCCTGGCCAGGCTCGACGTGCAACGCCGCGCCAACCGCGAAGTTCGCCTGCCCCGCGCTGCCAAGCGTGCCCGTCCCTCCCAAGCTGTCTTCGAATCCGTCGATGAGCATGCTGTTGCCGGCGCCATCGGAAAGCGTTGCGCTGACCGGCAGGGAAATCCCGAAGCTCATGAACGGATCGCCGGAAACGGTGAAACGGGCAGGATAGGCGGGAGATTGCGGCAGGCAGGTCACGTCAACGCTGCACGACCGGGAACCCAGGTACGTGACCGTCACGGTGCCTCCGGCGGGCCCGACAACAATGGCACCGAAAGAGATTTCCTGCGTGCTGGTCACTGTCAGGGCCGTCGCAATTGCCGGCAGCGCAACGAGCACGGCGACGAGAATGCGCCGCGCGCCGCGTGACGGCCTTCCTGCCTCCAGGACGCGATTGTGCATGGGCAATGACGAACTTCGGCACTTCACCGGGCAAGGATACCGCATTCGTCACCTGGTCCTGATGGCATCCTGGATGCTCCCGAAGCTGCGAATCCACGGTTGCGTGACGCGCAGTTCCCGGGGCAGTGATGCCGCCGCCCGGCCGGCTTCGGCCCGGTTCCGGAACTCGCCGTATGCGACCGAGTACCAGTCGCGGCCGTTGCGCCGCGTCCGGAAATACGCCGCTGAATCGGCCAGCCCGTGGCGTTCGATGAACGCGCGTGCTTCGGCTTCGCGGCGCACCGCCAGCAACTGCACGGTGTAGTGGCCACCAGGCCTTGATAGGACCCAGGCTTCCGAGCGGATGACCTCTGGCGCCTCGAGGCCGCCAGTCATCTCGCCGGTGAGAGACCTCAGCGGGCGAATGTACGGTCCCGCGCTTTTCAGCGCTGAGGGCAACTGCTGGATTGCCGCGCGCGCCGTCATGGCATCCGGATAACGGCCGAAGAGCACCTGGTACCAGGGCGCGCCGTTCCGCGATGTGCGCAGGTAGGCGGTCTCGCCGCCGAGGCCATGCCT
>DASVCH010000161.1:0-11488 GCA_036381715.1 Gammaproteobacteria bacterium | reverse complement strand
GAGGCGTTTTCCTTCCAGGTCGCGACGGTTGACCAGGAAGAAACGGATCGCTACTGGAACGCGATCGTCGGCAACGGCGGCCAGGAAAGCGTCTGCGGCTGGTGCAAGGACAAGTGGGGAATTTCCTGGCAGATCACGCCGGTCGCGCTGACGCAGGCGGTCACCGGTTCCGACCGGGCCGCGGCGAAACGGGCATTCGACGCGATGATGAAGATGGGCAGGATCGACATCGCCGCCATCGAGGCGGCATGCCGCGGTTGAGACCGAGAGGCACACGCCATGTCGAAGCTCCGCGTTAACTGCTTTTCGATATCGCTCGACGGTTTTGGCGCCGGCCCGGACCAGGGCGTCGAAAATCCGCTGGGTGTTGGCGGCGAAGCGCTGCACGACTGGTTCGTCCCGACCCGTACCTTCCAGCGGATGCATGGAAGTGAGGACGGCACGACCGGCGCCGACGACGAGTTCGCGGCACGGATGCCCGCGAACGTCGGCGCGTGGATCATGGGCAGGAACATGTTCGGGCCGGTTCGCGGTCCGTGGCCCGACGAAAACTGGAAGGGATGGTGGGGAGACAACCCGCCTTATCACTGCCCGGTCTTCGTGTTGACGCACCACGAGCGCGCGCCCGTCACCATGGCAGGCGGGACGACGTTTCACTTCGTGACCGACGGCATCGAAGCGGCGCTCGAACGCGCCATGCAGGCCGCCAACGGCAAGGACGTGGTGCTTGGCGGCGGCGTGTCGACCGTCCGGCAATACCTGCGAGCCGGGCTCATCGACGAGATGCACTTCGCGATCTCGCCGATACTGCTCGGCTCCGGCGAACACCTCTTTGCCGATATCGATGCACACGGCCTCGGTTATCGGTGCACCGAACACGTTCCCACGCAAAACGCCACGCATGTCGTGCTGACAAGGCAGGGAAAGCGGGAGACAAGCCACGATTAGGGGGCGGCCGGTTTCTCCGTGTTGAATCCCTTGATGAACAGCCAGACCGGAAGCGCCAGCTCGAAGAGGCCGACCGGCCAGACCAGCAGCAGTCCGGCGCCCTGCTGCAGGTCCAGCAGCTTGAGCATGTCCAGGGCGGTTCCCGCGAGCATTGCGGGATAGCCGACCGCGCCGAGCACGGCGAGGGGAAGCGGCACCAGCCGCGATCGAACCAGCACGAAGGCAAGGACCGTCCCGGATGCGCCGGTGCACAGGAAGACGAGCGCCATGGCGGCGTCGTACTGCGCCCTCGCGATTCCGGACAGATGGGCTGACGCCGACGCATCGAGGCCGGCGGCGGGCGCGGCCACGGCGAGCGGGACGACAAGGAGCGGGCTTGCCATCAGCAGCAGAACCGCCGCGAACTCGCCGACCCTCAGCCCGGCGTAGGCGAGGGCGGCCGGCTCGCTGTAGCGCTTCAACAGCGGAAAGATGAGGAACGCGATGCCGGCGACGGCGAGCGCATCGACGAAGAGGAGCAGCGCACCGGCCGTCAGGGCGTTCGCCTCCGTGGCCACGCCGGCGAAGCCGTCCAGCGCCCCGAGGATGAGCGTGTGACCGGCCATGAACGTTATCGTGGCGATGAGGAAGAACAGGCCGATAACCACACCCGTCTTTCGGTAAGTCTTCATGCTTGCAAACCCCCTGGTTGTTGTTCGAAGGGATGGTCAGGCGGGCCGGCGCACGCCTTTCAGCAGCAGGTAGCCCGCCATCCAGAACTCGCTGACGCTCGGCAACACCAGCACGCCGGCAATGGATGCGGCGGCCGGCGCCAGGTACGGAACGAAGGCATGGAGCACGTAGCCCGCACCGCCCGCGACAAGCAGCCATCCCAGCAGCCGCGGCATCCATCCCGAACGCAGCACGAGCCGTCCCATCGGGATCAGCCACAGTCCGAAGAACACCTCGGCCACCTGCCACAGCTTGCCGCTCATGACGTACATCAGCTGTGCCGTGGCGGCGGCGCCGTCCAGCGAGGGATCGCGCGCGACGTCCAGCGCGGTGGCGAGGCAGGCCGCGCTTGCAAACTGCGCGATCGCGTTGAACATCCCGAGCGTCATGGTGGCCACGGCGAGAAAGGAATCCACCGGCCGGAACAGCCGGTAGAACCAGAGCGCCAGCAGCACCTGGAAGGTGGCGGTGGCCAGCTCCATGGCGACGCCGAGGCGGGCCAGGGCTTCCTGCCCGGCCAGGTTCGCCAGCGTCGCCGCCGCATCGCCGGGGTCGAATAGCCGGCCGGGAATGACGAAGTGGCCGAAAATGGCGGCAAGGCACATGCCCGCGTAGAGCAGTCCCGTGACCCGTGCCGTGCGGATGACCGCCTGCGCGTCGCCGGTCTCGCGAAATGTCATTGCCGTCATCGTCCCCCTTCATGTTGTCTTACACAGTAAGGTTCCATACAGTGTAAGGTCGCAAAACCCGCGACGCAAGGCAAACCGGCAATGGCACGGCGTGAACCGCTCACTCGGGAACGGATACTGGAAGCGGCGACCTCGCTGGCGGACGCCGAGGGGATCGGCGCGGTCACAATGCGCCGCCTGGCAGCCGGGCTCGGTGTCGAGGCGATGTCGCTCTATCACCACGTTCCGAACAAGGACGCGCTGCTCGACGGGGTGGTGGCGACGATCATCGCAACGGTGCAGGACGCGGTCCGGGGCAGCGGCGGCGACGGCTGGCAGGCCGCGTTGCGCAACCGCTGCCTGGCCGCGCGCGACGTGATGGCCCGGCATCCCTGGGCGCCGGGGCTGATCGGAACGCGCAAGACGATTCCGGCCAGCGTCATTTTCTATTACGAGGAAGTCCTGGGCCTGCTCATCGAAGGCGGGTTTTCGTACGCCCTGGCACACAAGGCGCTGCATGCGCTCGGCAGCATGCCGCTCGGTTTCGTGCAGGAACTGTTCTCACCCGCGGCAAGCGGGGGCAGCGTCGACGTTGAGGCCGCCGAAGCGGAGTTCGAGAAACTCGCCGCGGCGCTGCCTCACATGATGGCGATGGCCGCCGCCGAGATACACGCCAATGACGGCGACATGCTTGGCTGGTGCGACAGCCGGAAGGAATTCGAATTCACGCTGGATTTGCTGCTGGACGGCCTGGAGCGGCGGCGGGCGGCCCTTTCGGGTCCAGAAGATTCCTGACGGCAAAAAAAAAGGACGGAGCAGGCCTTCCTGCTCCGTCCCCGATTGCGCAGGGCAACGCCCCCGGGGAGCGTTGCCTGCGATTCACTCCCTGCTCAGCGCAGCCGCGTCGCGATTCCGAGCAGCGTTCCCGCGAGCCCGGACCGCCGTTTCGCTTCCACGCCGTCGGCATCGCCGTCGTTGATGCGATCCGCCAGCGATTCCAGCGTGTCGGCCAGGTCGTCGTCCTGCGCGCCGTTCTCGAGGCTTGCCGCCGCGTCGTCCAGCGCCGCGGTCAGCTCGGCGACCATCGCGGCCGGCACGGAATCGTTCCGCTTGAGCTGGTCGAGATACGCCAGCGCGACAACGGGCTCGTCGGGCCAGGTGACGGGGAACTGCTGCTGCGGATTGAACAGCCCGTCGTAGTCCGCCAGCGCCGCCGCCGCGATTTCGTTCTCGCTCAGGTATTCGCTGGGAGTCAGCGCGAACACGTCAATGCCGCGCACGATCTCGGTGCCGTAGATGCGGCCGTCATAGAAGTAGGTCGACCAGTAGCCGGCAAGCAGCAGCTCGTCGGCGTTCACCGGGCCGCGATCGAAGTACGCGATCTCGACGGGGTTGGCCGAGTCGGTGAAATCCATCACCGAGATGCCGCCCTGGTACCAGGCCTGCACGAAGATGTCGCGGCCCGGGACCGGCACGATGGAGCCGTTGTGCGCGACGCAGTTCTCCGTCTCGGTCTGCGGCGCCGGCATCTTGTAGTGGCTGCGGAACTGGAGCTGGTTGTCGACGATGTCGTAGATGGCGTCCGCGCCCCAGTTGAGGGGATCGTACGCGCGGCAGCGCGGCCTGGAGCCGCCGCCCCATTCGTCGGTGAAGATGACCTTGGTGCCGTCGTTGTTGAAGGTGGCCGAGTGCCAGTAGGCGAAGCCCTCGTCGACGACGACGTCGATCCGCGTGGGGTGGCGGGGATCGGAAATGTCGAAAATGATGCCGTTGCCGGAGCACGCGCCCGCGGCGATCTCGCGCTCGGGGAACACGGTGATGTCGTGACACTGGTTGGTCACGTTCGTTTCCTGCGTATCCTCGCCATGGTCGCCGCCGCGCCACAGGCCCGCGAGCGCGCCCGTCTCGGGATCGGCGAACACGGCCGGGCTGTCGACGATGCGCGCGCTTGCCGGATCGTCAATGGGAATTTCGACAACATCGATGCGGAACAGCGCGGTGCGTTCGTCGCCCGGGATCTCGCCGATGCAGCCTTCCAGTTCTTCCTCGTCGCGCACGTCCGCCGTGCCGGAGACGTAGACGATGATGCTTCCGTCGTCGTTGGCCGAGACGACCGAATGCGTGTGCGAGCCGCGGCAGGTCTGGACGGCGCCGACCTGCACGGGCCGGGTCAGGTCGCTGATGTCGAAAATGCGCAGCCCGCGGAAGCGCTCCGCGCTGATTTCCTCGCTGACGCCCTGCAGGCCGCAATCCAGGCGCCCGCGCGTCTGCTCGACCGACATCAGCAGGAGATCGCCGACGATGGATACGTCGCCCTGTCCGCCGGGGCAGACCACGGAACTCATCAGGTCCGGCACGCCGTTCTCGCCAAGACGATAGATGTTGAAGCCGTGGTAGTTGCCGGCAATCATCACGTCATCGGCGAAGGCCATGTCGGTGTTGGCGAAGCTCAGAAGCGGTGAGCGCGAGTCGTGCTCGTCGGCCTTCTCTTCTGCGTCGTCCGCCTTCTTTGCATCCGCGTCCTTGCCCGCTTCTTCGGCGGGCTTCAGGGCCTCCGGCGGCAGCTGGGCCGGGTTGGCCGGATCGAAGAACCCGGCCGGTTTCGGCAGCGAGGCCACGAGTTCCAGGTTGCTGATCGCCTGGCCGGCGTCGCGGAAACCCGCGGCGAGCCCGGCACGCGGATCGGGAGACAGCCTGAGCAGCAGCGCGTGCATGCGCTCGATCTCGGCGTTCTGGTCATTGGTGACGTCGGTCGTGAATTCGAACAGCAGCGGGTCGTACGCGGATCCCGGCTGTTCCAGCAGTTCCTCGACCATCCTGACCGCGCCCTCGTGGTGAGGAATCATCAGCTCCAGGAACATCCGGTCGAAGGCGGCGCCTTTCAGGCTGGCAAGTTTTTCCATCTGTTCGGGCGTGGCCATGCCGGCCATCAGGTGATGGGTATGCATGGCGCCCTTGTCGCCCGGCTCCGGCACATGCTCGCCGCGCGCGCGCAGCCACTTCTGCATGAAACCGATTTCGTCCTTCTGCGAGGCGTCGATGCGCCCGGCGATGTCGACCAGTTCCGGCCGGTTCGTGCGGTCCTTCACCAGCGCGGCCATCTGCACGGCCTGGTAATGGTGCGGAATCATGTCCTGCATGAAGCGGACGTCGGCTGGCGAGTAGCTGGTATCTGCAATCTCGATCGCCTCTTTGGCGCTGAGCGCCTGCGGCGCTTCACCGGGCGCGCCGGGCTGGATGATCGGGGCGTCCTGGTCCATGTCCTGGCCGGCGGCGACGGGCGCCTGGACCGCAAGGACCAGTCCGGGAATGACGCAGGAAAGCAGGCGAACAAGGGGGGAATTGGCGGCGGTCATTGTTGTAGCTCCTGTTCAGCGAGTACTGTTTTGTGGTCGCCGTTTCGTTGGCTGGCGGCCAATCTATCAGAAGGATGACGACGATTCAGTGGGTCGGCGCATCCTGATCCTGGAAGCCATGCCGCGCGGGCATTGAAAGTTGGTCCCGAATTCGGGCGCGAAGTTCATCCCGCGCCCGAAATAATGACCGCCTTCGGGCGCAGACGAGGATTTGCAATGGCCGGACATCGTATCTACACAACGCCTTTTGCCAGCGTCTATCCGCATTACGTGGCCAAGGCGGAGAAAAAGGGGCGCGGGCAAGGCGAGGTCGACGAAATCATCCGCTGGCTGACCGGGTACGGCCAGGAAGAACTGGAAGCGCAGCTGGAAAGGCGGGCGGACTTCGAAACCTTCTTTGCAAAAGCGCCGCGGCTGAATCCTTCGCGAGCCCTGATCAAGGGCGTGGTCTGCGGCGTCCGGGTGGAAGACATCGAAGAGCCGCTGATGCGGGAAATCCGCTACCTGGACAAGCTGGTTGATGAGCTGGCAAAGGGAAAGGCGATGGAGAAAATCCTGCGGAAGTGAAAAAGGTCCGCGCTTTTGTATCATTCGGGCTCGCGCATCCTGCCGCGCGTCCGGAGTCGCAATGAGCAGAACCGCGCTTGATACCTGGAATCGTCTTGCATCCCTGCCCGGCGGCAAATGGCTGTTTTCACGCGCCGTGTGTTTCAAGGCGCCTTATTTCGGCAGCATCCGTCCGCGGATCGAGGAATTGCGGCCCGAATACTGCAGGCTCCGAATCCGCAAGCGCCGGCCGCTGCTCAATCACCTGGGCACGGTTCACGCCATCGCCATGTGCAACATGGCGGAGTTGTCGGGCGGGATGATGACCGAGGTCAGTATCCCCGCGACGCACCGCTGGATTCCGAAGGGAATGACGGTTGAATACCTGAAGAAGGCCACGACGGACCTCGTTGCCGTTGCCACGCCGGAATCGGCGCCCGACGGGTCCGCGCCCTGCGAATACAAGGTGAAGGTGGCGGTGCAGGATCTGCACGGGGACGCGGTTTTCCGCGCCACGATCACGATGTGGGTGTCGCCGAGGAAAACGAAGGCCGTGGACGCGGCGGCGCCGTGACAGCGAAGGAGCAAACATGCGGCAGGAAGAACTGATCGCCAACTTCGACCGGCAGGCGGCGTCCTACGACGACCAGTGGAAGAAGCTGGCGCCGGTGCGCGATGCGCTGCATCTGCTCATGCGCGCGGTCCTTTTCGAACTGCCTGCCGACGCGCACGTGCTCTGTGTCGGCGCGGGAACCGGCGCCGAACTCGTTTACCTCGGCAATGAATTTCCGCACTGGCGTTTTACGGTCGTCGAACCTTCCGCGGCCATGCTCGACGTCTGCCGCGGCCGCGCCGGGGAGCATGGCTTCGCGTCGCGCTGTGTCTTTCACCAGGGTTATCTCGATTCGCTGCCTTCGCCGGACGCCTTTGATGCGGCGACCTGCCTGCTGGTTTCGCAATTCCTTCTTGAACGCGAGGCGAGATCGGGCTTCTTTCGCGCAATTGCCGCGCGGCTGAAACCCGGCGGCATCCTGGTGAGTTCCGACCTGTCCGCCGACGTGCGCTCGAAGGCTTACGAAAGCCTCCTCGACGCATGGTGGCGGATGATGAAGGCCGCCGATGTTCCGGCGGATGGCATCGATCGCCTGCGCGAGGCCTACCGCCGCGACGTCGCGGTGCTTCCTGCCGATGACGTTGAAGCCATCATCACCGCGGGCGGATTCGAAACCCCGGTGCGTTTTTTCCAGGCGGCGCTGATCCGCGCCTGGTATTCGAGGAAGCCATGAGTTCGTCGAAGATGAACGCCAATCTACAGCCCGTCATTCGGCGTGCAACACCGGACGATGCGAAAACGCTCGCCGCGCTCGGCGCGACGACGTTCACCGAAACCTTCGGTCATCTGTATCCGCCGGAAGACCTGCAGGCCTTCCTGGCCCGTGTCCGTTCGGTGGATGCGTTTGCGCGCAAGCTCGCGAATCCCGAACTCGCCATCTGGATCGCCACGCTGGATGACGGCACGCCGGCCGGTTTCATCACCGTGGGCGCGTGCAAGCTGCCCGTCGAGAACCTCGACCCGGCGGCGGGCGAAGTCCAGCAGCTCTACGTGCTCGCGCGTCATCAGAACCTGCGTCTCGGCTCGCGCCTCATGGCGCTCGGCCTCGAATGGCTCGAAGCGCAGGGGCGGAACCCGCTGTACATCGGCGTGTGGTCGGAGAATCTGGGCGCGCAGCGTTTTTATGGCCGCTACGGATTCAGCAAGGTCGGCGAGTACGGTTTCCAGGTCGGCGACACCCTGGACCGCGAGTTCATCCTGAAGCGGTGAGCTCCTGCAAGTTCACCCTTTTCCACTACCACGTGTTCAAGGAGTTCTCATGCACATTTCCCTGTTCCAGGCGTCGGTGCCTGTGCTGGTTCGCGGTCTGACGCAGTTGAACGTGCTGCTGGGCAAGGCTGCCGCGCACGCCGCGGCGAAGAAGATCGATCCGGCGGTCCTCGTGAATGCGCGGCTGTATCCGGACATGCTGCCGCTTGCGAGGCAGGTGATGATCGCGACAGACAACGCCAAGGGTTTCGCGGCGCGCATCGCGGACCGCGAAGTGCCGCGTTACGAGGATACGGAAACGACGTTCGAGGAACTGCAGGCTCGCGTCGACAGGACGCTCAAGTTTCTCGCCACCATCGGGGCCGAAGACATCGACGGCCGCGAGGACAAGGTCGTGACGTTTCGCCTCGGTCCGGCCGAGGTGACGTTCAACGGCCGCGATTACCTGACGCAGTTCCTGCTGCCGAACTTCTTTTTCCACGTCTCGATCGCGTACGCGATCCTGCGGCATAACGGCGTGGAACTCGGCAAGCGCGATTACCTCGGCGCGTGATGCGAAACGAGGCCTGCGCTTCCCGGACCGCTTGCCATGCCGGGAAACGGCCCCATGAAACTTCAAGGCGTGAAGCGTGAGGTGAGGGCAATGAACGGCGTGGCAGCAGAACCGACGCGCGCGGAGGTCGATGCGCTGCGAGGACCGGTCGTGCTGGAGTTCGGCGCGTCGTGGTGCCCGCATTGCATTCGCGCGCAACCCGCCATCGCGGCGGCCCTGGCGCGCCATCCTGGCGTGCGTCACCTGAAAATCGAAGACGGCAAGGGCCGCCGGCTGGGGCGTTCCTTCCAGGTGAAGCTCTGGCCGACGCTGATCTTCATGAGCAACGGCAACGAGACGGCGCGGCTCGTTCGCCCGGCCGAATTCGGGCCGATCGACGATGCGCTCGAGGCGATGGATTGAGGCCGCCGCTTCGGCGGGGCCGGGCCAGGCGCTTGAACCTGGCGCCGGGTTTCAAGAGACTCCCCCTCGAAACGACAACGGAGGCCGGCAGCATGAAAGTCAGGCGCATCATGTCCAACACGGCGACGTCCGACCTCGACAAGGCCGCCGCCTTCTACGGCGACATCCTCGGCCTCGAACTGCTCATGGATCACGGCTGGTTTCGAACCTACGGTTCGGATGAAAAGATGATGGTGCAGGTGAGTTTCGGCTCCGAGGGCGGCTCGGGAACGCCCGTGCCGGACCTGTCCATCGAGGTCGATGACGTGGCAGCCGCACTGGCGCGCTTCAAGGCGGCGAACGTGGCCATCGAGTACGGTCCCGTGAGCGAGCCATGGGGCGTCAGGCGGTTCTACGTTCGCGACCCGTTCGGGAAACTCGTCAACATCCTGCAACATGAGTGAACGCCGGCGGCGTGAATTCCGCACGCCGCGATTCCTGTCGAAAGGGGGCAGCAAGAGATGAAAGTCATCGCAATGAATACCCTGGCCGTACTTGCCGGCGTCGTCGCCGGCAGTCTCGTCAACATGGGTCTGGTGAACGCCGGCCCGCTCGTCGTTCCGCTTCCCGAAGGCGCCGATGTCTCCACGATGGAAGGTCTTCGCCGGAGCATGGAACTGTTCACGCCCGTGAATTTCCTTTTCCCGTTCCTGGCGCATGCGCTCGGTACGCTCGCGGGCGCGTTCCTTGCCGCGAAAATCGCCGCAAGTCATCGCGTGAAATTTGCCATCGGCATTGGCGTGTTTTTCCTCGCAGGCGGAATCGCGGCGGCACGGATGCTCGGGGGACCGCTGTGGTTCATTGCCACGGATCTCGTCGTGGCGTACATCCCGATGGCCTGGCTGGGCGCCGTCCTTGCCCGCGCGACGCGGAACAAGGCGGCACCGCAGCCGGCGCCGGCGTGAATGGCGATGTGATTGAAGGCGTGATTTGAAAGCCCCGCAACGCGGGGCTTTCCCGTTTCGCCCTGTTGTTCGACGACCTGCGCGCTCAGCGCGCGGGACCGTTTTCCTCGATGGCGTAAGGCCGAACGCGGTTCACCAGGCTCAGCAGCGTTTTTCCCGGCTCCTCGATCGGCGCGAGGTGCGATGAATCCTCGAACCAGATCGCGTGCTTCGCAGGCGCTGCGACGCGGGCGAGCCAGCGGGCCGTGGGTTGCGGTGGCGTGGTGTAATCGTGACGGCCGAGGAACATCACGACCGGAAAGGGCACCTTCTCGACGTCGTTGAAATCCACTTCCGTCCACTGCGTGAGAATCGGGCCGAGCGTAAGCATGCTGCCCTTGCCGATGGCGTCCACGTCTTCCATGTCATACAGCGGCGAGAGCAGGGGCGCGTTGAAGTAGTAGCCGAAATCGCTGCGGTAGGCCGCAAGCCCGCCGTAGTGCTGCGCCCACTTGCGCTCCAGGATGATGCGCTCGACAGTCAGCGGTTCGTCGCCCGGGTAGGGCGCGATGGATTCGAGATCGCGGACCGCCTGCTCGTTGCCTTCTTCACGCGCACGGGCGAGCGCGAGATCGAAACTTGCGCGCTCGTTTTCGAGGACGCTGATGACCTGCCCGATACCGACATAGGCATGCACCAGGTCCGGCCGCTTCAGCGCGGCCTGCAGGCCGACGATGGTTCCCCAGCTGTGCCCGACGACGATCACCTTTTGCTTGCCGTAACGCTTGCACAGCAGCTCCATCACCTCGATGGCGTCGGCGACGAAGCGTTCGATGCGGATGGTGGGCGCGACCTTTTCCGGATCGTTGGCGAGATACGTTTTTCCCGCGCCGCGCTGGTCCCACTGCACGACGGTGAAGAACTCCTCCCAGGGCCGCTGGAAGGTCCACGACACCGGCATCGCGGGAGACGCCGGTCCGCCGTGCACGAACAGCAGCAGCGGATTGTCACGGTCGCGGCCGCGCACCGACAGCCACTGGTCGATGCCGCCGATGCGCGCCTTGAATGTTTCCTGGACGCCATCGGGCGTGACGATGCGCTGCAGGTCGGCGATGATGCTCTTCGCTTCCGCGAAGTCCTCGCCTTCGTCATCCGCGCGCGCCGCGGGCGCGAACGCAACGGCGAGCGCCATGCCGGCGGCTATCACGGCAATCGCAAGATGCGCGTGGATATTTTTTTCAACCTTCATGAATTCCCCCCGACATTTTTTTCTTGACCTGATATGACCGCGCCGCGCGCGCGGGGTTCCGGCTGGTGACTGCAGCACGAGTGGACGGATCGGGAAAATTGCTTACATGCGTTCGCCGGGCAGCCTGCTTGCCTGCTTCACCCAGTCGACGAACTGCGCTTCGTCGAACTCGTCGTTCTCGTGGACATGAAAGTAGCGCACGTCCTTGTGCTTCGATGCGACCGGCGGGGGCGGATGCAGCGACGCGCCGCGGAAGAAGGCGATCTTGATGTACTTCGCGAAGCAGTGAAAGCTGAGGAACCACAGACCG
>DASVCH010000160.1:0-22092 GCA_036381715.1 Gammaproteobacteria bacterium | reverse complement strand
CCATAGCAATGGAAATCGTTCTGTTTATCGTGATGGTCGGATTCTGCGGGCTGCTCTCATACCTCGCCTGGGATGCCGCTCGCAAGGCAAAGTAGGTCTTCGCGAGAAGCCCTTCTCACGTTTCAGCCCCTCCCAGCGCCGCCCAACGCCGCAGATACACGCGCCTCCGCCTCGGCTGCCACGTCGCGCCGCTCCAGCCCCGCCGTCGAAAACGCCTCGCGCCAGGTCACCGTCACGTCCGTTCGCGGCCGCGCCAGCACACCGCGCAGGCTCGCCGCCATGCTCACCCCCTCGACGTACGCCACCGGATCGGCGGCCTCCGTGCCACGCGCATAACGTAGTGCGACCGGCTGCACCGGCACGCCGATCTGCACGGCCGGCTGGAACAGCCGGTTCTTGAAACGCTTCACGAAGGTGCCGTCCGAGGTCGTGCCTTCCGGAAAGAACAGCACCCGGTTTTTCCTGGCAAGACGCGCCGTCATGTCATGCGCAATGCGCTCGGCGCTGTCGTGGTGGCCGCGATGAATGAACAGCGTGCCGCCCTGCCGTGCCAGCCAGCCGACCAGCGGCCAGTCCGCCACTTCGCTTTTCGAGACGAAGCAGGTGCCGATATGGCTGCCGAGCACGACGATGTCCAGCCAGGAGATGTGGTTCGCCGCCACAAGGACCGGCCCCTCGACAGGGCTGCCGGAAACCCGCTGCCGCACCCCCATCGTGAACAACACCAATCGGAACCAGTGGCGCGCCACCGGTTGCAGCAAGCGATCGCGCAAGCGCGGACCCGCGGGCCGCAACAGCAGCAGGCACGAGGTCAGCAGCACGCCCCAGGCGACGACAAGAACAAGGCCGGCGCCCCGCAAGGCGAGGCGAACCGGCCTCAGGATTTTATCCATCATGCGGAAAGTCTAATGGAGATGCCGTAGTCCGGATAGAGCGTGCGACAGCAAGCGAAATCGGGGGACAGTTACCGGACGAGGAAATGTTTCGCGTACCGCTTCTGCAGTTCCGAGGGCGACAGCACGATGAACAGGTCGGCACAATCGAACAGCGGATCCCAGCAGGGCTCGCCGCCGATGCGCGCGCCGAGACGGATGTAGGCCTTGAGCAGCGGCGGGAGCACGGGCTTGTGCTGCCGCTCGCTTGCCGGCGCGACGCGCTCGGGCAGCGGCAGCCTCGGCGTCGCGCGCAGGGCTTCGGCAAGCAGGTATTTTTCCCGGAGCATTTCGTATGCGGCAAGCGCGTTCGCGCCGCACTCGCCCATCGGAATGCTCGCGCACCCGATCATGTAGCGGAATTTGTTCACATCGAGAAAACGCGCAAGGCCCGACCACAGCAACGTGATCGCGGAACCGGAACGGTAATCGGGATGCACGCAGGTGCGGCCGATCTCCATGACCCGGCCCGGACTGCGCAGGAGCCTGCCGATGTCGAACTCGGTTTCGGAGTAGAAGCCGCCGGCGAGCCGCGCATCGCGATCCACCAGCACGCGCGTCGATGCGACGACGGCGCGCGTCAGGCGGTCGCGCACGATGACGTGCTGGCACCAGGGATCGTAGTCGTCGATGTCGAGGCCGGGCTCCGGCGTCTCGAGCCGCGCACCCATTTCTTCGGCAAAGACCGCGTACCGCAGCCGCTGTGATTCACGCACCTCTTCCGGTGAAAACGCGATGCTTACGGTAAGCTCGGGCGCGACGGCTTCCCGCAGGGTTTCCGCGACATTTCCGACATCTTCACGTCTCGCGATGTACGTGGACATTTGCGCTCTCCAGTTCCAGTGGCGCGCACATATTTTCACCGCATTGTGACGCTCGTTTTATACGGGAATGACCGATACATTAAAAAGCGGCAGGGCGCACTTGCGCGCGCCCTGCCGCTGGTCATCGGGTGAAAGCCCGATGGGAAGTCCCCCGGATCCCGGGTTCAGAACTTGTGTTCGATGCCGACGCCGAAGTAATCGTTGCTCTCGCCGGTCGCCGCCACATCACCCGTCGTATAGAAACCGAACAGCTTCGTGCTGTCGCCGATCCTGCGATCAAGGCCCACCGACGCCTGGTTCTCGAGAACGATGTCGCTGTCCACGCCGGTCTGGTAGATGTCAGCGTCGACGTACTGCAACTTGAAGGTATTGCGGCCGAATCCATACGCGAACGACGCGCCGTAACCGTCCCCGTCGAGTGCGCCCGCGTCGGTCTGCTGGTAAAGCACGTTCACCTGTGCTGCGCCGAACTTGTAGCCGCCCATGGCGCGCGTGGTGTCCACGCCGACACCGTCGATGTCGGAATCCCTGGCCAGCGCGGCGTAGACGGTATCGGTTTCGTAATTCAGCGAGATCGACGTGCCGTCGGCGATGCCGTCATTGCCGGCCGCCGCGTCCTCCCCGGGAAACAGGTTCACGGTGACGCTGAACGCATCGGCGATTTCCGGCGTGGTGTAGCCGATGTAATTGCCCAGCCGGTTCTCGCCGTTGAGAATGTTCTTGATGTCGCCGCTGAGGTCATTGAAAAGATCGAAGTCGCCCTGCGCGGTCTTCAGCGCCGTGTCATGACGGCCGACTTTCAGTGTACCGAAGAAGCCCGCCAGGCCGACGAACTGGTTGCGCGCGGAAAAGTTGTCCGCACCGCTCTTGCCGTCCGGGTCCACTTCCCACTCGAAGCGGTAGATCACTTTCAACCCCTCGCCGATGTCTTCGTCGCCCTTCAGGCCGAAGCGCGAGGCGTTGCTTTTCAGCTCGACCTGCGATGCGCCGCCTTCATCGGAATTCTGCACGGTGATGTTGGCCTTGCCGTAG
This sequence comes from Gammaproteobacteria bacterium, assembly GCA_036381715.1. Classification (GTDB taxonomy): domain Bacteria; phylum Pseudomonadota; class Gammaproteobacteria; order Natronospirales; family JAJUFS01; genus JAJUFS01. The sequence goes on along the minus strand of DASVCH010000160.1, from coordinate 19,304 downwards.
ACATCCACTTCCGCCATGGCGTTTCCGCCGGCGGCCAGCAGGACGGCTGCGCTGTACAGGGCTGGGAATTTCAGTTTCATGTCGTAAAGCTCCTTGGCTTCAACTGGTCTTTGGTATCGGTTCAAACCGCCGGAACCTGTTGCCGGATCCGATGATGACATTCTGCGAACGCGATATGTCACTTTCGTGACGCCTGCATGTTGTTTTCATTTCGGGGGTGGCCGGCCCGCAACACTCCTCGACTCCATAAAAAAGGTCCCGTCGCCGGGACCTGGAGGATGGCTTCCCTGCCTTGGGGGTCCGGTGATTACTGCAGCATGGCACGATGTCTGGCGGCGACCTCTTGGGGCAGTGGAATGTAGCCGTCCTTGACGACCACCTGCTGGCCCTGCTTCGAGAGCACCAGCTCCAGGAACTCCTTCTGCAGCGGCGACAGCGGCTTGTTCGGATGTTTGTTGATGTAGACGTACAGGAAGCGGCCCAGCGGGTACGCGCCGGAGATGGCGTTTTCCGCGGTCGCCTCGACATACGGCGCGCCTTCCTTTTTCGCCAGGGGAAGCGTGCGCACGCCCGAGGTGACGTAGCCGATGCCGGAATAGCCGATGCCGTTCAACGAGGTGCTGATCGCCTGCACCACCGACGCCGAACCCGGCTGTTCGTTCACGTTGCGCTTGAAGTCGCCCTTGCACAGCGCATTGTCCTTGAAATAGCCGTAGGTGCCCGAGACGGAGTTGCGGCCGTACAACTGCATGTCGCGGTTCTGCCAGGCGCCCTCAAGACCGAGCTGGCCCCATTCCGTGATGTCTTCGGCGTGGCCGCATTTGCGCGTGGCGGAGAAGATCGCGTCGACTTCCTCGAGCGTCAGGCCCTTGATGGGGTTGTCCTTGTTCACGAACACGGCCAGCGCGTCGATCGCGACCGGAATCGCGGTCGGCTTGTAGCCGTGCTTCTTCTCGAACGCCTCGATTTCACCCGCCTTCATCGGCCGACTCATCGGTCCGAAATTGGACGTGCCTTCGGTCAGCGCAGGCGGCGCCGTGGAGGAACCGGCCGCCTGGATCTGGACGTTCACGTTCGGGTAGTAACGCTTGAATTCCTCGGCCCACAGCGTCATCAGGTTTGCGAGCGTGTCGGAACCGACCGATGACAAGGTGCCGGCAACGCCGCTGGCCCGTTCGTAGTCGGGCAGCGCGGGATCGACTTTCGAATCCGCTGCGACGACCGGTGCCGAAACCAGTGCCGCGGCGAGCAATGCGCTTTTGAATTTCATCGATGTCTCCTGGACAGTTTCAATACGTGAAGCAGTCTGTACCCGACAGGTGACACGAGCCTGACCGAATTGTGACAGTTGCGTGACGTTCACGCGGCTTCGACGACGCGTTCCGCGGGAAACACGCAAGTGAACGTGCTGCCCTTGCCCGGCGCGCTGTCGATCGCAAGGCGCGCGCCGTGACGCTGCAGCACGTGCTTGACGATCGCAAGCCCGAGGCCGGTCCCGCCCTTGCTGCGCACGCGACCGGAGTCGACCCGGTAAAAACGCTCGGTGATGCGCGGAACGTGTTCTTTCGGGATGCCGATGCCTGTGTCCGTCACGGCGAGAGCCGCTTCCCCGCCGCTGCGGGACCAGCTCACCGTTACCCTGCCGTCGCGCGGCGTGTAGCGCATCGCGTTGAAGACCAGGTTCGAAAACGCGCTGTAGATTTCCTTTTCGACGCCGCGCAGCCTGGCATCGGTTTCAAATGCAAGCTCGATGTCGCGCGGCCCCTCGTCGAGCGCGAGCGCTTCCTCGCGAATGCGTGCCAGCATGCCGCGCACGTCGAGCACGTCGCCTTCGGCATTGTCATCGGCAGTTTCCAGGCGTGACAGTTCCAGGAGATCCGCGATGATGTCCGACATGCGCTCGGCCTGCCGGCGCATCTCGCGGATGGGCGCCTCCCAGTCGGCGGCGATCCGTTCGTCATCGCCCAACGCCTCAAGGTAGCCTGCGATCACCGTCAACGGCGAACGCAACTCGTGCGAAGCGTTGGCGACGAACTCGCGCCGCATCTGCTGCAGGCGAAACATTCGCGTCGTGTCGCGCGCGAGCAGCAGGTGTTCGCCTTCCCCGTACGGCACGATGTTCAGGGTCAGGCGGCGATCGTCATCCCGCGGCGAGACGATCTCCAGCGGTTCGTCGAAATCCGCGTCGGCGAGATAGCGTATGAAAAGCGGGTTACGCAAAAGGTTCGCAACGCGCTGGCCGATGTCCTGTCGCGAAAGGCCGAGCAGCTTGCCCGCCGCATCGTTGAACCACGCGATCTGCCAGTGCCGGTTGAGTGCGACGGCACCGTCAGGCATGGCGCCGGTGGATTCCTGGAAGGTGCGCATCAGGCGTGCGATCCGCTGTTTCCTCCGGCGGTTGCGCCGGTAGCGCGCGAACAGGAGGTGAAAGACATCGCCCCAGATGCCCGGCGCCTCCGGCGGCACGGCGCCGCGTTCGTGCGCCAGCCAGCGCTGCAGGCGAAACAGCCAGTAAAGATGCCAGCCGGCGTACGCCAGCAACGCCGCGAGCGTCGTTGCCAGCGCATGGCCGATGAGCGCGCCGAGCAGCGGCGCGAGCGCCAGGATCAGCGCAAGTCGAAAAAGTTCGCGGCTTCTCGCGCTCGCCACGATCAGTCCCGTTGCAGCGAGAAGCGATAACCGGCGCCCCGCACCGTCTGGATGCAGTTCTCGAAGCCGCCCGGAGTCAGCGCCTTTCGCAACCGGCGGATGTGCACGTCGACCGTGCGTTCCTCGACGTAGACGTTGCCGCCCCAGACGCGGTCCAGCAACTGGCCGCGGCTGAAGACGCGCTCGGGATGCCCCATGAAGAAACGCAACAGGCGGAACTCGGTCGGCCCGAGTTCGACCGTTCCGCCGTTCGCGGTGACGCGATGACTCGACGTGTTCAAAACGAGGCCGTCCGCCTCCAGCAGGTCTTCGCCGCCGCCGGGTGACGCGCGCCGCAGCACGGCCTTGATTCGTGCGACGAGTTCGCGTGAGGAAAACGGCTTGGTGATGTAGTCGTCAGCGGCGTCAAGGCCGCGGACCTTGTCGTCCTCGTCGCTGCGCGCGGTGAGCATGACGATGGGAATCTCGCGCGTGCTGTCCTCGCGCTTGAGCGAGCGGGCGAATTCGATGCCGCTGATGTCCGGCAGCATCCAGTCCAGCAATACGAGATCGGGAACGTGATCGGTGATGGCAAGCCGCGCAGCCGCGCAATCCGGCGCCTCGCGAACGTGGAAACCGGCGCGCTTCAGGCTGAACGCGACCATTTCGCGAATCGCGTTTTCATCCTCGACAACAAGAATCGTCTTTTCGCTCATCGGCACTGTGCCCTTCGGCCTTGCAGGCCTTTTTTGTTGCGAGCGAATTACAGCATTCAATTGTGACAGATTCGTTACAGCCCGCTGAAAACGCCGTAACAGTGCGCTAGGCGCCTTTTTGCCATGCAACGGTGTCGCGCAGGTAAACGGGCACGGCATCCGCGGCGTTCACGCCGCCTTCCGCCGCGAAGACGATCGCGCCAAGGCGCGCCACCGCAGCGGCATCGGGAAACACGTCCGGCAGCACGCTCGCGGGTTTTCCGGAAAGCGACGCGTATGCGTTCCAGCCAGGACCCGCGCCGATCCAGTCGCGGCCGGGGATTTCCAGCATTTCGGGCGGCAACAACTGTTCGTCCCCCGCCGCCTGCACGAGTCCGTTCGCGCCCGCGCGAAAACGGCCGGCATAGATTTCGTTCATGCGCGCATCGAGTACGGCGACCACCTGTTCGGCGCCATGATCCTCGACCGCGCGCTGCGCGAGCGCGGCGAGACTCGACACGGGCACGACGGGAAGTTCCGCGCCGAACGCCAGTCCCTGCGCGACGCCCGCGGCGATACGCAGGCCCGTGAACGCGCCCGGACCGCGCCCGAAGGCGATCGCGTCCATCTCCGTCACCCGCAGGCCCGCTTCCGCCAGCAGCTCGTCGGCCATCGCGAGAATGCGGCGCGAGGGACGATTGCCGGTTTCCGCGCGCTGTCGCACTTCACCGTCGAGCAGCAGCGCGACGGAACAACGTTCGGTGGAAAGTTCGAAGGCGAGGAGGTTCATCGGGCGCTGAGAAGTGAGAAGCAAGCAGTGAGAGGACGAAAATTGTACGACAAATATCCTCTCACTTCTTACCTCTTACCTCTCTCACAAGGTGTTGAGAAATCGCATCGTCTCCGCCGCATCCCTCGTCACGCTCATCGGCGGCAGGCTTTTCAAGAAGATGCGGCCATAGGATTTAGCATACAGCCGCGGATCGCAGATCGCCATGACGCCGCGATCGTCGACATCGCGAATCAGTCTCCCGACGCCCTGCTTCAGGCCGATCACCGCCTGCGGCACCTGGTAGTCGAAAAACGGATTGCCGCCGGCTTCGCGAATCGCGCCAAGCCGCGCCTGCAGGACCGGGTCGTCCGGGCTCGCGAACGGCAGCTTGTCGATGACGACGAGACTCAAGCCCGGCCCGCGCACGTCGACGCCTTCCCAGAAACTGCTCGTACCGAGCAGCACCGCATCGCCGAGTTCGCGGAAACGCTCAAGGAGATGCGTGCGCGGCATGTCGCCCTGAACGAGCAGCGGATAGTCGAGCGCGTCGCGCAACAGCGATGCGGCTTCCTGGAGCGCGCGGTGACTGGTGAACAGCAGGAACGCGCGGCCGCGGCTCGCGCGAACCAATGGCAGCGCGCGTTCGACGACGGCGCGCGTGTAGGCCGGCGTGTTCGTCTCCGGCATCCCCTCCGGCACGTAAAGAAGCGCGTTCGATGCGTAATCGAAGGGGCTGTCGAAAATTTCCTCGCGCGGCTCGTCGAGACCGATGCGCCTCGTGAAATGTTCGAGACTGCCGCCGACGGACAATGTCGCGGAAGTGAAAATCCACGCCGACGGCCTGCCGTAAACCTGCGCGGCGAAACGCTCCGCGGGATTCACGGGCGTGGCATGCAGAACAAAATGCCGGCGGCCGATTTCCGCCCAGCGGATGGTGCCGGACGATTCCCGCTCACCGAGTTCATCCAGCGCCGCCAGCGCGTGCATCGCGCGCTCGGCGCAGCTTGCAAGACCCCGCGAACGTTCCGAGAGTTCCTCGAGCGAATCCGCGAACTCCCCAAGCCGCGTGCCGATGTTTTCAAGCGCGGCTGAAACCTTCCGGTCGCGCACGAGATCGCCCCACGCGCGGCGCCCGGCATTGCCGTCGTTCACGAACAGGAAATCCGTGACGGCCGCCTCCAGCGCGCCCGCCTGGTCGGCAAGTTCCCGCGGGTCGGCGGCAAGCTGCAGCCCTTCTGCAACCGCATCCCGCGCGATGTTCAGCAACTGCCGGCTGGAAACGCGCGAACCGAAGTATTGCGAGGCCAGTTCCGCCAGCTGGTGCGCCTCGTCGATGACGATCCCGTCCGCGCCCGGGAGGATTTCGCCGAAGCCTTCCTCTTTCAGCACCATGTCCGCGAGCAGCAGGTGATGATTCACGACCACGACGTCGGCTTCCTGCGCACGGCGCCGCGCCTTCAGTACGTAGCAGTCGTTGAATGCGGGGCATTCCTGGCCGAGGCAGTTCTCCGCCGTCGACGTGATGCGTGGACGAAGCGGCGAGGCTTCCGGCAACGCCGTGAGATCGACAAGGTCGCCGCTGCCGCTTGTCGCCGACCATCGGCGGACCTTTTCCAGTTGCGCAAGATCGCGCCTCGCCGCTGCGCCGCCCTGCACCGCTTCCTCGACGGCAACGTCGAGGCGATGACGGCACAGGTAATTCGCACGGCCTTTCAGGAGCGCTACGTCACGCGGCCGGCCGATGGCCGCCTGCAACGCAGGCAGGTCGCGATGAAACAACTGGTCCTGGAGATGGCGCGTGCCCGTGGAAACGATGGCGCGGCCGGCGTCGAGCAGCACCGGCAGGAGGTACGCAAACGTCTTGCCCGTACCCGTGCCGGCTTCGGCGACCAGCACGGCGCGCGCCTCGAGCGTTTCGGCGACCGCCGCGGCCATCGCCTGCTGTGGCGCCCGCGCCTGGAAACCGTCAAGTACGGCTTCCAGGCGGCCGCCGGCGCCGAACCAGTCATCCATTTCCGTCGGCGCGCCTGCTGCATTCTTCATTGATCGCGGAGCCGTTCGGCCTCCTCCGTGGCCAGCGTCGCCTCGACCTGGTTGCCGATGGCGCGCTCGGCGTCCGCGATCAGCTCCCAGGCGTCGGCCTGGATCTCATGCTGTTCGCCGGAATACACCACCGCCATGCGCGCCAGTTCCTTGGCCTGGAAGGGATCGCCCTGTTCGAGGCGCAGGCGGCCAAGCTCGATGCGCAACACCGGGTCATGCGGCGCGATGCGAAGCGCGCGCTCCAGCGCGGAAGCGGCCAGTGGATAGTTTCCGGCCGTGCGCTGGCGTTCGGCTTCCGCCATCAGCGCGACCACGGCGGGATTCTGCACCGCCGGCGCCTCTTCTTCGTCGCCGGTCGACCAGTCGCGCGGCGGCTGGCTGGCACAGGCGGCAAGCACCAGGAGCATCAGAACGAGAACGCTGCGTGTCATTGAAAAATATCCCTGACCCTGTCCATGAAACCGCCGCCGCAGGCCGGCGCGTTGTCCGGCGCGGAGCCGGCGATGAACGGCAATTGCCGCGCCGTCGGGCAGTCGCCGGTTGCGCGCTCGAAACTTTGCATGTCGATCCACACTTCCTCGACGCCGGCAGGCTTGACGGGACGGAACGGTTCGCGGGCGACATCCTGCATCAGCGCGATCCACACCGGCAAGGCGCCGGTGGAGCCGGTGAGCCCCGCCGGGCTGTTGTCGTCCCGTCCTATCCAGACGACGGCCAGCCGGTCGCCGGAATAGCCGGCGAACCAGCTGTCACGAAAGTCATCCGTGGTGCCGGTCTTGCCCGCGACCGTGACGCCGAGCGCGCGGCCGGCGGCGGCGCCCGTGCCGTCGCGCGTGACCTGCTGCAAGGCGCGATTGACGAGATAGACCGTCTGCGGATCGAGCGATTCGGTCACTTCCAGCGGATAACGCTGCAGCGGCGAGCCGTCGGGCCGCAGCACTTCGCGGATGGTGGTCAACGGCGTACGGAAACCGCCCGTCGCGAGGGTGTTGTAGATCTGCGCGACTTCCAGCGGTGCCATGGTCACCGCGCCGAGCAGCACCGAGGGATAGGGATTCGGCGAGCGGCCGAAGCCCATGAGTTCGAGGCGCCGCGTGACTTCGGCAACGCCGGTCTGCATGCCGACGCGCACGGTCGCGGCGTTGTAGCTGTGCGTAAGGGCCTCGATCAGCGGCACGGTGCCGTGGTATTCGTTGCGGAAATTCGACGGCTTCCAGACGCGTCCGTCCGGCAACGCCACTTCCACCGGCGTGTCCTCGACGGGCGCGACCAGCGTCCACTTTTCGGGCTGGGCGAGCGCGGCAAGATAGACCACCGGCTTGATCAGCGAGCCGATCGGCCGCATCGCGTTCATCGCGCGGTTGAAGCCCGCGAACCGGGCCTCGCGCCCGCCGACCACCGCCTGCACTTCGGCGCCTTCGATACTGGTGACGACCACCGCGCCTTCAAGCCCCGAAATGCCGCGCGCATTTTCGATCCGCGCGAGCCGCTCGGCGAGCGCGCGTTCCGCGGCAAGCTGCGCGACGGGATCGAGCGTGGAGAAAATCTGCAGGCCTTCGTTGGTGAGATCGTGCTCGTCGTATTCGCGGCGCAGCTGGCTTTTCAAGAGTTCCATGAACGCCGGATAGTACGTCGTGCCCTGCGGCGGCTTTGCCGACACGTCGAGCGGCTCGCGCATCGCATCCCTGGCGGCCGCGGGCTCCAGCGCACCCTGCTCGGCCGCGACGGCGAGCACCTGGTTGCGGCGCTCCAGCGCGCGCTCGGGATGCTGCCTGGGGTCGTAATACGACGGTCCTCGAATCAGCGCGACCAGCAGGGCCATTTCCGCGACATCCAGCTCGCGCAGCGGCTTCTCGAACCAGTAGTGACTGGCAAGCCCGACGCCATGAATCGCGCGCGGGCCGTCCTGGCCGAGATAGACCTCGTTGAGGTATGCCTCGAGAATCTGCTCCTTGCCGAACGAGACGTCGATGGCGATCGCCATCACGGCTTCGTTCGCCTTGCGAACGAAACTGCGCTCCGGGGTGAGATAGAAATTCTTCACCAGCTGCTGCGTGATGGTGCTGCCGCCCTGGGTGATCTCGCCGGCCGCGACGTTCGCGCTGAAGGCCCGGGCGATGGCGCGCGGATCGACGCCGAGGTGCTCGTAAAAGCGGCGGTCCTCGATGGCGAGCAACATGTCGATCAGCGGCTGCGGCACCTCTTCGAGACGCACCAGGATGCGGTCCTCGCCGGTCGCGGGAAACAGGCTGCCGATCAGCGGCGGATCCAGGCGCACCAGGAAAAGCTCGTCGCCGTTCAGGCCGGTCAGTGAAGCCAGCCTGCCATCGCGGAATGTCGCTCGAACATCCAGGCTCGGCTGGTCCCCGTCCCAGAAGCGGAAGGCGCGCGTGATGAAGCGCACGACGTTGCCGTTCACCGCGAAGCTGCCGGGTTCGTCCGGCGAGGAACGGCGCGCATAACCGAGGCGCTCCAGTTCGGCGACGAGGCCCGCGGCCGCAAGATCGCGCCCGGGATAAAGTTCCAGCGCGCGTGCGTAAACCCTGGCCGGCACGACCCATTGATGGGCACGGAATTCCGCCTGCGCCCGGTACGCGAGCCAGCCGGCCCAGCCGAGCCCGGCAACCACGATGAGCAGCAAAAGCCAGGCAAGGAATCCAGGGCCGCGACGGCGGCCCTTCATGACCTTGTTCCGGTTCCGGCGCATTTCCAGCTTGCGCAGTGTTTCCGCACTGCGGCGCTTGAGCACCTCGCGAACGGTACGTTCTCCCATCCCGGTATCGCTCCTTGGGTGAATTCCCATTGATTACAACAGTTTATCCGGAAATGTTCCATAAAATCCGCGATCAGGATCACGCCGGCCCGGCCAGAAACCGGGGTGCCGTCCGGCTGCGGTTTGCGGGTATAATTTCGCGCTTCATGCGGACTCGCCGGTACCTGCGCTGCCGTTGCCGCGGCCCGCTTTCCGCCACATATTCACAGTCCAGGTCCAATGAACGCATCCATTCCAGACAAAGCCCCGGAAACGAGCACCAGCAACCCCGAACTGGCCCGCTGGGTCGAAGACGTCGCCCGCCTGACCAAGCCCGACCAGGTCTACTGGTGCGACGGTTCGGACGCCGAGCGCGAGCGGCTGATCGGCGAAATGCTCGCCGACGGCACGCTGCTCAAGCTGAACGAGAAAACCTACCCGAACTGCTACCTGCATCGCTCGAATCCGAACGACGTTGCGCGCGTCGAGCACCTGACCTTTGTCTGCACGGAAAGCGCGGAAGACGCCGGCCCCAACAATCACTGGATGGAACCGGTGAAGGCCCACGCGAAAATCGACGCCCTGTTCGACGGCGCCATGAAAGGCCGCACCATGTACGTCATTCCCTACTGCATGGGCCCGGTCGATTCGCCCTACGCACGCTGCGGCGTGGAAATCACCGACAGCCCGTACGTGGTCGTGAACATGCACCTGATGACGCGCGCGGGCACGGCGGCGCTGAAGCGCATCGAGAAGGAAGGCACGTTCGTCAAGGGCCTGCACTCCACTGGCGATCTCGATCCGGACAAGCGCTTCATCATGCATTTCCCGGACGAGCTCGCGATCAAGTCCATCGGTTCCGGCTACGGCGGCAACGCCCTGCTCGGCAAGAAATGCCATGCGCTGCGCATCGCCTCGTACCAGGCCCGCAACGAGGGCTGGCTGGCGGAACACATGCTGATCGTCGGCATCGAAAATCCGGAAGGCGAAAGGAAATACGTCGCGGCGGCCTTCCCGTCCGCCTGCGGCAAGACCAACCTTGCCATGCTGATTCCGCCGGAATCGCACCAGGGCTGGAAGATCTGGACGGTCGGCGACGACATCGCCTGGCTGCACTTCGACGATGAAGGCACGCTTCGCGCGATCAACCCGGAAGCCGGCTATTTCGGCGTCGTACCGGGCACCAATCGCAAGACCAACAAGAACGCCTTCGACATGATCACCCACGACGCGATCTTCACGAACGTCGCCGTGACCGAAGACATGGAACCGTGGTGGGAAGGCCGCAAGAAAGGAGAACCGGTCACGGACTGGAAAGGCAACGCCTTCGATCCGGTCAACGGGCCCGCCGCGCATCCGAACTCGCGCTTCACGGTCTCCGCGAAGCAGAACCCGAGCTACGCGCCGGAAGCGGAAGACCCGCGCGGCGTGCCGATTTCCGCAATCATCTTCGGCGGCCGCCGCAAGTCCGTCGCGCCGCTGGTTTACCAGGCGAAAAGCTGGCAGCACGGCGTGCTGGTCGGCGCGGGTGTCGCGTCCGAAACCACGGCGGCGGCGACCGGCGCCGTCGGCGTGGTTCGCCGTGACCCGATGGCGATGAAGCCGTTCTGCGGCTACAACTTCGCGGATTACTGGGCCCACTGGCTGGCGATGGGCAAGCGTTCGGACAAGCTGCCGGAAATCTTTCATGTGAACTGGTTCCGCCAGGACGGCGAAGGCCAGTTCATCTGGCCGGGCTTCGGCGAAAACCTGCGCGTGCTGCGCTGGATTCTCGACCGTTGCGAGAGCAACGCCGCCGCTGAGGAATCCGCAATCGGCTACCTGCCGTCGAAGGACGCGCTGGACACCGAAGGACTGGACATCGACACGGAAACGCTCCGCTCGCTGCTCGCGATCGACAAGGCGGAATGGAAACAAGAAGTCGCCGGCATTCGCGAGTACTTCGACAGCTTCGGCGACCGCCTGCCCGCGGAGCTGCGCGAGGAACTTGAGAAAGTGGAACAACAGCTCGGCTGAACCCCTGCCTGAAACGAAAAGCCCGGACTTGTGAGAGTCCGGGCTTTTTTTCGACTGGAGAAGCGAAAGGCAATGGACGTGTTCGCGCCCGATGGCGCTCCTGCAACTCGTCCTATCTGCCCGTCGCTTCCGACGCCGGCACGGTGCTGATGAATTCCTGCGGAATCCAGGTGCCCTTGCTGGAGACGTCCCTTAACAGCAGCTTGCCGCCCTCTACCCAGTTGATGACGAGATGCCGGCGCGAAACGTCCAGCGGCGCGTTCGCCAGCGGCACGTCGCACGCGGCGGAGCGGCCGACGGCGTTCTCGCCCAGGCCGAGCGGCACGGCATTGCCGTCTTCCTCGACGAACACGGCGCCCGCGCGAATCACGATGGAAATCTTCCAGCGCGAAAGATACAGGTTCACCGATTCGTCGTCGGCGAGTTCCAGCGCGACTTCCTGGCGTGACGGCAGGCGGCGGTAATTGCGGCCGCGAGTCATCGAGGCGCCGGTGAGATCCTCGGGCGCGTCGTCATCGTCCACCGGCGGCACGTTGTCGACGGCCGCCTCGAATTCCGCAGTGTCCTGGTGGCGAACGATGCGCGTGGCGCCGGCCAGCTCTTCCAGCTTGAGCAGCAGGGCCTTCCGGGCGCGCAGGAATTCGACGAACCGCTCGACGGATTCGCGTTTCAGCGCCTCGGGCAGTTCGTGATTCGAGCTGACGGCGAACAGGATGGCCGGCCATTGCTGCTCGTCCGGCAATTCGCTGATGTCGAGCTCGCGCCAGAGCATGTCCACGGGCGTGCCGTGCTCGACCACCTGCAGCAACAGGCCGAGAACGTGCTTGTAGATCCGGTCATTGCGCTGCAGCTGGCGCGCGAGCCGGTCGGGCGGCAGTTCCTTCAGCTTCGCGAGCGCTTCGGCGGAGACGTTGGCCTTCCCCTTCAGAAAGGCCTTGAACTGGTCTTCCGTTTCGAAGTGCATGACCTCGGTGCCGAGACGCAGCTCAAGGCCCTTGTCGCGCAGCCGATCAACGCCGTCTCTTATGACTGTCTTGATACCCATCGATTTCCGGCCCAATCAATACACGGTCCAAAAGTACCTCAATCACCGCCCGGAGCCGCGACGCCAGTCACAATTCCGGTATCCGGCGGCGCTATTGGGGGGACGTCACCCCAACCGCCCCCGGTGAATCCTGCATGTCACAGCTCTCGTCATCCGTATTGCAATCCATGGACGGCCCGCTGTCGAAGACTTCTTCCTCGCTCTGGTCCGCCGGCAGCGCGATGCCCGTGCCGCTGACTTCATACAGTGCGATGTCCTCGAACAGCGACGGGTCGATGAAACCTTCGTTCGCCAGCCCGCCGGACTGCTCGCGGTTCGCGGAGTTCTGCGCCGAACTTGTGATCGACTGGTTCGCGTTGATTTGCAGCCCGAGATTCCGCGCGATGGCCAGCGCGCGCGGGCGGCTGGGCGATTCCACCAGCGAATTGCCGATCCTGTTCACATAGGCATCGGCCTCGCCAGCGCCCCAGGCTGCTTCCAGCGTTCCCAGCTGATCAAGGCTGATCACGTTGATATCGCGCAAGTCGGCGCCAATCACGCCGCCCGCCACGAGGATCACGGAATTTCCCTGCAGCAGCGAACTCGCGGCATTGGCGGCGCCGTTGGTGATCGAACCCGACGGATCCGCCGCGATGAGCGTCAGCGTGTCGCCGCTGACGGTGCCCGCGAGCAGGGTCACGCCGCTGCGGGAAACGACGGTGAGGTAGCCGTTCTCGCCGACGCTGAAATCGCCGTCCACGGTAACGTGGCCGGCCCGCGTCGTGATGCTGTCGGCGGTGACAATGCCGCCGATCACAAGGCCCGCGTCATAGCCTTCCAGCGCGCCGGTGTCGAGATCGAGCGTGCCGCTCGTGCCGCCAAGATCGATATCCGCGCCGTCGGTGAGCGGAATCAGCGTGAGTTCGCCCCCGCCCGTGACCGAACCGGTCGCGCCCTGGAAATCGATGGTGTCGGACTCGACAAGGGTGTTGCCGGCGAAATGCACCTCCTGCGTGAACGTGATGCCGCCGCCGGTGAGATCGCCATTGACTGTCGTCGCCGCATCGTAACGTTGCGCGCCGCTGGTGATCACATTGTCGATGGACGCCGTTGCACCGGAAATATCGAGCCCCGCGAGCACCGTCGTCGTCCCGGCGTCGCCGTTCACGCTGACCGCGCCGGTGCCGGCGACACCGAGCGTGAATCCGCCATTCACATCGCCATCGAGGGTGATGTCGGCGCCGCTCATGGCGGTGTTGGCAAGCAGGTTGATCGCGCCATCGACATCGATGTCGCCCGCGCCGGCCGCCTGCGTGCCCGAGAAGTTCACCTGCGCCGCCGAATACGCCTGGTCACCCGTGGTCGTCACGTCGCGCACGCGTATGACGCTGCCATTGACAAGCAACGAATCCAGCGCGGCCGTCCCGCCTGTGGTCGGCAGGATGACCTGCGCGCTGCCGGCGTCGAGCGCCAGGGAGCCGCCGCCGGCTGCCGCTTCAATGGACGCAAACGAATCCAGGACAAGGCCGGTGTCCGCCGTCGTGATGGCGACCGCACCGTCGACATCCATGCGCCCGCTCATGCCACTGACATCCAGCGTGCCGACGCTGATGTCGCCGCCCGCCGTGAACGTGCCGCTGCCGTCCAGATCGAGTGTGCCGCTGCCGCTGACCGCGCCCAGCGTGATCGCGCCCGTGCCGGTGTCGATACCGCGTGTCGCACCACCGATATCCACCGCGCCTGCCAGGGTGACGGCGTCGCCGGATGTCGTGATGTCGCCATCCAGGTTCACCGCGCCACCCGCCTGCGTGAAGGCGCCGCCGAGGTTCAGCGTGCCGCCGACGGTCAGCGTGCCGGTGTTGTTCACGTTCAGTGCGGCACCGCCGGTGCTGGAAATCGCGTTGCTGAAAGTCACGTCGTCCGCGCTGGCAATGTCCATGCTGCCCGCGAGTACGATCGTGTTCGCGATAACCACGTCGCCGCTTGTCGATGTCACCGTGCCGATGTCGAAGCGATCATTGTTGTCCGCCCCGCCTTCCAGCATGACGTCACCGGCAACCAACGACGCGGCTGTCAACGTTCGCGCACTCGCACCGGGCGTACCGACGTCATCATCATCGCTGTCGACCTCCGCAGTCAGCGTGCCGCCGTTCAGGTCGGCTGTACCCAAGGTCATGTTGCCTTCGGAGCGCAAGGTCAGCGACTGGCCGTTGGTCGACGTGATCGCACCGATGCTGATGGCCGCATCACCGCCGTTCTCGATCCGGCTCGTACTGCTGGCGGCACCGCTCAGCGAAAGTCCGCCGTTGACGGCAATGCTGCCGGAAGAGATCAGATCGACATTGCCCGCAAGATCGACATCACCGCCGAACGCGAGACTCGCGGCACCGATATCGGCATTCACGTCCGCGCTGCCGATCACGGCAAGATCGTTCGCGTTACTCACGACGGCGTCGAAACGCACGGCGCCCGCCGTGGCCGCGTTCGCCGTCAGATTATTGCCGCCGCCCGCGACAGTATCCTGGAAGCGAATGTTCGCCGCCGTGCCGGTGTTCATCACAACGTTGTCGGTCAATGTCACCGCGCCGGCGAAGACGACATCATCGCCGCTGGTGGTGATGTCGGAACCGAGATTGACGTTGCCCGCGCCGGTCTGCGTGAAGCTGCCGCCAAGGTCGAGCGTTCTCGCGTTGGAAAGTGTCAACAGTCCGCCATTGTCGATGCCGACGCTGCCGGTCGTCGTGAGATCGTTATTGAAGGTGACCTGGTCGGCGCTCACATCGAGCGCGCCGATGTTCACGGCCTGGTTGAATACCACGTCGCCGCCACTGCCCGCTTCGACAGTCAACGCGTTCGCGCCACCGACAGTACCGGCAAAGTTCACGTTGCCGCCGGTAGCAACCGCACCGCCGTCGCTGGTATCGATGCTGACGGTGCCGGTCAGCGTGAGTGCGCGATGGAATGTGACCGCATCACCCGTCGTGATGATATTGCCCGCCGCCTGGACGGAACCCGCGCGGTTCGCGCCGAAGTTCACCGCACCGCCGGCGTTGATGTCGCCGGATGCGGCAATGGTTGTCGTGCCGTTCGCATCGATGCTGATGCCGCCCGCGGAATCGATGCCGTCATTAACGGCCAGCACGCCGGTGGCGTCGAGGTCCACGGAACCCGCATCGATCGTGCTGCCGATGACGAGATCTCCGCTGCTGTTTCCGGTGAACGCAGCGCCCGCCGTGACAATGCCGCTGACCGTAATGCCGGCCGCTGTTACCATCAGGCTGCCGGTCGCGGTCGATGCACCGAGCACAATATCGTCCGTATCAATGAGCGAGACGTTCGTGCCATCCACGGACACCGCGCCGCCGAAATCGTTTGCTGTCTCGGTCAGCGTCACCGCAAAACCCGCGGAATTGATGTCGCTCGTGCCAGTGACCGTCAAAGCACCCGACTGCGTCACGCCATCCGCCGTCAATACGAGGTTACCGGACACGGTCGAGGCGCCGAGCACAATGTCGTTCATGTCGGTGAGTGAAACATTCCCGCCATTGATGGTGACAGCGCCGCCGAAATCGTTGCCGGCGCTTGCCAGGTCGATATCGCCGCCGTTGGCATCCAGCATTGTCACGCCAGTGACGGTAACCGCACCGGCATCGATCAGATCATCCGAGGTCTCAAGCGTGAGATCACCGCCAACGGAAACGGCGGTCAGGGTCAGCGCGCCGGAGTCGGTGAGAAACACATCGCCGGTTGCATTCAACGAGACATCGGACATATCGGTGAGCAGCGCGTTCGTGCCGGAGCCGATGGTGTTCGCGCCAGAGATGACAAGACGGGTGCCGCCAATGATAAACGCGCCCGCATTGCTTACCGTTTCGCCAATCAAGGTCAACGTCGTACCCGGTGCGGTGAAGCTGCCGACAATATTGAATGTGTCGCTGCCGGCACCACCATTCATGACGCCGCTCACGCCGGCACCGAGATTGAAGGTATCCGTGCTCGTTCCACCGCCCAGATTCTCGATGCCCGAGAATGCGAAACCGTTTACATCGCCGGCGTTGTCCGCGGTTACCGTCCAGGTATTGGCGCCGTCGGAACCCCTCAGCATGTCGGAACCGGCACTGCCGGCGAAATTTTCGATACTCGCAAACGTGCCGCCGATACTGCTCGCGGAATTCGATTGCAAATCGATCGTTACCGGACCGGCAAGGCCGCTGTAATCGAGCGTGTCACTGCCGCCCGCGCCGTCGATGTCTCCGCTCACCGAACCGCCCGAAAACACGAAGTCATCCGTGTTCGCGTTGCCGGTGAGGTCTTCCATGCTCGCGTAGGACTGCGTGTTCAGCATGCCGCTGTTCGCACCGCTCAGCGTCCAGGTGTTTGCAACGTTGCCGCCAACCAGCGTGTCGGTACCGCCGCCGCCGGTGAGCGTGCCGATGGAAACGCCATCGGTGTAATTGAAGGTGTCGCTACCGAGGCCGCCGTTCACGGTGCCGGTGACATTGAAGGCAAGATTGAAGGTATCCGTGGAATCACCGCCGCCGAGGTTCTCCATTGACGTGAACGAACCTGTGCCCGTCACATTGCCCGCGTTGGCGGCGGTGAGTGTCCAGGTATTTGCCACCGCATCGTCCGCCGCCAGCGTGTCGATGCCTCCGGCGCCGTTCATCGTGCCGCTTAGCGTACCGCCGGAAAGCACGAAGCTGTCGCTCTGAGCATTGCCGATGAGATTCTCGATCGCGCTGAAGCCGCCGGTCACACCGGTTGCCGTGCCGCTGTCCGCGCCCGTAACGGTGAACGTGTTGGCGACACTGTCGCCCGTGAGCGTGTCCGTGCCGCCGCCGCCCGTTACCGCACCGGCAAGCGTCCCGCCGTTCAGCGTGAACGTGTCACTTCCCGACCCGCCCGCCAGGTTTTCGACGCTGGCAAAGCCGCCGGTCACGCCCGTCACCGTACCGCTGTTCGTGCCGGTCACGACGAATGCGCTTCCGGTATTGCTGCCGGTCAGCAGGTCGCTGCCGCCGCCGCCGTTGATCGCGCCGGTCAGCGTGCCGCCCGAGAGCGTGAAGGTATCGACCGCTGCGCCGCCGGTGAGATTCTCGACGCCAGCGAACGCGAAGGTTCCGTCAATGTTGCCGGTGTCCGCAGCGGTGATTGTCCAGGCGTTCGCGTCGGCCGCACCGATCACCGTATCGCCGAAGGCGCTGCCGACCAGGCTTTCCACGCTACCGAACGTGCCACCGATGCCATTCGCGGTGCTCGACTGCAGGTTGACCGTGACAGGTCCCGTTGCGGCGGAATAATCAAGAACGTCGGTACCCGCGCCACCGTTGATGTCTCCGGAAACACTACCGGTGCTGAACGCAAACGTGTCGCCGCCCGTGCCGCCGGAGAGATTTTCGACGCTCGTAAAGGCGAAACCATTCACGTCGCCGCCGTTGTTTGCGTTCAACGTCCAGGTGTTGGCACCGTTGGCGCCCGTTAACGTATCGGAACCCGCACTGCCGTCGAGATTCTCGATGTTGCTGAACGTGCCCGTGACATTCGTCGCTGTGCTGTTCGCAAGGTCAACACTCACCGGACCGGCGAGTGCGCTGTAATCGAGCGTGTCACTGCCGCCCGCGCCGTCGATGTCTCCGCTCACCGAACCGCCCGAGAACACGAAGTCATCCGTGTTCGCGTTGCCGGTGAGGTCTTCCATGCTCGCGTAGGACTGCGTGTTCAGCGTGCCGCTGTTCGCACCGCTCAGCGTCCAGGTGTTTGCAACGTTGCCGCCAACCAGCGTGTCGGTACCGCCGCCGCCGGTGAGCGTGCCGATGGAAACGCCATCGGTGTAATTGAAGGTGTCGCTGCCGAGGCCGCCGTTCACCGTGCCGGTGACGTCGAAGTCGAGATTGAAGGTATCGGCGGAGTCACCGCCGTTGAGATTCTCGATGGCAACGAAGCCGCCACCGACGCCGCTCACGTTGCCGGCATTTGTGCCCGTCAGCGTCCAGGTATTCGTCACGCCATCGGCCGTCAGTGTGTCGTTGCCGCCGGCGCCATCGATGGAGCCGGTGAGCGTGCCGCCATCCAGGGTGAAACTCTCGTCGCTGGCCGTACCGTCGATGTTCTGCACGCCGCTGAACGCGAGTCCGTCAACGGTGCCGGAATCAAGGCCTGTGATCGTCCAGTTCGTGCCGCCCGTGAGCACCGAACCCGTGCCCATCGCAATGCTTTCGATGTTCACGAAGTCCGTGCCGATTGTCGCCGTCGTCGTGCCGAGCGCGGAGTAATCGACGCTGTCGCCGCTTGTGTGTGTAGCGCCGTCGATCAGGCCGCTCAGCGATCCTGCCGCACCAAATACGAAATCGTCATCGGCTGTGCCGCCGGTGAGGTTCTCCATGTTCGTGAAGTCGACGGCACTGTCGACATTGCCGCTGTCCGCGCCATCGATCGTCCAGGTGTTGGCGTCGTTCGCACCGGTCAGTGCGTCGCTACCACTGCCGCCGGTCAAACTGTCGATCGCACTGAACGTGGTCGTGGTGTTCAGGTCGCCGGCGTTCGCGCCGCTGATCGTCCACGCGTTCGTCCCGTCCGTCGCCGCCAGCGTGTCCGTGCCACCGCCGCCGGCTATGCCGCCGTTGAACGTGGTGATGGTGGTTGCCAGGGTGAACGTGTCACCCGCGCTGCCGCCGGTCAGGTCCGCGATGCCGCTGAACGTGGTTGTGCCGTTCAACGTGCCCGCATTGGCACCGCTGATCGTCCACGCGTTCGTCCCGTCCGTTGCCGCCACCGTGTCCGTGCCGCCACCGCCGGCAAGGCTGCCGTTGAACGAGGCGGTCCCCGTTGTCAGCGTGAACGTGTCGTCGTTCGTGCCGCCCACCAGCGCGTTCATCGAGGTGGCATCCATCGAGGCCACCGTCACCGCGTTCGCACCGGTGAGGCTCCACGCCGTCGCCGCATTCGCGCCCGTCAATGTGTCCGTGCCGCTGCCGCCGTCCAGGTTGCTGATCGCGCTGAACGTGGTCGTGGTGTTCATCGTGCCGGCGTTCGCACTGCTGATCGTCCACGCGTTCGTCCCGTCCGTCGCCGCCAGCGTGTCCGTGCCGCCGCCGCCGGCAATGCTGCCGTTGAACGAGGCGGTGCCCGTTGTCAGCGTGAACGTGTCATCGTTCGTGCCGCCGGTCAGCGTGGCGATGCCCGTAAAGTCGCTGCTGCCGTTGGTGTCGGTCAGGCTGCCGGCGTTCGCGCCGCTGATCGTCCACGCATTGACCAGGTTGTTGCCCGTCAAGGTGTCCGTGCCGCCACCGCCGCTGATCGTGCCGCTGATGTTGCCCGTCCCGCTCAGCGTGAACGTGTCCGCTCCGGCCGTGCCGGTGATGTCGGTGAAGCCCG
>DASVCH010000159.1:0-10418 GCA_036381715.1 Gammaproteobacteria bacterium | reverse complement strand
GCCGTGGCCGTGAAAATGGGCGCGACGAAAAAGGATTTCGACGACACCGTCGCCATTCATCCGACGACGGCGGAAGAACTCGTGACATTGAGGTGAAGCAGACATGTCCATGCGGCAATTCCAGGGCCACCTGCCGAAGACCGGCAAGCGCGTCTACATCGACAGCATGGCCGTCGTCGCGGGTTCCGTGACGCTGGCCGACGACGTTTCCATCTGGCCGCATGTCGCCGCGCGCGGCGACGTGAATTTCATCGAGATCGGCGCGCGCACGAACATCCAGGACAACTCCGTGCTGCATGTCACGCACGACGGACCTTACACGCCGGAAGGCGGCATTCCCCTGAAGATCGGCGCGGACGTCACCGTCGGACACCGTTGCATCCTGCATGCCTGCACGGTCGGTGACCGCGTGCTGGTCGGCATGGGCGCGATTCTCATGGATGGCGTGGTCGTGGAGGACGACGTGCTCATCGGCGCCGGCACGCTGGTACCGCCCGGCAAGCGGCTCGAGAGCGGCTGGCTGTATCGCGGCAACCCGATGGAAAAGGCGCGCAGGCTCAAGGACCAGGAAATCGAAATGCTGAAATATTCCGCCGAACATTACGTGCGGCTGAAGGACATTTACCTGGCGGCGGGTCCGCTGGATTGATTGCATCGGCCGCGGGAGCGGCCTCCTACACGGCCCCGCCTTTGCCTTTCAGCAGATCGGCCGTTTCCGGCCGCACGCCGCGCCAGACGAAAAACGATTCGGCCGCCTGCTCCACCATCATTCCCCAGCCGTCGGCGACCCTGTGCGCACCGTTTCCCCGTGCCCATTCGAGAAAGACAGTTGGCGCATCCGCGTACACCATGTCGTACGCCAATGCATTCGCCGCGAAAATTTCTGTTGGCAGGTTGGGCACCTCGTTGCGCAGGCTTGCGGATGTGGCGTTGATGACGAGGTCGAACGCGCCCGCAACCGACGCGAGCGACATGCCGCGAACGTTGCCGGTTTCCTCGAACAACTGCGCGAGCAGCATGGCCTTGCCGGGATGGCGGTTCGCGATCACGAGTTCCGCCGGTCCTTCGTCGAGCAGCGGACCGGCCGCGCCGCGCGCGGCCCCTCCGGCGCCGAGCAGCAGCACGCGGCGGCCTTCGATCGATGTGTCACGGTTCACGGTGAGATCGCGGATGAGACCCGCGCCGTCGGTGTTGTCGCCGAACAGGCTGCCGTCTTCCAGCAGCGCCAAAGTGTTCACGGCGCCCGCCCGGTAGGCGTCGGACGAGACGTGATCGGCGAACTCGAACGCCGCGAGCTTGTGCGGCAAGGTGACGTTGCAGCCCGCGCCGCCGCCGGTGAAGAACTCGCGCAGCCGCGATTCGAAATCTTCCGGCGCGACGTCGATCAGTTCGTACTTCAGTGTTTCGCCGGTCTGCGCGGCAAAGGCATGGTGGATTTCCGGCGAGCGCGAATGGCTCACCGGATGTCCGAACAGGGCGTAAAGGTCAGGTCCAGCCAAGAGCCGCGCGCAGCCCGTAGAAGAAGATGACGGCGAGCACGGCGCCGGCCGGCACGGTGATGATCCACGACAGGAAAATGTCGCGCACCACGCCAAGATTGATGGCGGCGATGCCGCGCGCGATGCCGACGCCGAGAATCGCGCCGACCAGCGTGTGCGTGGTGGAAATCGGCAGGCCCGTTCCGGAGGCCACCACGATGGTCGTTGCGGCGGCCAGCTCGGCCGCGAAACCGCGACTCGGGGTGAGATGCGTGATGCCTTCGCCGACGGTCGCCATCACGTGCCGGCCGAATGTCGCAAGGCCGATCACGATGCCAATGCCGCCGAGCAGCAACACCCAGGGTGACAGCGAGGATGTCTGTCCGACTTCACCGCTTGACGCCACGCTGATGACGGCCGCCACCGGGCCGACGGCGTTGGCGACATCGTTCGAGCCGTGCGCGAACGCCATGGTGCAGGCCGTGACCACCATCAGTACGCCGAAGACGCGCTCGACGGTCGCGAAATGAAACGCGCGATCCGCGTCCGGATCGACCTTGATGCGGCTGATGAAGAACTTGCCGACGAGCGCAATGATCACGCCGATCACGGCCGCGAGCAGGTAGCTCTGGCCGGTGGACAGATCGATGCCGACGTACTTCAGGCCCTTGAACAGCGTCACCAGCGTGATGGCGAAGCCGGCGAAGAACATGTACACCGGCACCCAGCGGCGCGCCTGCGTCAGCGGGTCGGACTTTTCCAGCACGAGCTTCTGCACGCTGGTGAAGATCAGGAACGCGATGGTGCCGGCGACGACGGGCGAGACCACCCAGCTCATGACGATGCCGCCGACCTTGGCCCACTGCACGGCTTCCATGCCGATGCCGACCGCGGCGAAACCGACGATCGCGCCGACAATGGAATGCGTGGTGGAAACCGGCCAGCCCTTGCGCGAGGCGATCAGAAGCCAGGTGCCGGCGGCGAGCAGGGCGGCGAGCATGCCAAATACGAGGAGCTGCGGCTCGCCCATGATCGCCTTCGGATCCACGATGCCCTTGCGAATGGTGGCGGTCACCGCGCCACCCGCGAGCACCGCGCCGGTGAACTCGAAGATGGCGGCGACGATCAGCGCCTGCTTCATGGTGATGGCACGCGACCCGACCGACGTGGCCATCGCGTTCGCGACATCGTTCGCGCCAATGCCCCAGGCCATGAACAGGCCGAAAATCGCGGCAAGCGCGATGTAGATGGTTGCGTATTCCATGGAAAACTCCGGCCGGAATCGGTGGTTGACGGTCAGCGGGCGAGCAGCAGGTGCAGGCGCGCGCCGACCCGCTGCGAGTGATCGGCCAGGTCGCCGATCCAGTCGATGATCTTGTAGAGGAACATCACGTCGACGGGTGGCAGGTCCTTTTCCATCTTGAAGAGCGTGGCGCGGATTTCGATCTGGAGCTTGTCGGTGTCCTTCTCGATGCGGCCGAGCTCGCGGATCATCGATTCCACCGATTCCACTTCCGCGCCGCGGAAGCCGGCTTCGAACAGCTCGTCGAGTTCGTTCACCGTCGTTTCGGCCTGTTTCGCGGCATCGATCGCCCGCTTCACGAACGCGACAAAGGCGTCGCCAAGCCCCGCCGGAATCTGCATGCGGCGGCCGGTCATGAGGCCCGTGATGTCCTTTGCCTTGTTGGCGACCTTGTCCTGCACGGTGACCAGGTCAAGGATGTCCGCGCGCGCCACGGGCATGAACAGCGAGTTCGGCAGGTGCAGCCGGATGTCGGTCTTCATCGCATCCGCTTCGTTCTCCAGCCGCGACACGTTTTCCCGCGCCCTCGCGGCCCGGTCCCAGTCGTTGGCGATCGCGCCCTCGAAGAAATCCACCAGCTCGCCGACGCAGGCGACGACTTTCGCCATGTGCTGCTGGAGGGGACGGACCGGCGACCGGCCGAAAACGCCGGAAAGAAAGGTCTTGGTGGCCATGGGCTGCTCGCAAGCGCTGAAAGGTGCGCGAATTGTAACAATCCCGCAACACGGTCAACAACGAATCAGCCGTGCAGCCACTCCGCCACGCGCTTGGCGAAATACGTCAGGACGCCGTCGGCGCCGGCGCGCTTGATCGCGACCAGGGATTCCATGATGACGGCCTGCTCGTCCAGCCAGCCGTTCTCGGCCGCGGCCATGAGCATCGCGTACTCGCCGGAGACCTGGTAGACGAAGGTCGGCGCGCCGAACTCGTCCTTCACGCGGCGCACGATGTCGAGGTACGGCATGCCCGGCTTGATCATCACCATGTCCGCGCCTTCGGCGAGGTCGGCGGCGACTTCGTGCAGCGCCTCGTCGGAATTGCCGACGTCCATCTGGTAGGTGTACTTGTTGCCCGCCCCGAGATTGCCGGCGGAGCCGACCGCGTCGCGGAACGGGCCGTAGAAGCTCGATGCGTACTTGGCCGAATACGCGAGGATGCGCGTGTGTATGTGGCCGCGCGATTCCAGCGCGTCGCGGATCGCGCCGATGCGTCCGTCCATCATGTCGGAGGGCGCGACCACGTCCGCGCCGGCCTCGGCATGCGACAGCGCCTGCTTCACCAGCGCGTCCACGGTCTCGTCGTTCATCACGTAGCCGGTTTCATCGAGCAGGCCGTCCTGCCCGTGCACGGTGTAAGGGTCCAGCGCGACATCGGTGATGACGCCGAGCTCCGGAAACTCCGCTTTCAACGCGCGCACGGTCCGCTGCACGAGGCCGTCCTCGTGCCAGGCCTCGGCGGCGTCAGCGGTCTTGGCATCGGCGCCGACCACGGGAAACAGCGCGATGGCCGGCACGCGCAGCCGCGCGAGTTGCTCGGCTTCCTGCAGCAGGTGGTCCAGTCCGAGACGCTCGATGCCGGGCATCGACGCGACCGGTTCGCGCGCGCCGTCGTCCTCGAGCACGAACACGGGATAAATGAGGTCGTTGACGGAAAGATGCGTCTCGCGCATCAGGCGGCGGGAAAAATCGTCCCGGCGCATGCGGCGTGCGCGGAAGCGGGGAAATGCGCGGCCCTGGTCGGACGCCGGACCGGTTCTTTCATCGTTGGACGAGGCCATGACGACTCCGCGGTTCGAGGGGTGCACAGGTTAGCCGAATCCGCGATGCCGTTCATCCGCGGCGAACTATACTTCCGGTTTCCTTTCCCCTTCCGGATTGAAATGAAATTGCCGTCCCGCGGGTCTATCGACTCCATGAATGCCCGACAGCACCGTTTCGAAGCGCTGGTGAACGCTTTTCACGGCGACCTGTTCCGGTATGCCGCCTGGCTGTGCCGGGACCGCGAGCTGGCGGCGGACCTGGTGCAGGAAACGCTGCTGCGGGCCTGGAAGGCGCTGGATGGCCTGCGCGAGGAAGCCGCCGCCAAGGGCTGGCTGATCACCATCCTGCGCCGGGAACTCGCGCGGCACTACGAACGCGCGAAGCCTGCCGGCGTCGAACTCGACAAGGTGCCGCTGGCGGACAGCCGGCCGGGTCTTGAAGACGACGCGGAACTGGCGGTGGTTCGCCGGCATATCGCGCAACTCGATGAGGAATACCGCGAGCCGCTGGTCATGCAGGTGCTGCTCGGATTTTCGGTGGAGGAAATCGCGGACGTGATGGAGCTGAAGCAGGCGACGGTGCTGACCCGGCTGTTTCGCGCGCGCAAGAAGCTGGCCGCCGCGCTGAGCAGCGGCCGGCCGCAGGAGGTGACGGGATGACGCTCTCCTGCCTTGAATTCCGCCAGGTCGTCGGCGCGGAGCCCGGCTCGCGCGACCCGGCCGTGCTGGAGCACCGCCTGCAGTGCCGCGCCTGTGCCGCTTTCGCCGAAGAGCAGGCGGCGCTGGACCGCCGGCTTGAGGCTGCCTTGCGGATTCCGGTGCCCGACGATCTCAAGGCGCGCGTGATCTGGAGCCAGGCCGGCGGAAGCCGCCGCCGGACGTGGCACTGGATGACGATGGCCGCGGGAATTGTCCTGGCGGCGCTGGTGGGAATTTTTGCGGGACAGATCGCGGGCTCCCGGTCCCTGCCCGCCGAAATTGTCCGGCACATCGAACACGAGCCGGCGCGGCTGGTGTTCGACGCGAGTACGCGGCCGGCGGAAGCGGTGAAGGTGAGCGCGGTGCTCGAAAATGGCGGCGTTGATGCACGCCAGCCGCTGGAAAACGTCATCTCCGCGGGGCTTTGCCCGTTCCGCGGCCATGACGTGCCGCACCTGGTCATGCGGGTCGACGGCGAGCCGGTGAGCGTCCTGTTGCTGGCGGATGAGCCGTTGCGTGGGACGCGCGAGTTCCACGAGGACGGTTACCACGGCGTGCTGATTCCGCACGACGATGGCGCCATTGCCATCGTCGCACCGCGGCCGGAACTGATTCGTCCGGTTCGCGCACACCTGGAAGAGACCGTGCAATGGCGTTTATGACGATTTTCTGGAAGCGTCTTCCGAAACAACCCTGGGGGAACGCTCGACAAAGGGGACCCGGACTTTCCGGGCAGACAATGCAGGCCAGGACATCTGGCGGGAGAAAAAACATGAGCAAGCAGACCAACAAGCCGATCGCACTTGCGATCTCCGCGGCACTCGCCGCTACCGCCGTCGGCGTCGCCAGCGCGGACACCTCGCCGTTCAGCATGAGCAATCTCGTCAGCGGTTACATGCTTGACGCCGGCGGCGACGCGCCGAAGAAAGGCGAAGAAGGAAAATGCGGCGAAGGCAAGTGCGGCGAGAAGAAAGGCGAGGAAGGCAAGTGCGGCGAAGGGAAATGCGGCGAGAAGAAGGGCAAGGAAGGCAAGTGCGGCGAGGGCAAGTGCGGCGGCAAGAAGGACAAGGGCGCCGAAGGCAGCTGCGGTGAAAACAAGGACAAGAGCGCCGAAGGCAACTGCGGCGGCATGCGCTGATCGCTTTTCAGCTTGCGTCGAACGAAGCCCCGGCCTTGCGCCGGGGTTTTTCTATCAGGCCGGCTGCGGTTCGTCGAGGTAGCGAACGGCTTCCAGGCGGCAGTCGAAGATCGCACGGCGCAACGCCGCGATCGCCTCGACGCGCGGAAAGCTTCGCCGCCAGGCCAGCACCACGGTCCGCGTCGGCGTGCGTCCGGCGAACGGAACTTCGACCAGCAGCTTGTTCCTGCCGTAGCCGTAATCGAGCGACGTCGCCGGCAGCACGGTGATGCCGAGGCCGCTCGCGACCATCTGGCGAATGGTTTCGAGGCTGGAGCCTTCTATCGTGTGCTGCAGCGGCTCGCCCGCGGAACCCGCCACGCATTCGGGGCACGCTTCGACGACCTGGTCGCGAAAGCAGTGGCCCTTGCCGAGCAGCAGCAGGTTTTCTTCCGTCAGTTCGGCCGAACGCAGGTTCTTCTTCTTCGCCCAGCGGTGGCCGGCCGGAAGCACGACGCTGAAGGGCTCTTCGTAAAGCGGCCACGTCACGACGCCTGCTTCCGTGAACGGCAGCGCGACGATGATGACGTCAAGCTCGGATTGCTTGAGGCGTTCGCGCAGGTTCGCGGTGTAGTTCTCCTCGATGACCAGCGGCATATCCGGCGCGAGCTTTCGAAGTCTCGGTACGACGTGCGGAAACAGGTACGGGCCGACCGTGTAGATCGCGCCCACGCGCAGCTCGCCTTTCAGCGGATCGGTACCTTGCTGCGCGATCAGCTTGATGCGATCGGTCTCTTCGAGCACGCGGCGCGCCTGTTCGATAATGGATTTCCCCGAGGGCGTCACGACGACTTCACCGCTTTGCCGCTCGAACAGCACGACGCCGATTTCTTCCTCGAACTTCTTCACGCCAACGCTGAGCGTCGGTTGCGATACGAAGCAGGCGCGGGCCGCGCGGCCGAAATGGCGTTCGCGCGCGACGGCGACGATGTAGCGAAGTTCCGTAAGCGTCATAGGTCGACTCTATCATTTTCCGAACGTGCATCGGGCGCGCGTCGTCGAAACGGCAGGCGTGCCGCGACATTTGACGTATTCCCGTTGATCCTTCCCACGTTGGAGCTTTTACCCGATGTACCAACCCCCGCGCGTCGCGTATTCAGGAATTGCAACGGGGAGGGGAATCAAATGACCAAATTCAGAATTTTCTGCGCGCTGTTTGCCTCGGTGGCAATCATGGCGGCGCCTGCGTACCTGCCGGACGCCGACAGCGAACGCGAAGGCACGAGTGCCGAAAACACGCTGGCCAGCACATGAGCCAGGTCTTTCGTTCCGCATCCGGATCGGCGGTGGTCGATCCGTTTCCGCCCTTTCGCCTCTCGGCGCTAGAATGCTCGCCGCGAATCTGGCGGACGGGACGGACGAGGCGGATGGAAAGGACACGCTGCGGCTGGGCGGACGCGGGAGCGACGCCGGCCTACCTTGACTACCACGACCAGGAATGGGGCGTGCCGGTGCATGACGACCGCGTGTTGTTCGAGTTCCTGATTCTCGAAGGCGCGCAGGCGGGACTGTCCTGGGCGACCATCCTGAACAAGCGGCACAACTACCGGCGGGCGTTCGAGTACTTCGATCCCGCGCGCGTCGCGCGTTTCACCGCGGCACGCCGCGAGAAGCTGCTGCAGGACCCGGGCATCGTGCGCAACCGGCTCAAGGTAGCCGCAGCGATCGACAATGCGCGCTGCTTCCTCGACGTGCAGGAAGCGTATGGCAGCTTTGACGCCTGGCTCTGGGATTTCGTGGACGGCAGGCCGGTGCAGAACGGCTTCCGGCGCATGCGCGATGTGCCGCCTTCGACGCCGCTGTCGGATCGCATCTCGAAGGAACTGAAAAAGCGGGGTTTTCGTTTTGTCGGTAGCACGATCGTCTACGCGTACCTGCAGGCGGTCGGCGTCGTCAACGATCACCTGGTCGGCTGCTTCCGACACGCGGAGGTGGCGCGCCTGAAATAGCACCGGGTTTGCCGGCGCGGTATCATCTGCCGTCCTTTCGAGTCCCGCGGATCCGCATGCCGGCAAAACGCCAACCCGAATCGTTCGACTTCAGGCCCGGCCGAAGGCTTGCGAACAAGTATGAAGTCGAAGCCCTGCTCGGCAAGGGCTGGGAAGGCGAAGTGTATCGCGTGCGCGAGCTCGCCACCGGCATCAAGCGTGCCGCGAAATTCTACTATCCCGAGCGCAACGTCGGCGACAAGGCCATCACCTACTACGCCAAGAAGCTCGACAA
The DNA here is from genome assembly GCA_036381715.1 of Gammaproteobacteria bacterium. Taxonomy (GTDB): domain Bacteria; phylum Pseudomonadota; class Gammaproteobacteria; order Natronospirales; family JAJUFS01; genus JAJUFS01. The sequence goes on along the minus strand of DASVCH010000159.1, from coordinate 1,779 downwards.
GCTGCGCCGCTGCGACATCCTGATTCCCTACCTTACGCACGACCAGGTGCAGTTCCGCAGGCACAACGTGCGCTTTCTCGTTTCGGAATTCGTCGAGGGCATGGTGCTCACGGAGTTCCTGAAGAAGCAGCCCGGCAAGCGGCTGACGCCATTCGAGGGCCTGCACCTGCTGTACACGCTGGCGACCGGCATGGAGCAGGTTCACCAGCTGAAGGACTATCATGGCGACCTGCACAGCGGCAACATCATCGTCAGCCGATACGGTATCGGTTTCACCGTGAAGCTGATCGACATCTACCGCTGGCACGGACCGACGCGCGAGAACATCACCGAAGATGTCTACGACATCATCCGCATCTTCTACGACGCGCTCGGCGGACGCGCGCAGTATTCGAAGCTGCGTCCCGAGATCAAGGCGATCTGCAGCGGCCTGCGCCGTGATCTCATCAAGAAGAAATTCCGCACGGCCGGACAGCTGCGCGCCTACCTCGAGAACATGGAATGGAGCGGGCCGTAGCGCTTACGCGCGGCGGAAAACCTCGGCCTCGCTGCGAAAGGTCTTGAACTCGAGCGCGTTGCCGGACGGATCCGTGACGAAGAACGTTCCCTGTTCGCCGGGTTCGCCCGCAAAGCGCACATGAGGCTCGATCAGGAATTCCGCCTGCGCGCGCCGCAGCCTTTCCGCCAGGCGCTCCCACTGCTCCCATTCGACGATCAGGCCGAAATGGCGTACGGGCACCTGCTTTCCGTCGACCTCGTTGTGCGCGCCGGTTTCATTTTCATCGACGAGGTGCGCGGAAATCTGGTGCCCGAAGAAATCGAAGTCGATCCAGCGTTCCGCTTCGCGGCCGGCCTTGCAGCCGAGAATCCCGACGAAGAAATCCCGCGTCGCCTCGATGTCGCGAACCGGGAAGGCAAGATGAAAGCGTGGACGATTCATGCGCGGCGCCTCTACAGCCAGTCGCGCGGTTCGCGCAACACCTCGTAAAGCTTCGCCTCGCTTGTGCCGGGTTCCGGCTCGTAACCGTACTCCCAGCGCACCAGCGGCGGCAGCGACATCAGGATGGATTCGGTACGCCCGCCGGATTGCAGGCCGAAGAGCGTGCCGCGATCCTGGACGAGATTGAACTCCACGTAACGGCCGCGGCGATAGAGCTGGAAATTCCTTTCGCGTTCGCCGTAGGCCATGTCCCTGCGGCGTTCGACGATCGGCGCATACGCGCGCATGAAGCTTTCGCCGACGGCGCGCGTCAGTGCGAAGGCGTCACCGTCGTGAAAATCGTCATAGAACAGGCCGCCGACGCCGCGCGCTTCCCTGCGATGTTTCAGCCAGAAATACTCGTCGCACCATTGCTTGAAACGCGGATAGAGGTCATGGCCGAACGGCGTGACCGCACCCTGCGCGACGCGATGCCAGTGGCGCGCGTCGTCTTCGAAAAGATAGTACGGCGTCAGGTCGTAACCGCCGCCGAACCACCACACCGCGTCCTCACCGTCGCCCGCGGCGAAAAACCGCACGTTCATGTGCGTGGTCGGCACGTAGGGGTTACGCGGATGAAAGACCAGCGAGACGCCCATCGCCTGCCAGGCCTTGCCCGCAAGCTGCGGCCGGTTTGCCGACGCCGATGGCGGCAATTGTTCGCCCATGACATGCGAGAAACCGACGCCGGCCTGTTCGAACACCGCGCCTTCCTTCAATACGCGGCTGATTCCGCCGCCGCCGGCATCGCGCTGCCAGGCGTCGCGTTCGAACTTTCCGCGGCCGTCGATCGCCTCGAC
>DASVCH010000158.1:0-2057 GCA_036381715.1 Gammaproteobacteria bacterium | reverse complement strand
ACGGCGAAATTGTCGAACGCCGTCTGGCCCCAGCGCAGGAACTCGTAGCGTTCGCGATTGCGTTCGAATTCGATCCGGTTGTTCTTCGCGAGCGATTCGGGCGTGCCGTAGAAATCGACCTGCACGGAATGGTCGATGACGAGTTCGGCGGGCGAGAGCGGATTGATTTTCTTCGCGTCGCCGCCAAGCTTCGTGACCGCATCGCGCATCGCGGCCAGATCGACCACCGCGGGCACGCCGGTGAAGTCCTGCATGATCACGCGCGCGGGCGTGAAGGCGATCTCGGTGTCCGGCTCCCTTTTCGAATCCCACTTCGCCAGCGCTTCGATGTCCTTCGCCGTGACGTTCACGCCGTCTTCATGGCGCAGCAGGTTTTCCAGCAGGACCTTGTGCGTGAAGGGCAGGCGCGAGACGCCGTACTGCTCTTCCAGCGCCTTGAGGCTGAAAAAGGTGAATTCCTTGCCACCGACTTTCAGGGTCGTGCGCGATTTGAAGCTGTCGGACATCGAGGCCTCCGGCTGAGTGGTGAAGTCGTGAATCAGAGGGAACGGCCGGCAAGCAGCCGGACGAGGGCGCACATTATAAAGGAGTGGCGCGCGCGGCTCCATCGATCAAGCCGCCGGCAGTCTTCGCCCGTCATCCTGAAGCGGCGGGCAAGGCGCGCCCTACGCGGCCAGCAGGCGCTCGGCGGCCTGGCGGAGCTTGCCGCGGGAAAGGACCAGCTGCCATTTCCGTCCGCCGGTCTGCCGCCACAACACGGCGGCGCGAATGCCGGCGAGCAGCAGCGCGCGGATATGATCGACGTTGACCGGATTCTGCAGGCGCGCCGGCTCGCCGCTGACCATGATGCGCGGCTCCAGCGTGCCCACCGTTCGGACATAAATATCGGCGAGGCTTGCCATCACCGGCGCGTCCCAGCCTTCGAAATGGCTTTTCTGCAGTTCGGCGCGCTCAAGGCCCCGGCGCAGCGCGGCCATCAGGTCTTCGTTTTGCTCCGCGCGCCTTGCATGACCGGTCAGCGAAACAAGGTAGCGCGTCAGGCGCGCGTCTTCCGGCTTGCCGCGGTTGTCGAGCACGCGGGCGAGAATCTCGAGGCCGGGACGAACCCGGCTGCGGCCGCCGAACACGCCCGCGACATCCGCTGCCTGGAAACTGAACAGCGAGCCCAGCGTCGCGTCCAGCGCGGCGTCTTCGGCCTGGCCGGTATAGGCGACGCGGTCGGTGAGCCAGGCGGCCTGGACCAGGCCGGCGAGGGCGAGAACGCGGTCTTCGATGGAATACGTCATGCGCGTATTGTCGTTGTATGACAGGCTGTTTGAAAGTCCGCCCTACGCACCGGAGTCGCACGTCCGTTCGATAATGCCACCGCCCAGGCAGACGTCACCGTCGTAAAAAACGACATATTGCCCGGGCGTGACCGCGCGTTGTGGCGTATCGAACGCCACCCGGACGCGGCCGTCACCGCATTCCGAAATACGGCAGGCCTGGTCGCCTTGCCGGTAACGCGTCTTCGCGGCAAGCGGCGTTCCGGTTTCCGGCGCAGCGTTGATCCAGTGCAGGGACACGGCGTCGAGCGAGTCGTGAAACAGCAGCGGATGATCGTGGCCCTGCGCGACGACGAGTTCGTTTGTCTCCATGCGCTTGCCGACGACATACCACGGCGCTTCGTCACCGTTCTTCGTGCCGCCGATGTGCAGGCCCTTGCGCTGGCCCAGCGTGTAGTACGTCAGGCCCTGGTGTTCGCCGACAATGTCGCCTGCGGGCGTCACCATGCTTCCCGGCTTCACCGGCAGGTACTTCTGCAGGAACTCGCGGAACGGCCGCTCGCCGATGAAGCAGATGCCGGTCGAGTCCTTCTTGTCGAAGTTCGCGAAGCCGGCGCTTTCGGCGCGCGCGCGGACGGCGTTTTTCTCGATCTCGCCGAGCGGAAACAGCGTCTTCGCCAGCGCCGTTTCCGGTACGGCGTGCAGGAAATAGCTCTGGTCCTTGTTCGCGTCACGGCCCTTCAGCAACTCCGTCCTGCCGCGGTCACGCCGCACGCGCGCGTAATGTCCTGT
>DASVCH010000157.1:0-16734 GCA_036381715.1 Gammaproteobacteria bacterium | reverse complement strand
TCGTCGTTCTCGTGGACATGAAAGTAGCGCACGTCCTTGTGCTTCGATGCGACCGGCGGGGGCGGATGCAGCGACGCGCCGCGGAAGAAGGCGATCTTGATGTACTTCGCGAAGCAGTGAAAGCTGAGGAACCACAGACCGTCCTCGACGCCGTAGAAAGGCGAGTTCCATTTGACGGCCTTGCGCACGCCTGGAACGGTACGCACGACGATCGCGTCGATACGGCGTCCGACGTCGCTTTTCCAGCCCGGCATCGCGTCGATGTACGCCTGCACGGGCGCATCGCCATGACCTTTCGGGATCTGCGGATTGCCGCCGGAAAGCAGCTTCACGCCGTCCTTTGTCTTCTTCTCAGCCATGATTCAGTGCGACGGCTTCACGAACGAGTTTTGTGAGCGCGTTTTCATCGATCCTGTCGCCTTCGCGAATGTCGATCGCGCGCCGCACTTTTCCATCGAGGCTCGCATTGAACAGGCCCGACGGATCTTCAAGCGACGCGCCCTTCGCGAAGGTGAGCTTGATCTTGTCCCGGTAGGTCTCGCCGGTGCAGATGATGCCGCCGCAGGACCACGTCGGCACGCCGAGCGGGTTCGACGGCTTGCGCCATTTCACTTCCTCGATGACGGCGGGCTCCGCTTTGCGGATGACACCGCGGACTTTCCGGAGCGCCTCGCCGCGCCAGTCGCCGAGTGCGTCGATTCGCGCGTCGATCAGGCGTGATGCGGATTCCGCATTTTCGGCCGCGGCGGGTTTGTTCGTCTTTCCGGTCATGGCGTCACCCCTGCGCGCCGGCTCACGTACGGCAGCGCGAACAGGTACAGGCCGCTGAACAGCAGCAGGAACAGCGGCAGCAGCGGCGAATAGGTCACCCAGGCCGGCGGCGGCCCCTGCGTCATGGCGGCGAAGTTGGCGATGACCGTCAGCGTGAAGACGATGGCCAGCCAGCGGTGAATCTGTCGGATCCAGCGGCTCATTGTGATCTCCTTCAAAGATTGTGATTTGTGTCGGCGAGCTTCAGGCCGTCCGCGCCAGGAGCGCTTCGAGGTTCGTGAAGAATTGCTGCCAGCCATGCTTCGCGCCGCCGAAGGCCTGCTTCTGCTCCGGCCGGAAACCCGACTGCTCCATGCGCAGGCGCGTGCCCGCGTTCGTCGGCGTGAGCGTGAAGGTCACGACGCTTTGCAGATTGTAGGCGGCATCGTCATGCGCGAAGTTCCAGGTGTAGGACAGCGTCCTGTTCGGCTCGAGCGCGAGCACCTCGCAGTCCAGCACGCCGCCCCAGTCACCATTCAGCGTGAAGCGATGGCCCACCGCGGGCCGGAAGTCGTTCTTCATCAGCCACTCCTCGATGAGGTGCGGCTGCGTGAGCGCGCGCCAGAGTTTCTCCGGCGGATGCGGGATATCGCGCTCGACGACGACGGTGCGTGTTTCTGTCGATACATCGTTCATTGGTCCATCCTTTCGAGCAGTGCTTCGAGGTCGTCGAAGCGCCTTTCCCAGAAGCTTGCCATCTCCCGTGTCCAGTCGACGAGCGGCGCCAGTGCGCGAATCTCGGCGCGGTAGTGCGTCTGGCGTCCTTCGTGCCGGTCGCGCACCAGGCCGGCGCGCTTCAGGACGCCAAGATGCTTCGACACCGCCGGCTGCGAGATGCCGGCTTCCGCGGTCAGCGCGCGAACCGTCTGCTCGCCCTCGCGGCACAGGCGCTCGAAGAGGGCCCGCCGCGTGGGATCGGCGAGCGTTCTGAAGAGCACGTTGGGAGCGTTTCGCATCGTTATTCATAACTCATTGGCTATGAATTAATATATAACCACGGAGATATGAATGAGTCAACAGGAAACGCCGGCCGCGCGCTGCTGTCCGGTCTGCGTTTCGTTTGCGCATGGTTGCATGGCCGCGGCCAGGGTGACGCGAAGGCGTGTGCGTACTCATGGAAGGAGCCGCAAGAACTTTCATGCCTGGAAACGGTCTTCGACTGGAACAGGAAACAAGAAGGAAACGCTCATGATCGCCAGCCTGCTGCTTGCCCTGCCGCTTGCCGTCGTCGAACCGGACGGTTACCGGCTCACCGAAACGACGCAATGCTTCACGATGTACCGGACCACCGCGGAGGGCGAAGTGAAGTTCGGGAATACCTTGCAGACCGTCGAGTTCGTCGACCACGAAGGCGTTCCGGCCTTGCGCATTGTGATTCACCAGTACGGCGGCGACGGTGCTTTCGACATGCGCGACACGTTCCTGCTGGCCAGGAAGGATCTGAAGCCGATCGAATTCCAGAGCCGTTTCCGCAGCACGCGCGGACGTTCGCACGACGTGGACCTGCGATACACGGACGACCGCGTTGCCGGCAGCAGGACGAAAAACGGCGAGACCGCCGCCATTGACCTGCCGCTGTCGAATCCCGTCTGGGAAGGCAATCTTTGGGGCTTGACCTTCGCGGCATTGCCCCTGGAGGCGGACGCGCATTTTGAGTTGCCGTTCTACCAGTACGACAAGGGAATCGGCGCTTTCGAAGCCGACGTCACCGGAAGCGAGACCGTGGCGACCGACGGCGGTCCGGTCGAAGCCTGGGTGGTGGACGCGGGCCTTGTCGATGGCGCGCACTCCCGCTACCTGATCGGGAAGTCGCCGGCGATCGAGCTGGGATACGGAAGCGCGGGTTTCCGCCAGTCGCCGGGCGGCGACTGCTCTCATCTTTCGGCTGGGAAGCGCGCGGCCGACGGCGCGCCGGAGTCGCCGCAGGGGTGAAAGATCTCTTTGCCCGCGGCTAGCGTTTCGCGGGCCTTTTCGCGAGAAAACGCTGCAGGGTGCGGCGATGCATTCCGAGCGCGCGCGCCGTTGCCGAGATGTTGCCATCGTTGTCGTTCAGCACGCGTTGCACGTGCTCCCAGGTGAGGCGGCGCACGGACATCGGCTCCGCCGGCTCCGCAGGGCCGGACTCGCCCGCCGTGTGATTGAAGGCGGCGAGGATGTCATCGGTGTCCACCGGTTTGGTCAGGAAATTCGTCGCGCCAAGCTTGATGGCTTCAACGGCCATCGGAATGCTCGCGTAGCCCGTCAACACCACAACGCGCGCCTCCGGCAGCGCGGCGCGCAAACGGGGCAACAGCGCAAGTCCGCTTTCCGTTTCCAGCCGGAGGTCGATCACGACGTGATCGGGGCGCAGTCCGAATTGCGCTTCGGCTTCGCCCAGGTTCGCGGCGGTGAGCGCTTCCCACCCGCGGCGGCGAAACGACGCCGCCAACGTGTCGCAAAAAGCGGTGTCGTCGTCGACGATCAGTACCCGGTATGCCATCACGCGTTCTCCGACAGTTCGGCCAGCGGGATCGTCACGTGCGCGATCGTGCCGCCGCCCGGCCGCGCGTGATACTCGAGACTGCCGTTCACGCTCTGCAATGACGCCCGCGCCAGCAGGATGCCGATGCCCATGCCTTTCGCGTTTCGCGCGCCGGCCGTCGCCTGCATGCCGGGCCCGCGATCGAGAACGCGGATTTCCAACGCATCGCCGCGGCGCGCCGTCTCCACGCGAACGTCATGCGGCGATGCCTTTGCGGCATTGTCGAGCAGCGCCATGAACGCCAGCCGCAGCGAACCGTCGACATGGACAGCCCGCTCGCGCTCGCATTCCTCGATCTCGATGACCGGCGCCGCCTCGGGCCGCAGCGCGCGCAATTCCGTTGCGATGTCCAGAAGCAAGGCCGCCAGTGTCGTTGCCTTCCCGCTGTGTTCGTCGATGTTCTGTGCGACGCGGCCAAGCTGCCGGAGGATCCGCGTGCAGGCCAGCGCCTGTTCCGAGATCCTGGCGAGCGGTTCGCGCAACGCCGCCGCGCGTTTGTCCTCGATGAGATCGCCGACGGCGACGCGAATGACGGACAACGGCGTCGCGAGCTGGTGCGCGGTGCTCGCGGACAGCGTGGCAAGCGCGACGACTTTCTGTTCCAGCAGCTGGCGTTTCTCCAGCGCGTTGAACGCCGCCTGGCGCCGGTGCAGGTTCGAGGCGATCCAGTAAACGAACGCGCCGACAAAGATCGTCGTCACGATGAAGGCGATCCACATGCCCCACAGGTGGCGCGCGAATTCCTGCCCGCCATTCACGCCGGTTGCGGATACGGCGAGCGCTTCGTCGTGGTTCGCGTGCAGCGTGAGCATCGCTTCGGTTCCCGTGGGCAGGAACAGCAGGGAGGTATAGCCCGCAACGGAAAGCAGTACGGTTGCCGCCGCAAGCCGCGGCGGCAGCATGGCGGCGGCGAGCGCGACGGGCACGATCAGGAGGAACACGAACGGGTTCGCGGCGGCGCCGGACAGGGCGAGCCAGGTGACGACGAGGAAGACATCGACGCACAGGTGCAGGAACGCCTCGAGCGGCGCGCCTTCGTCATCGCGACGGGCGCGCAGCCACAGGATGAGCGTGGCCGCCGCGAGCGCAAGCACGGTGCCCGCGGAAACCACGGGCGACTGGAAACCGCCGATCGAGCTTGCAGCCAGTGCAAGCGTCACAAGCGCCAGCACCAGCAGGCGAATGTGCAGCAGCACGGCAAGCCGGCCGCGCGGATACAGGCGGGATGCGGGTCTGGCAATCACGTCGATGCTCCGTGGGGAGTGAGGATTATAGTGACCGGTCCGCGTTTCGCCGAACGGACTGCGACAATTTGCCGCACCTTTGCCGGCTTCCTGCGTTGCTAGAATCGCCGCCGTCATCGCCTGCCTCCCGCGCGCGCATGAATGAATTCCGAATCATGAAAAGTTCGAGAGGAACCGGATGAAACGCAGGGCCTTGTACGCCGCACTCGCACTTGCCGGCGCGTTCGCCGCGGATTCCGCGCCGGCGCAGGAGGAGCCGACCGAACTCGATGCCGTCGTCGTCAACGGGGAACGGGTCAGGGCATGGAGCGAGCTGGAACGCGACGCGATTCCAGGCGGCGTGAGCGTGATTTCCGGCGAGGAGTTCCATCGGCGCCGCGTCGCCAACCTCGCCGACATGCTGCGTTATGTGCCCGGCATGTGGTCCGAAAGCAGCGCCGGTTCCGAGGAGGTGTTCTTTTCCAGCCGCGGTTCCAACCTCGACGCGACGGATTACGACAGGAACGGCGTCAAGCTGCTGCAGGACGGCCTGCCGGTCACGGCCGCGGACGGCAACAACCACAACCGCATCATCGACCCGCTCAGCGCGCGCCTGGCTGTCGTGGCGCGCGGCGCGAACGCGCTCAGCTATGGCGCCAGCACGCTGGGCGGCGCGATCGACTTCATCTCGCCGACCGCGCGCGACGTTTCTCCGCTGAGCCTGTTCGTCAACGGCGGCAGTCACGGCTCGCGCACGCTGCGCGCAACGGGCGGCGTCGTGCTGGATGCCTTCGACGCGCTGGCGACCTTCGATGCGAAATCATGGGCGGGCTATCGCGATCACAGCAGGCAGGACCGCGAGGCCGTGCACGCCAGCCTTGGCTGGCGGCACTCGGACGACGTCACGATGCGCGTTTACGCCACCCATCTCGTCAACGAACAGGAGTTGCCGGGCGCGCTCACGCGCGCGGAAGTCGAAGCCGATCCCAACCAGGCCGATCCCGCGGCGATCAACGGCGATTACGGAAAGCATGTCGAAGCGACCCGCCTGGCGGTGAAGTGGAACTGGGCGATCGACGCGCGCAGCGAGTTCGAGTTCGGCCTGTCCCGCGAGGAGCAGTCGCTGTATCACCCGATCGTCGAGCCGGTCGTGATCGACGGCGTCGAGGTGTTCAGCCTGCTGATCGACACCGATCATCGCGACGCGGGCGCGATGCTGCGCTACCGGTTGCGCGCCGGCGATCATGACGTGATCACCGGCGTCAACTACGCAAAAGGCGCGGTCGACGGCGGCAACTATCGCAACGCCGCCGGCCGCCGCAACGGACTGACGGAGCATGTCGACAACGACGCGCACAGTCTCGAAGCGTATGTCGTCGACCGCTGGCAGCTGGCGCCGGCGTGGAAACTGATCTACGGCGTGCAGCTTGTCGATGCCGGCCGCGAGGTGCGCACGACGCGCGTGCTCGACGGCAGCGTCCGCAATCCGCAGGAAGACTACACGGGCGTGAATCCGCGCGTCGGCGTCATCTACGCGCCGGACGCGAACAGCGAATGGTTCGGCAGCCTCAGCCGGCTGTTCGAAGCGCCGACGAACTTCGAACTGGAGGACGATGTTCGCGGCAGCGATACGGCGCTCGATCCGATGCGCGGCACCGTGCTCGAGATCGGCACGCGCGGCAGGTCGTCCGGGGCAAACGGCCTGCGCTGGCACTGGGATGTTGCGGCGTATTACGCGGAAATCCGTGACGAGATTCTTTCCGTCGACGATCCCGATGCGCCGGGCAACAGCCTCGCGACGAACGTCGATCGCACCATTCATGCCGGCATCGAGGCGCTGCTGGGCGCGAGCCTTGCGGTCGGCGGTGAAACGCATCGCATCGAACCGCTGTTGAGCGTGACCGTGAACGAATTCTCCTTCGATGCCGATCCGGTCTACGGCGACAATGTCCTGCCGGCGGCGCCGGATTACTTCGTGCGCGGCGAAGTGCTCTACCGCCACGTCGGCGGTTTCTACATCGGCCCGACCCTTGATTTCGTCGGCAGGCGGTTCGCGGATTTCAGCAACACCTACACCGTGGACGGCCACGCCCTGCTGGGCCTGCGCGCCGGCTACTCGGGCGCCGAATGGGAGCTGTTCGCGGAACTCAGGAACCTGCTCGACGAGGATTACATCGCCACGCTCGGCGTGCTGAACAGGGCGGATGCAGGCGCGCGCGTGCTGTATCCCGGCGCGCCGCTGTCGGCCTACGCCGGCCTGCGCTGGCAACTGTAGCTTCCGGCCGAACTTGCTTTCGAGGTCTCCTGGCCGCACATCCTGTTGACCTTCCCATCATGGGAAGGCCCAGGATGCATCCTGTCGAAACAGGAGAGCTGCCATGAACGCACCCGCAACACGGAATCTCGAACTTCCCATCGAAGGCATGACCTGCGCGTCCTGCGCCGTTCGCGTCGAGAAGGCGCTGCAGCAGGTGCCCGGCGTGACGTCCGTGGCCGTGAACCTGGCGACGGAACGGGCGCGCGTGGACGCCGGCGGCGCCGTTTCCCCCGCGGCGCTGGCGGAAGCCGTGCGGAAGGCCGGTTACACGGTGGGCGGCGAGACCGTCTCGCTCGCGATCGGCGGCATGACCTGCGCATCCTGCGCCGGGCGCGTCGAAAAGGCGTTGCGCGCCGTGCCGGGCGTGAAAACCGCCGCCGTGAATCTCGCGACGGAACGGGCCGAAGTCGAGGTCACGGGCGCGAGCACGGAAAGCCTTGTCGCCGCGGTGCGCGACGCCGGCTACCAGGCGTCATCGGTGTCCGCGGCTTCGGAGGCGCCCCGCGCACCGAAGCTGCCCGGCGCCTGGCCCGTCATCGCCGCCGCCGTGTTGTCGCTCCCGTTGCTCATCCCGATGGCCGGCGAGTGGTTCGGCCTGCACTGGATGCTGCCGGGCCGGGTGCAGTGGCTGCTCGCAACGCCCGTGCAGTTCTGGCTGGGCGCGCGCTTCTACCGGTCCGCCTGGAAAGCCGTGCGCGCCCGTACCGGCAACATGGATCTTCTCGTCGCGCTGGGCACGAGCGCGGCCTACGGTCTTTCCGTGTACACGCTGCTGACGCACGAAGGCGCGGGCCCCGTGCACCTGTACTTCGAGGCGTCCGCGGTGATCGTGACGCTGATACTGCTCGGCAAGTGGCTGGAGGCGCGCGCGAAGCGCCAGACGACCGAAGCCATCCGCGCGCTGCAGGCGTTGCGGCCCGACACCGCGCGTGTCGTGCGCGACGGCCGTGACGTCGAAGTGCCGATCGATGACGTGAATGCCGGCGACGAACTGATGGTGCGGCCCGGCGAACGCGTGCCGCTCGACGGCGAGATCGTGCGCGGGCGCAGCGCAATCGACGAGTCCCTGCTGACGGGCGAGAGCATGCCGGTCACGCGCGAAACCGGCGACGCGGTTCCGGGCGGCGCCGTGAACCTCGACGGGCTCCTTTATATAAGAGTGACGGCGACAGGTGCGGAAACCCTGCTCGCGCGCATCATCCGCCTGGTCGAAACCGCGCAGGCGAAGAAGGCGCCCATCCAGCGGCTGGTCGATCGGGTCAGCGGCGTGTTCGTGCCCGTGGTCATTCTCATCGCGACCGTCACGCTGCTCGCCTGGGGCGTTGCGACGGGCGACTGGACGCAGGCGACGCTGAACGCGGTCGCCGTGCTCGTCATCGCGTGTCCGTGCGCGCTCGGGCTCGCCACGCCGACGGCGATCATGGCGGGCACGGGCATCGCCGCGCGCAACGGCATCCTGATCAAGGACGCCGAAGCGCTGGAAACCGCGCAGGCCGTCAATGTCGTCGCGTTCGACAAGACCGGCACGCTCACCGAAGGGCGTCCGCGGGTGGACGCGATGACGGCGTTCGGCATGACGGAAGGCGAGCTGCTTGCGATTGCCGCCGGCATCCAGCGCGGCAGCGGGCATCCGCTTGCGCAGGCGATACATGACGCCGCCAGCGCCGCGGGCATCATGCCGAACGATGCGCATGACGTCACCGCGCTGCCGGGACGCGGCATGCGCGCGACCGTGAACGGCGCAACGACCTGGTTTGGCAGCCGCCGGCTGATGGAAGAGCTGGACGTTCGCGCATCGAGACTGGACGCCGTGGCCGCGTCGCACGTCACGGCCGGACGCAGCGTTTCCTGGCTGGCGCGAAAAACGGCGAGCGGAAACGAACTGATCGGCGTCGTACTGTTCACGGACACGGTCAAGCCCTCGGCACGGGAAGCCATCCGCCGCCTGCACGCGGAAGGCATTCGCACGGTCATGGTGACCGGCGACAACCGCGGCAGCGCCGGGATGATGGCGCGCGAACTGGGGATCGACGACGTCCGCGCGGACGTCCTGCCCGAGAACAAGGCGGAAGCGATCGCGGCATTGCGAACCTCCGGCGCGCGAATCGCGATGGTTGGCGACGGCATCAACGATGCGCCCGCGCTCGCGGCGGCGGACGTCGGCATCGCCATGGCGAGCGGCACGGACGTCGCGATGCAGACGGCCGGCATCACGCTGATGCATGACGACCCGCTGCGCGTTGCGGATGCGATCGCGGTCTCGAAGCGCACGTACCGGAAGATCCGCCAGAATCTCTTCTGGGCCTTCGTCTACAACCTCGCAGGCATCCCGCTCGCGGCCTTCGGCCTGCTGAACCCGATGCTCGCGGGCGCCGCCATGGCGTTCAGCAGCGTGAGCGTGGTGACGAACGCGTTGTTGCTGCGCCGCTGGCAGCCCGCCGCCTCGCCGGGCGAAGCGAGGCAGAAGTGAGTTCATGAACGGCGCGTCCTGTTGAACGCATGGATCGAGAAGAGGTGAGAGCCCATGTCCCGTAAAACGCAACCCCGGCCGGAAATGTCCGCGGCCCGCGAACAGGGGTTCTTCAACATCGGCGAGGCGTCCGAAGCGTCCGGCGTGAGCGCGAAAATGATTCGTCACTACGAGCAGATCGGGTTGATCCCGCCGGCGAATCGCACGTTCACGAATTACCGCATCTACACCGCCTCGGACGTGCACACGCTGCAGTTCATCAAGCGCGCGCGCACGCTGGGATTTTCCATCAGGCAGATCGGCGTGCTGCTGGATCTCTGGCAGGACAGGAATCGCAGCAGCGCGGAAGCGAAACGCCTTGCGCTCGAGCATGTCGCGGAACTGGAAGCGAAGATTCGCGAGCTCAAGGCCATGAGCGACACGCTCAGGCAGCTCGCGGAAAACTGCCACGGCGACGATCGTCCGGACTGCCCGATCCTCGAGGACCTGGCGCAGGAAGGCGGCGCGACGCGATAGCGAATGGCACCGGCTGGTGCGAAAGGAGCAAGTCATGGACCACGCAAACCATCACAACGGTGTGCCGTCACCGTCCATCAACCGGCTGGCCTTCAGCGCGACGGCGCACTGTCTCACGGGCTGCGGGATCGGCGAAGTCCTGGGCATGGTCATCGGCACCGCGCTCGGCTGGGGCAACGTCGAGACCATCGTGCTCGCGGTCATTCTCGCCTTCGTCTTCGGCTATGCACTCACCATGCTGCCGATGCTGCGCGCGGGCCTCGCGTTCCGCTCGGCCGCCGGTGCCGCGCTTGCCGCGGACACCGTTTCGATCGGGATCATGGAAATCGTCGACAACGCCATCATGCTGGTGATCCCGGGCGCGATGGATGCCGGCATTGACAGCCTGCTGTTCTGGGCAAGTCTCGCCGTCGCATTGCTGATCGCCGGCGCGGCCGCTTTTCCCGTCAACCGATGGCTGATCTCCAAAGGCTGGGGGCATGCGCTGGTGCACAGGCATCATCGGCACTGAGCGTCCGCCTGCCGGCTTCTTCCTGCGTGCGCCGCATGCTATCCGTCTGCAAGGACGGTGAACGTACGGCGGAAGCGGCTCGGGTCCATGCCATGAAGCCGGTTGAACGCGAGAGAAAAATTGCTCCTGCTGGAGAACCCGACGCGCTTGGCAATATCGGCCACCGGAAGCGCCGTGGTAATCAGCAGCTCGCTCGCGCGGCGCAGCCGCACCAGCTTGACCAGGCTCATCGGCGATTGGCCGAAGGCGCGCCGGAATGCGGCGGCGAACGCCGACCGGCTCATGCCCGCGATCGTCGCCAGGCCTTCCACGGTGAACGCAGTGGCGGGCCGCTCGAAAACGGCGCGCAGCGCGCGGCCAAGCCGCTTGTCGGCCACGCCGGCCAGCCAGGGCAACAAGGGCAACGGCGAGGGCTCGTGTTCGATCCAGCGCCGCAACGCCAGGACGAGGCATTGCTTGAGCAATGCCTCGGTCAGCACGCGCGATCCCACACCCGGGCGGGACGACTCGGCGAGCAACTTCACAAACTGGTCCTGCAGGCTTTCGTCGCCCCCGAAGCGCACCACCAGCGGTTCGCCCAGCGAGGAGAAAAGGTCCAGCCCGCCGGCCCATCCCACGCGGAGTTCGCCGCAGGCGGTGGCGATGCCCGGCTGGCCTTCGCCGGCGGTCAGCGTCGGAACGGACTCCTGCGACGAAACCCCGCACAAGCGCACACGGTGCTCGAGCCGCGCCGGTTCCGGCGAGGCGCTTTCGATCCGGTACGCTATCCCGGGCGGCAACAGTACGAACGTGTGCTGCTCAAGTTGAATGGATGGCATGCCATTGACGGTCAGTCTGCCGTCACCCGCCAGGCAGTAATGCAGGCTCGCCGTCCTGCAGGCGTCGAAGCGCATTCCCCAGCCGTCACGTATGTCGCAGACCGTGAAATGGGTTACACCGACATCAAGGGTGGCCAGCAAATGATCCAGGACCATGCGCGCGGATGAGGGCAATTCCATCATTTGGACAATCAAGAACCAATTCGAGACCAAACGGAACCTGGACAGGGCCACCATGGCCATCCGCCCCTGACCGACAAGCGGGGCTACCAGGACGATGCATCTACCTTCGAGAACCGGCAGCAACGCGTCCGGCTCTCGAACAAAGTATTGGAGGCTGATTATGCAGTATAGAAAGTCGCAGGAGGCGATTGACCGCCTGACGGCGGAGCAGCGCCGTGTCACCCAGGAAGCGGGCACCGAACGCCCGTTCACCGGGGAATACAACGATCACAAGGAGCCCGGCATCTACGTGGATATCGTCTCGGGCGAGCCTCTCTTCGCGTCGTCCGACAAGTTCGAGTCGGGCTGCGGTTGGCCGAGTTTCACCAGGCCCATCGTTCCCGCGAACGTCAACGAGTTGCGGGACACCTCTCACGGGATGATCAGGACCGAGGTCAGGTCAACTCACGGCGACAGTCACCTCGGCCATGTCTTCACGGATGGCCCGGCCGATCGCGGCGGCCTGCGCTATTGCATCAATTCCGCGTCGCTCCGGTTCATCCATCGCGACGACATGGAGCGCGAGGGTTACGGCGAATATCTTGACCAGGTTGAGGAGGTTTGACATGCACGAGCGCGCCGTACTTGCCGGAGGGTGCTTCTGGGGGATGCAGGACCTGATCCGCAAGCTTCCAGGCGTTGTCGCGACTCGCGTCGGCTACACCGGCGGCGACACGCCCAACGCGACGTACCGCAACCATGGCACGCATGCGGAGGGCATTGAAATCGTCTTCGATCCAACGCAGACGAGCTACCGGCGCATCCTGGAGTACTTCTTCCAGATCCACGATCCCACGACGCTGCACAGGCAGGGCGGGGACATCGGCAGCTCCTACCGTTCGGCGATCTACTATCTCGACGACAAGCAGAAAAAGGTGGCGGAAGAGACGATCGCCGACGTGAACGCGTCGGGCCTGTGGCCGGGCAAGGCTGTCACCGAGCTTGAGCCCGCCGGCGATTTCTGGGAAGCCGAACCGGAGCACCAGGACTACCTGGAGCGCTATCCGAACGGCTACACCTGTCACTTCCCGCGTCCCGACTGGGTCCTTCCGAAGCGGGAAAGGCAGGATGCCGACCCGGCCCGGGGAGGCGACCGATGAAGGCAATCGTGGTCACCGACCAGGCGGCGGGAACGGCCGGAATGAAGCTGGTGGAGCGGCCCGAGCCGCAGCCATCCATAAACGACGTTGTCGTCCAGGTTCATGCGTCGGGATTCGTCCCGACCGAGCTGGCGTGGCCCTCGACCTGGACCGATCGCCTCGACCGCGACCGGACGCCGTCGATCCCGGGGCACGAGCTCGCCGGCGTGGTCACCGCCCTCGGTTACGGCACGACGGGACTGTCGATCGGACAGCGGGTATTCGGGCTTACCGACTGGACCCGCGACGGCACCCTGGCGGAGTACGCGGCCGTCGAGGCGCGCAACCTCGCGCCGCTGCCGGGCGATGTCGATTTCACGGTGGGCGCGAGCCTGCCGATCTCGGGCCTGACCGCGTGGCAGGGACTGTTCGAGCACGGCCGCCTTCGGGCGGGACAGAGCGTCCTCGTGCACGGCGCGGCCGGCGCTGTCGGATCGATGGCAACGCAGCTCGCACGCGAGGCTGGCGCCTGGATCATCGGCAGCGGACGTACCGCCGACCGTGAGAAAGCGCTCGACTTCGGCGCGCAGGAATTCGTCGACCTCGAGAACGACGTCCTCGAAGACCTCGACGAAGTCGACCTGGTGTTCGACGTCATCGGCGGCGACATCGGGAAGCGGTCCGCGGGCGTGGTTCGAAGCGGCGGAACCCTGGTGTCCGTTGTCGGGCCGCCCGAAGTGCGGCCCGCCGACGGCCTGGCGATCGACTTTGTTGTCGTCGCCGACCGCGTCCGGCTGGGCGAGATCGTCCAGCGTGTGCGGGACGGACGGCTGCGGACGAACATCGGCAGCGTCTCGGCCCTCGACGACGCCGTCGCCGCGTTCAACCCGGCCGAGCGACGCCCGGGGAAGACGATCATTCGTGTTCGTCCGTGAAGAGCAGAGGCGCGAGGAGTTCGGAGTGAGACTGAAAGTCGTTGATGTCGTGGACGCGGTTTCGCAGCTCGTCAACAAGGGCTACGACCGTGAGTACCGTATCAAGGACGGTTCCCTTTTCGACCTGGCGCTCGACACGCCGCTGGATCCGGAAGACATCCGTGTCGATGCCGCCCTGCGCCTGGAGAGCGCGCCTGGTGCCGGGGATGCCTCCAATGTCTACGCCATCTCGGATCGGAAGACGCACAGCAAGGGACTGCTGATCGACGCGTTCGACCTCTTCGACGCCATCTGCGACCGCGGCTTGGCCGAGCGGCTGGCGGAGAACCGCCATGTCGAGTTCGTCGAAGACAACGACGTCCCGAGCCGTTACGGCCTGCGCAAGGTTTACAAGGACGAGTTCGACCGCGATCCCGAGCGTTATGTATTGCGCATCGGATACCCGGACTTTCCTGAATGCCCGTTTGGTGAGTCGTTCTCGGTGCTTGGCTTCGATACGGCTGAACAGGCCTATGTCTGGCTCGTCACGAGCATACTCCGTGATTCGCGCCTGAAACGGATTCCCTACCAGGGTGCGGAAATCCCCGACAACGAATAGGCGATGTCACGAAGCTTCCGGTGAACGAGGCATCGCAAAGAGGTAACGATGGACAAGCACATCATCAAGGAAACCCTGCTTTCGCTCGAGGGCGCGGCCCTGCAAAGCGCGCGTGAAAAATATTTCGACTACGTCGCGGCTGCCCGGCTCGACCGAAGCGAACCGGTCGAGAACGATGAGCAGGCCCAGGCTGAACTTGCCAGCGACCTCTCCGAAGCCCTGGACGACAACCTCCACGATCATGCCGACAAGGCGGACAAGTTGAGACAGATCGACTTCGGGCCGAAGTCTGCCGTTACCGAAGGCGCGCTCGTGCGGCTCTCTGGTAGATACTTCGTCATTGCCGTTTCCACCAGCAAGTTCACATGCGATGGCCGAGAGGTCATGGGGATTTCCACGATGGCTCCGATCTTCAAGGCGATCGAAGGCGCACGGGCCGGCGAGTCGGTGGCGTTCAACGGGAGGAAGCTTGTGATCGAAGAGGTCGCATAGGTGGGGCCGACAAGCGCGCGCTGCTATCTGCCCCGAATACCATGTACTCTCGACATGGTCAGATACTTTATGCCCCTGGCGGAATAGCGTTATATCTGGACCAGGCATTACAGTCGGATCAAGGCGGCCTTGTCGGCCGCCTTTTTTACTCCAGCTCGATGTCATGGAGATTTTCTGCAAATTTTTTCTGCCACGGAAGGATTTCACGTTCCAGGTACCGGTTTGCCGCCCGAATGCCGAAATACGCAAGCGCCGGCAGCAGGAACAGGTTGAGCAGGGAAAACAGATTGCGCTCGAAGGCGCCAGCCAGCAAGGCAATGGAATAAAGCGCCCAGCCCGCCAGCAACGGGGTCCAGAACCACCACTTGATCGAGCGGAACAGCCTGGCCTGGCGCTCCACGCGAGCCAACTGGTCTTGCAGGTACTCCCGCAGGCTCAGTGACGGAATTCTGTCCCGGCGACGTTTCAGGCCCAGCGCGACGACGATGCCCGCGCATGCCAGCAGGAACGCGAGCATGAATCCTTCCACGGTTCGCAAGAGTGCGGTTTGCGACGGCACAATCTCGAATATGAACACTGCCAGCGGAACGGGAAGCAGGAAGCTGGCCGCCCCGTAGAGGGTTCGCAGCGATGTCTCGCGATCGAATCGCGCGCTGCGTTGCTGCACGTCGTGCAGGAGTTTTTCCGATTCGCTGTTGTTGCCGGCGGCCTGCCACTCATGACGAAGTTCATCGAGGTTCATGCGCTATTCCTCTATGTAACGGGTTTCAAACTGCTTGCGTATGCGGGTGAGGCGTATGGCGATCGCGTTCGGGGAAATTCCGACGATGTCCGCCATGTCGTCTGCATTGCGGTCGTCCAGGTGCAACAGGAGCACCGCGCGATCCACGGCATTCAGGCTGGCAGCAAAATCCTCAAGCAGGCTGAAGTCATCGTCGATGTCCGGTGCCGCGATGGTGTTTGTCAATTCATCAATTGAATCCGCTGCCGGCCGCACCGCACGCCGATGGCCAAGACAGGTATTAAGGGCGATCCGATAGGCCCATGTTTCCAGCGTCGAACGGCTTTTGAAGGTCTCCAGGCTGCGCCAGATCTGCAGCCAGATTTCCTGCAAAAGATCTTCGGCGTAGCCCCCCTGCGCATACATCCGCGCCAGGCGGCGGAAGCGTGCGCCGTGTGAGCGGGTCAGCGCGAGAAAGCTGTTCTCTCGAGCGGATTCCGGGTTGTTCAATCGGATGCTCCGAAAGCGGAATTATTGGTGTCAATCAGATTAGTTGCACTGCAGAGCGGTTTTTTTCGCCGCGCGGAAGTTTTTCTGTTTCGAGCGGTCAGCGTGCGGCCTTCGGCGTGGATAGCCGTTGGCGGGAGAGCCGGTACTTTATGCTTCTCCGGATACCATAAACTGTCCATTCCGGACACGTTATGGGTCCATGCACAGCGGCGGAGCATAGTGAAGGAGTTTGGTGGGCCCACCAGGACTCGAACCTGGAACCAAAGGATTATGAGTCCTCTGCTCTAACCAATTGAGCTATAGGCCCGTCTGACTTGATGTTTTCCCGGCTTCGGCACGTGCGGCGCAAGCAGCCGTCCCTGGAGCATCTTCCTGCCGGGCCATCCATGGCCCGGCGTTCACCGGACTGCGAAATGCCACCGGCATTTCGGTTCCGGTTCACCCCACCAGGATTCGAACCTGGAACCAAAGGATTCACGAACTCCAGCTGTTTCCAGCCAGCGTGGACTATCTCATCACCCCTCATATGGATGAGTCGGGTGCGGGACGCTCGAGCCGGTGATCAAGGACGCTGAAGTCCTCCGGTAGTCTCCGCACCTTCCGGCGGTGTACCGCCGGCTTGGCTCAGGGTTGCCATCGGCCGAACCGTTAAGGTTTCCCTGACATCCCGTTCTCAGCCGCGCGTTCCCGCGCGGTGACACCATTTTGATGAGTCCTCTGCTCTAACCGTTGAGCTATAGGCCCGGTTGGAGGGCGCCAATTCTACTTTCCGCGCGCCGTTCCGGCCACACTCTTATCGCCGGCCTCCGGCAAACCGCTAGACTTCCGGCTAACCATTCCGGAAATCCTTGCATCCAAATCCCTGTGAACACGACGGAAGACCAGGACAGCCAGCTGGTACGTGCGGCGCAACGCGGCGATCGCGCGGCGTTCGGCCGCCTGGTCGAGGGTCATGCGAGGCAGGTTTTCCGGGTGTGTTACCGGGTGACGG
>DASVCH010000156.1:0-5066 GCA_036381715.1 Gammaproteobacteria bacterium | reverse complement strand
ACCCCGAGCACCGTCTCGGCGCCGAACCACGTGGCGAAGACGAGCGCCGTGCTCATGACGAGCGGCACCGAGCGGCCGGCGACGACGTAGTCCCTCGAGTTGCGCACGCGCCGCGCCGCCCACAAGCCGATCGCGACCGTGGCGACGAGGTAGAGCGCGACGAAGGCGATCAGCATGCCGCGCGCATCATAGCGAAAAGAGCTCGAGCGCGAAGAGCGCCACCGCGGCGGCGAGCACGGCGATGAGGACGGAGAGAAGGCGGTTTCGCCGCGCGTTCTCCTCGGCGAGACGCTCGAGGCTCGCGCGGAGCGGCCCGAGGCGGTCCTCGAGGAGCGCGCGGTGCACGAGCCGCGGAATCTGCGGCAGCGTCGCCGCCCAGGTGGGCGCTTCGGCGCGCACCGCCCGCACGAAGCCGGGCCAGCCGACCTGCTCCTGCATCCAGCGCTCGAGGTAGGGCTTCGCGGTCACCCAGAGGTCGAGGTCGGGGTCGAGCTGGCGTCCGAGCCCCTCGATGTTGAGCAGCGTCTTCTGCAGCAGCACGAGTTGCGGCTGCACTTCCATGTTGAAGCGCCGCGCCGTCTGGAAGAGCCGCACCAGCAACTGGCCGAACGAGATGTCCTTCAGCGGCTTGTTGAAGATGGGCTCGCACACCGTGCGAATGGCGAATTCGAACTCATCGACGCGCGTCCCCTTCGGCACCCAGCCGGATTCGACATGCAGCTCGGCGACGCGCTGGTAATCGCGGTTGAAGAACGCGACGAAGTTCTCGGCGAGGTAGCGCTGGTCGCGCGGCTCGAGCGTGCCGACGATGCCGAAGTCGACCGCGATGTAGCGCGGCTGTTTCGGATCGGTGATGTCGACGAAGATGTTGCCGGGATGCATGTCGGCGTGGAAGAAGTTGTGCCGGAACACCTGCGTGAAAAAGATTTCCACGCCGCGCTCGGACAGCACCTTCATGTCGGTGCCGGCCGCTTCCAGCGCGGCGATGTCGCCCACCGGCACGCCCTGGATGCGCTCCATGACCATCACGTCGCGGCGCGTCCACTCCCAGTACACTTCCGGCACGTAGAGCTGGTCGGAGCCGCGGAAGTTGCGTTTCAGTTCCGTGGCGTTCGCGCCTTCGCGCATCAGGTCCAGTTCGTCGAGAATCGTCTTCTCGTACTCCGCCACCACTTCCACCGGCCGCAGGCGCCGCCCTTCGCGCCAGTAGCGGTGCGCGAGCTCGGCGACCAGGTTCATCAGTTCGATGTCGCGACGAATGATGCGGTAGATATTCGGCCGCAGGACCTTGACGACAACGCGCTGCCCGTTCAGAAGCGTCGCGGCGTGCACCTGCGCGATCGACGCGGAGGCGAGCGGCGTTTCGTCGAACGTGGCGAAAACCTCCGCCAGCGGCTTGCGCAGCGCGCGCTCTACGATCGCGACGGCATCGCTGCCTTCGAACGGCGGCACGCGATCCTGCAGCTTCGCCAGTTCGTCGGCAATGTCGTGCGGTACGAGATCGCGTCGTGTCGAGAGCATCTGCCCGAACTTGATGAAGATCGGCCCGAGATCCTCGAGCACGCGCCGGATGCGCACGCCGCGTGGCACGTCATGGCGGCGAAACCACGTCCACGGCGCGAGATAAACCAGGAAACGGACCGGGCGAAACAGGTGCGTGGCGAAGATGACTTCATCGAGCCCGTGTTTCGCGAGCACGAAGTTGATGTGGATCATTCTAAGGATCTGGCGCGGTCCGATCACGGGCTATCCTTGTGCGGGGTTCGCGCCGAGCTGTGAAGCGCGTCGGAACAATCGCTGCAAACGTGCCTCGGCACGGTCGATGTCGGTGCGCAGCACGTCGACGGCGGCGTTGAATTCGTCGACCTCGCGGCGCAGCGGCAGGTCGCGGGTTTCTTCCTGCAGGTATTCGCGCAGGTTGTCGCCGAACCGCGCCGCACCCTGGCGGCCGAAATCGCGCGCCTCGCGGAACGCACGGCCAATGCGATGCGCGACCGTTCCACCGACAAACCGGCTCAAGCGGTCTTCCCAGTCGATGTCCAGCAGGCGAATGAACTTCTGGAACTCCTGGCCGATGCCGGCATCGCCGGAAATGCGGATACCGGCGGGCGTGCCCGGTTCGCGCCGCACGTTCGCAAACAGCAGCGCGGGCAATGTTCCCTCGATGGTCACGTCCGGCTCGCCGCGCCAGTGGTTGAACACTTCAACGCCGCCGGCATGCGGACGCAGGATGAGCGGCGTGTCGAACTCGCGGAAATGAAGCGCTACCGTTCTTCCCGCCAGTCGCTCGCACAACTGCAGGGCTTCGTCGTTGCCGTCGAGCGCAGCATCGAACGTCATCTGCATCAACGCGGTGAACATGCCCGGGATTCGCATGGCGTCCTTTCAGAAGACGAGGCCGACGTGGAGCGCAACAATGCCGCCGGTCAGGTTGTGGTAGCTCGCCTGGTCGAAGCCCGCCGCCAGCATCATCTCGCGCAGCGTTTCCTGGTCCGGGAAGCGGCGGATGGATTCGGCGAGGTAGCGGTAGCTTTCGGCGTCGTTCGCGACGACGCGGCCCATGGCGGGAAGCACCTTGAAGGAATAGGCATCGTAGACCCGGTCGAGGCCGGGCAGGACCGGCTTCGAGAACTCCAGCACCAGCGCGCGTCCACCGGGTTTCAGCACGCGGCGCATGCTGGCAAGCGCGGCGGCCTTGTCGGTGACGTTGCGCAGGCCGAAGCCGATGGTCACGCAATCGAAGCTCGCGTCGGGGAACGGAATCGACTCCGCGTTCAACTGCACGTAATCGACGTTGCCGACGACGCCGGCATCGACCAGGCGGCGACGGCCGTTCGCGAGCATCGCCGCGTTGATGTCGCTCAACACGACCCGGCCGCCCGGTCCGACCTGCTTCGCCATGCCGCGCGCGAGGTCGCCGGTGCCGCCGGCGATATCCAGCGCGCGCATGCCGCCACGCAAACCGGTGCGCGCCAGCGTGAAGCGCTTCCACAAGCGATGCACGCCGCCGGACATGAGATCGTTCATCAGGTCGTACTTGTCGGCAACGGAGTCGAACACGCCGCGCACGCGACGCGCCTTTTCCGCGAACGGCACTTCCTGGAAACCGAAGTCCGTGGTGTCTTGATCCTCGCGGGACCGGTCTTCGGAACGCATACGGACACCGCCTGGTCGGAAAAAATGGAGGGAAATTCTATCAGGAACGCCGCCGCGAATGCGCCGCAGGTTCAGGATGACGCGTCGCGCGCCACGCCGGCCTTCTTCAGGCGTTCAAGGTAGCGCCGCCAGTAATCCTCGAAGTTTTCCCCGAGTTCGCGCAGCACGGGCCATGAGTAGATTCCCGAGTCGTGGCCGTCGTCGAACACCAGCCGCACCGCATAGTTGCCGACGGGTTCGATCTTCGCGATATCGACGTCTTCCTTGCCGATGACGAGAATCTTCGGTACGCCGCGATCGGTCCCGCCGTGGCCGCGCACTTCCGCGGATGGCGAGAAGACGCGCAGGTATTCGAACGGGAGTTCGTATCGGCGTTCGCCGAACGCGACTTCAAGCAACCGCGATTTGCGGCGGAGACGGATTTCAGTCGGAGAATTCATGGCGTTTTCCGAGTTCGAGTTCCGCATTCTTCGCAAGCGCGAACCAGCCTTCCGCGTCGTCCAGTTTCAGCCAGATCGAGACCGGCACGGTCTTGCGTTCACCCACCTGCGCGAACCGCCACTTCACCGCGAGCGTAACGCCAGGTTCACCGCCGGCCTCGCGCAGTGTCTCGACGCGGCGCTGGAACTGCCGGAACTGCGAGATGCCGTCGTCGTCGAGCGCAAACACGTACCAGGTTGCGTCCTGGTCGGCGGGCGGCAGCGGCTCGCGGACAAGCCGGCGGGACTCCTGCAATGCGAGCCGCGCCGTGCCGGTGAACGTCGGCGCGGCGTTGTCGTCGGCAAGTTCGACACCCAGCGCCGGGCTGTCCGTGTCGACGACGACGTCGGCGGGCAACAGCAGTGCGGCGCGGACCTCCGACGCCTCCGTCGCCACCACGTCTTCCCAGTCGTAGCTCGCGAAGCGCAGCAGCGTGCCGAGCGGAATGCTGGCGCAGGCCGTCACCAGGCTGGCAAGCAGCAGAACAAGGCACTTTTTCATCGCATACCCTCCCACCCGAAAGGGAAGGTAGCAGAAAACCGCGCGATCAGAGGATGTAGCGGCTCAGGTCCTCGTCCTCGACCAGCTTGCCGACATGCTCGTCGACGTACCTTGCGTCGATGCGCACCGTCTGGCCCGACTTGTCGGACGCATCGTAGGAGATCTGCTCCATGAGCCGTTCCATGACGGTGTGCAGCCGGCGAGCGCCGATGTTCTCGGTACGTTCGTTCACCTGGTAGGCGACCTCGGCAATCCGGTGTACGCCGTCCTCCGCGAACTCGATGTCCATGCCTTCCGTTTTCATCAGCGCGGCGTACTGGCGCGTCAGCGACGCATCCGGTTCGGTGAGGATCTTCACGAAATCGCCCGTGGTGAGAGAGTCGAGTTCGACGCGGATCGGCAACCGGCCCTGCAGTTCCGGAATGAGGTCGGACGGCTTCGCGACGTGGAACGCGCCCGAGGCGATGAACAGGATGTGATCGGTGCGCACCATGCCGTAGCGGGTCGAAACGGTCGAGCCTTCCACCAGCGGCAGCAGGTCGCGCTGCACGCCCTCGCGCGAGACGTCCGCGCCCTGGTATTCGGCGCGCTTGGCGACCTTGTCGATCTCGTCGATGAACACGATGCCGTTCTGTTCGACCGCCTCCAGCGCCTTCTGCCGGATTTCGTCTTCGTTGACGAGCTTGCTCGCCTCTTCGTCTGCCAGCACCTTGAGCGCGTCCCTGATCTTCATCGTGCGCCGCTGGCGCTTGCCGCCGCCGAGGTTCTGGAACATGTTCTGCAGTTGTGAGGTCATTTCTTCCATGCCTGGCGGCGCCATGATTTCCACGCCCATCTGCATCATGGGCACGTCGACTTCCACTTCCTTGTCGTCAAGCTCGCCGTCGCGCAGCCGCTGGCGGAATTTCTGGCGTGTCGCCGAGCGGTCT
>DASVCH010000155.1:0-4752 GCA_036381715.1 Gammaproteobacteria bacterium | reverse complement strand
TCGATCTGCGCTTCGATCTGCTTGACGCGCGCTTCGATGGCCTTCTTGTCGCCGGCGCCGTCGATGATCGTGGTGTTGTCCTTGGAGACCTGCACCTTCTTGGCGTTGCCGAGGTGTTCGAGCGTGGCCTTCTCCAGGCTCAGGCCGACTTCCTCGGAGATCACGGTGCCGCCGGTCAGGATGGCCATGTCTTCGAGCATCGCCTTGCGACGATCGCCGAAGCCCGGCGCCTTGACGGCCGCAACCTTGACGATGCCGCGGATGGTGTTGACGACGAGCGTCGCCAGCGCTTCGCCTTCGACGTCTTCGGCCACGATGAGCAGCGGACGCGAGGACTTGGCGACATTTTCCAGCACCGGCAGGAGATCACGGATGTTCGAGATCTTCTTGTCGAACAGCAGGATGTACGGGTTGTCGAGCTCGGCCTGCATGCTCTGCTGGTTATTGATGAAGTACGGGCTCAGGTAGCCGCGATCGAACTGCATGCCTTCGACGACTTCGAGTTCGTTCTCGAGGCCCTGGCCTTCTTCAACGGTGATGACGCCGTCGTGACCGACCTTGTCCATCGCCTTGGCGATCTGGTCGCCGATGTCGGAGTCCGCGTTCGCGGAGATGGTGCCGACCTGCGCGATGGTCTCGCTCTTCTCGACCTTCTTCGAGAGCTTCTTCAGCTCTTCGACGGAGGCCTTCACGGCGGTGTCGATGCCGCGCTTGAGGTCCATCGGGTTGATGCCGGCGGTGACGGCCTTCATGCCTTCACGCAGGATGGACTGCGCGAGCACGGTGGCGGTGGTGGTGCCGTCGCCCGCGACGTCGGCGGTCTGGCTGGCGACTTCCTTCACCATCTGCGCGCCCATGTTCTCGAACTTGTCCTTGAGCTCGATTTCCTTCGCGACGGAAACGCCGTCCTTGGTGACAGTCGGCGCGCCGAAGGACTTGTCGAGCACCACGTTGCGGCCCTTCGGACCGAGCGTGACCTTGACGGCGTTGGCGAGCGTGTTGACGCCCTTGATCATGCGGCTACGCGCATCATCGGAAAACTTGACTTCTTTGGCAGCCATGGCTGTTTAACCTCTTTCTAAAGTCTGTGTTCGATGGGAATTTCGAATCCGGCGGCGTGCTTACTTTTCCAGCACCGCCATCACGTCTTCTTCGCGCATGACGAGGAGTTCCTCGCCTTCCACCTTGACCTCGGTGCCGCTGTACTTGCCGAACAGCACCTTGTCGCCGACCTTCAGGTCGAGCGGACGGACTTCGCCGTTTTCCAGGATCTTGCCCTTGCCGACGGCAACGACTTCGCCCTTGATGGGCTTTTCAGTGGCCGAATCGGGGATCACGATGCCGCCGGCCGAGGTGGTTTCGGCTTCCAGGCGCTTGATGATCACGCGATCGTGAAGTGGACGAAGGTTCATGCTTGCTTCTCCTCACGAAAAGGTTTTGAAAACAATGGCTTGGTTTTGATTTTCAACGGACCGGACGAATCCGGCCGTCGGTCCGGCGAGCGTTTGTTAGCACTCGCCGGAATCGGCTGCTAATGATAGGAGCAGCGCACGAAATTTCAAGGGGCGCGGCCAAAATCGAAGCCGATGACAGGCTATCCGGGCCAGCCTCGCAGCGTCCGGCATACTGCCCGCCGCTCTGCGTGGCTTCATATCGGGTAACGGGAGTAAACCGTCAGCGGGCCGCGGCCGGCTCGAACGCGGGATCGAGGAACACGGCAACGACCTCCTCGATCGCGCCGCGGGGAGTCATGACAGCCGCGCCCGGCTCGGGGCACTGGCCCGCGTGGCCGAAACCGCAGATGGATGCCGTTGCGGCGTCCGGATCCGGTCGGGTGCAGACCCGCAGCGCGCCGACCGGGAAATCCGCCAACGGTTCGCCCGACGCGCAGGCGAACAGCTGCGGGTTCTCGCTGAAGAGATTGCCGAAGAAACCGCCTTCGTAGAGCGTGAACCTTTCAGCCTCGCCGGCTTCGAGCGCTTGCAGCGCAGGGTGGCGGCCGCGCACCGAGATGGGCACGGTGACGCCGAAATGATTGATATGGGCGGCGATGCAGGCGGAAACCCAGCGCTGCTCGCCTGCCGTCAGCGCCCGGTCGCGCCATGCCGGCGCCAGGCCGAGACGGCCCGGGAAGCGGTAAACCGCACCGTCGATATCGAGCGTACCGAGCTGGCCTTCGGCGAGCGCGCAACCGGCGAGATAGCGGAGGAGCTCGCGCCCGGACTCGGTCGCGCCCAGCGGTCCCGGATCGATATCGAATTCATCGACCGTGCGCGCGGTTGCGGACAGGCTGGAAACGGAAAGCGCCGGCCCGGAAAAACTCCGGACCGGCGCCAGGCTTGCGGGGTGAATCAGTGATTTTTTTTTGCGAGTCCCCGCGCCGCGAGCGCGGCGAGCGGCTGGGCGGATGTTCCGGCAAGGCCGTTGAAGGCGAGGCGATTGAACGCAAGGCGATTGAACGCGAGCCGGTTGAACGACAGGCCGTTGAACGAAAGGCCGTTGAACGACAAGCCATTGAACGACAGGCCATTCTCGGTAACGCTCGCCTGTGCGCTTCCCGCGGCACCCAATGCGGCTGCAAGTATCAATGCTGGCAAGTGTCTTCTCTTCACTGGTTTTCCTCCTGGATTCAGGGCGTCGGTTCTCCGACCGGAAGACACTAGGATCAAGACGAACCTCCGGAACATCCCGGATTCACTGATTCCGCAGGGAATTACCCCGGGTTTGCCGGCGCCCCGCGCCCGTACGCGCGAACCGGCGGCAGCCCGGATGGCTTTCGTGGGGCATACTGCCTCCCCGCCAAACAGACGAGGAGACCGCACTGGCCGTCTGGATCATTCTTGCCTCCGCGTTCCTGCACGCCCTCTGGAACGCGCGCCTGAAGCGCCAGCCGGACATGGACGTGGCCGGTTCGGTGATTTTCCTGGTGACGGGAATTTCGTCGGTCCTGGCCGCCGCGATCATGGTCGGCGCAGGCGCGGACCCGTTCGCATCCTGGCAGGCGGTGGCCTGGAGTTTCGCCGCCGGCGTGTGCGAGGCGGGTTATTTCACCCTGCTGGTGATCGCCTTTCGCCTCGCGCCGCTGGGCACGGTGTACACGCTTTCGCGCGGCTTCGCGATTCTCGCCGCCTGGCCGCTTTCGGTGCTCTGGCTGGGCGAAACCGTCACGCCGCTGTCGCTGGGCGGAACGGTCGTGCTGCTGGCGGGCCTTGCCATGAATGCGGTCAAGGTGGCCGCCTCCGGCCGCGCCATCGCCGTCGCGCTGACCTCCGGCGCGTTCATCGCCGGCTACCACCTTTGCTACAAGCTGGGTATCGAACATGGCGGCCTGCCCGCGGCGGTCTTCGCCTTGTCGCTGTCCGTCGCGGTGCCGGTGAATCTCGCGCTGCTGCCGGCGGCGAGGCGCCGCGTGCTGCTGCCGGTGTGGCGCGCGCGCCCCGTCACGCTGACGGCACTGGGCGTCGTCTGCGCGGCTTCCTTTCTACTGATACTGCTGGCGCTGGAAAGCGCCGGCGCGGGCTACGTGCTGACCTTGCGCAATGCATCCATCCTGTTCGCGCTGCTTCTGGCCTGGCAGATGGGCGAAAGGCTCGCGCCGCGGCAGTGGCTGGGCGCGGGACTGATTGCCGCAGGTGCGGTGCTGCTCGGCCTCGCGGAACATTAACCCGGTCCGGCGGGTCGCATGACATGGCCGCGAGGTTTATGCTGTGCCGATTTTTCGCCAGGAGCGGGATCAGTTGATGAACGAACACCGGATCGTGCTGGTGACCTGCCCGGACCGCGATGCTGCCGTGAAGATCGGCAGCGCGCTGGTCGAGGAAAAACTCGCCGCCTGCGCGAACCTGGTTGAAGGCGTCACATCCATCTACCGCTGGAAGAACGAGATTCACCAGGACGCGGAAGCGCTGCTGCTGGTCAAGACGCGCGCGGCGCTTTTTGCCGACGTCGAGCGGCGCGTGCTGGAGCTGCATCCCTACGAAGTGCCCGAAATCATCGCCTGCGACATCGCCGCGGGAAACCTGCCTTACCTGAACTGGATTGACGAGAGTACGACATGAAGAAACTGAACGCGTTATGGCTGTTGCTGCTGGCGCCGCTCGTGCACGCCGCGGAAGTGCCGGACCTCGCCGACGTGCTCGGCGAACAGGAACAGGAATTCCTGCATCCGGACGAGGCCTTTACGTTCCGCGCGTATGCCAACGAAGGCGAAGGCACGATCACGGCAGCGTGGGTGATTGCCGACGGTTATTACCTTTACCGCGAGCAGTTCCGCTTCGAAGTCGCCGGCGGCGCGAACGTAACGCTCGGCGAGCCGCGCTTTCCCGAAGGCGAGATTCACACGGATGAATTCTTCGGCGAGCAGGAAGTGTATTACCAGCAGGTCGCCGTCGAGATTCCCGTGCAGGGCGCCGCGGGCGAGGCGTTCGCGTTGCGCGTGCGCTACCAGGGCTGCGCGGACGCGGGCCTTTGCTATCCGCCGATCTTCAAGACCACGAATGTCCAGGTTCCCAGCGGCGAAGCCGGCGAAGCGGCAACGGATGCCGGCGCGAGCAAAAACCTTTCCGAACAGGACCAGCTCGCCGAGCTGATCCGCACCGGCAACATCGGCTGGGTCATTCTCGCGTTCATCGGCTTCGGCCTGCTGCTGACGTTCACGCCCTGCGTGCTGCCGATGGTGCCGATTCTTTCTTCCATCATCGTCGGCCAGGAAAACATCACCGCGAAGAAGGCTTTCGTGCTTTCGCTTGTCTA
>DASVCH010000154.1:0-9384 GCA_036381715.1 Gammaproteobacteria bacterium | reverse complement strand
CGCCGCGAGCACGGGTGTGCCCGTCAAACCTGGCGCAAGATCCGCTTCACCCGTTGATGAAGCGTTCGATGCCCTGGTCGCGCTCGGCTACAAGCCGCAGGAAGCGACGCGCATGATAAAAGGCGTGGAATCCGAAGGGCTTGCGAGCGAGGAAATCATTCGCCGGGCCTTGCAGGCGACGGTAAGAAAATGACCGTGGGGACGTCTTCAGGCGCGAAATGAATGAACAACGAAGAACGCATCATCTCCGCAACCGCGGATCGTGAAGACGACGCCATCGATCGCGCCATCAGGCCAAAGCGCCTCGACGAATACGTCGGCCAGGCCGCGGTGCGCGAGCAGATGGCGATCTTCATCGAGGCGGCGCGCAAGCGGGCCGAGGCGCTGGATCACGTATTGATTTTCGGTCCGCCGGGCTTGGGCAAGACCACGCTTGCGCACATCGTCGCGAACGAGCTGGGCGTGAACCTGCGCCAGACGTCTGGCCCGGTGCTGGAGCGCGCGGGCGATCTCGCCGCGCTGCTGACGAATCTCGAGCCGAACGATGTGCTGTTCGTGGACGAAATCCATCGTCTCAGCCCCGTCGTGGAGGAGGTGCTGTATCCCGCGATGGAGGATTACCAGATCGACATCATGATCGGCGAAGGGCCGGGCGCGCGTTCGGTGAAGCTCGACCTGCCGCCGTTCACCCTGGTCGGCGCGACGACGCGCGCCGGTTTGCTGACCTCGCCCTTGCGCGATCGCTTCGGCATCGTGCAACGGCTGGAGTTCTACAACACCGTCGACCTGACGCGCATTGTCGAACGTTCCGCGAAAATCCTGAATCTCGACATGGCCGCAGAAGGCGCGCGGGAAATTGCCTCGCGTTCGCGCGGCACGCCGCGCATCGCGAACCGTCTTTTGCGACGGGTGCGCGATTTCGCGGAGGTCCGCGCGGATGGAAAAGTGACAGCATCCGTCGCGCATGAGGCGCTCGATCTCCTTGATGTCGATCGTCACGGGTTCGATGTCATGGACCGGAAACTGCTGCTGGCGATCATCGAGAAGTTCGATGGCGGCCCGGTCGGTGTGGACAGCCTGGCGGCGGCGATCGGCGAGGAGCGCGGCACGATCGAGGACGTGCTGGAGCCGTTCCTGATCCAGCAGGGCTTCCTCAAGCGCACGGCGCGCGGTCGCATGGCGACGCATTCCGCGTATCGGCATTTCGGTTTGCCGGTGCCGAAAGCGACGCCCGGCCGCGATCTGTTCGATGAAGATTGAATTTTTCGTGAAGAGCGCAACTTTCCATAACTGACCGGGTCTTCCATTCACGGTATCGGCCCGCGGTATCCGGTAGCATCGGGGTTATGTCAGCAGCAACCGAATCGGCAGTTTTCATTCATCCCGTTCGTGTCTATTACGAGGACACGGACGCCGGCGGCGTGGTCTTCTACGCGAATTACCTGAAGTTCATGGAGCGCGCCCGCACGGAATGGCTGCGCGCGCTCGGCTTCAGCCAGCATGCGCTCGCGCGCGACGGGGACCTCGTGTTCGCGGTCGTCAAAGTGACGGTAAACTACCGCTTGCCCGCGAAACTGGACGACGAACTCGATGTCGGCGCGCGGGTGACGAGCGTCGGCCGCAGTTCGATTGTCTTCGAACAGTTCATCCGTCGCGGCGGCGAGCTGCTCTGCGAGGGCGAAGTGCGCGTTGCCTGTCTCAGCGCAGGCGCCTTCAAGCCGCGTTCCATTCCCGATCACATCAGGAAAGTCTTGAACCCATGACAGCCGATCTTTCCTTCGTCGAACTCATTGCCGAAGCCAGTTTCATCGTGCAGCTGGTGCTGCTGGCGCTGCTGCTGGCCTCCGTCGCGTCCTGGGCGGTGATCTTCCAGAAACGCCGCGCGCTCAACGAGGTGCGCTCTGAGACCGACACCTTCGAGAAACGTTTCTGGTCGGGCATCGAACTTTCCGCGCTCTACAAGCAGGTGAAGGAAGACGAGCAGGCGCAGACGGGCATGGCCGGCATCTTCGTCGCGGGTTTCCGCGAATACCTGCGGCAGGTGAAGCAGGGCGAGCGCCAGGCCGAGCGCATCGGCGAAGCGGCGCGCCGCGCGATGAGCGTCGCGCAGCTGCGCGAGATCGACCGGCTGGAGAACAATCTCGCGTTCCTCGCGACGGTCGGCTCGACCAGCCCGTATGTCGGTTTGTTCGGCACGGTGTGGGGCATCATGAACGCCTTCCGCGCGCTCGGGAACGTGCAGCAGGCGACGCTCGCCATGGTCGCGCCCGGCATCGCTGAGGCGCTGATCGCGACGGCCATGGGCCTGTTCGCCGCGATCCCGGCGGTCATCGCCTACAACCGCTATGCGGACAGCGTCGAGCGCCTGGAAACGCGCTACGACACGTTCCTGGAAGAATTCGCCGCCATCCTGCAGCGTAACGCGGGGCAGCAGTAGCCATGCCGGCCGGCGTGAAAAGACGCGCGAAACGCCGCCTGATGGGCGAAATCAACGTCGTGCCGTATATCGACGTGATGCTGGTTCTGCTAATCATTTTCATGGTGACCGCGCCGCTTCTGACGCAGGGCGTGCAGGTCGAACTGCCGGAGGCCTCTGCGGAGAACCTGCCGCCGGACGACAGCCAGCCGATCGTCGTGACGGTCAATCGTGACGGCGAGCTGTTCCTTAACATCGGCGAAAATCCCGACGCGCCGCTGGATGACGAGCTTATCGTCGCGCTGGTGGAAAAGGTGCTGCGCAACCGCCCGGAAACGCCGGTGATGGTGAAGGGTGACGAGGCCGTCGATTACGGCAGCGTGGTTCGCGCCATGACCCTGCTGCAGCAGGCCGGCGCGCCGAGTGTCGGGCTGGTGGCGGAACCGCCGGGAGACCGCTGACGTGGCGAAAGGGGGGAAGTTCTCCGCCCTCGGCTGGTCGCTGCTGGTGCATGCGGTGATCGCGGCCGCGTTCGTGGTCACGGTGCGTTTCGCCGTGCCGGTGGCGCCGCCGCAGCCTTCGGGCGAGGTCATCCAGGCCGAGGCCATCGACGCCGAAGCGCTGCGCGCGCGGGAACGCGCGAAGGCGGAAGCCGCGCGCCGCGCCGAGGAAGCAAGACAGGCGGAACTGCGCCGCCAGCGCGAAGCCGCGGAACGCGCCGCCGCCGAACAGCGCCGCCGCGAGGAAGCCGCCCGCCAGGCGGAATTGCGCCGCCAGCAGGAGGCGCGCGAGGCGGCCGAGGCCGAAGCGCGCCGCATCGCCGAGGAGGCGCGCCGGAAGGCGGAGGCGGAACGCAAGCGTCGCGCGGAAGAAGAAGCGCGACGCAAGGCGGAAGCGGAGCGCAAGCGTCGCGAAGCGGAAGCCGCCGCCCGCGCCGAGCGCGAGCAGCAGATGCTGCGCAGCCTGCAGGCGGAAGCCGACCGGCTGGCGGCGATTCGCGCCGGCAAGCAGGACGCCTGGGTCGGGCTGATCCGGAACAAGATCATGCGCATGTGGCTGGAGCCGCCGGCGCTGGCCGATGATTTTCATTGCGAACTGACGCTGCGGCAGATACCCGGCGGCGAGATCGTGGATGTGGAAGTGAATGCCTGCGACAACGAGGTGCTTGCGCGTTCCGCGGAAGCCGCGGTCTGGAAAGCCTCGCCGTTGCCGCCGCCCGAGGATCCGAGCCTGTTCGAACCGTACGTCACGGTGACATTCGCACCGGAGGAGATGGAATAGATGCGCTCGCACTGTCTGAAACTGTTGTTCCTGACGCTCCTGTTGTTTGCGGGTACCGCGTCCGCCGCCGGGCTCGAAGTGCGTGTGACGCGCGGTCTCGGCGACGCGCAACCCATTGCCATTGTGCCGTTCGAATACACGGGCGAGGGCGAAATGCCCGTCGATGTTTCCGCCGTCGTCGCGAACGATCTCGAACGCAGCGGCCGCTTCAAGCCGCTGCCGCCCGAAGACATGCTGGAGCAGCCGTCGGCCGCGAGCGAAGTGAATTTCCAGAACTGGCGCGTGCTCGGCATGGATTACGTCGTCGTGGGCAAGGTCATGCCGCGCGATGACGGTTACGTCGTCCAGTTCCAGCTGCTTGACGTTTACGGCGGCCGGCAACTGCTCGGTTACAGCATTCCGATCGCCGGCGATTACCTGCGCCGCGGCGCGCACAAGGTCTCCGACCTGATCTACGAGGAACTCACGGGCACACCAGGCGCGTTCTCGACCCGCATCGCCTTCGTGCTCGCCGTGAAGGACGGCGACGCCACGCGCTATCAGCTGGTCGTCGCGGATGCGGACGGCGCGAACCAGCGGCCGATCCTGCGTTCCTCGCAGCCGATCATGTCGCCGTCGTGGTCGCCGGACGGCCGCCGGATCGCGTATGTCTCGTTCGAGAACAACACCGCGGAAATCTTCGTGCAGGAACTGATGAGCGGCGAACGCGAGGCGGTTTCCTCGCGGCCCGGCATCAACGGCGCGCCGTCGTTTTCGCCGAGCGGCGAATACCTCGCAATGACCTTGTCATCCGAGCCGGGCAATCCGGACATATGGGTGAAGTCGCTCGAGAGCGGCGAGTTGCGGCGGATCACGAGCAGTCCGGCCATCGACACCGAGGCGGTGTGGGCGCCGGACGGCAGCGCGCTGTATTTCACCTCCGACCGGGGCGGCGGCCCGCAGATCTATCGCGCCGAGCTGGACGCGCGCGGCGACCGGCCGGCACGCGTGACCTTCGAAGGCAATTACAACGCCCGTCCGATCGTCTCGCCAAACGGCGAACTGCTCGGCATGGTGCACCAGGACAGCACGGGATTTCACATCGCCGTCGTGGACCTGGAGCGGAAGACGCTGCAGGTGCTGACGGAAGGCCGGCAGGACGAATCGCCGAGCTTCGCGCCGAACGGGGCGATGATCATTTACGCCACGCAGGAGGGCAACAAGGGCGTGCTGGCCGCGAGCTCCGTCGACGGCCGCGTGCAGCAGCGCCTGGCGGTGCAGGAAGGCGACGTGCGCGAACCGGCCTGGTCGCCCTTCCCGGCGGAGGAATGACAAGGCTGCACCCGAACGCAACTTGATTTAGGCTGACTGCCCGGCCAGGGGCACCGGCAGACCCGGATTCACTTTGGAGGACGCTCGCATGAAAAAACTGAAACTCTTGAGCCTGCTGGCGGCGTTGATCATGGCCGCGGGTTGCGCAACCACCGAAACGCAGGACGCGGGTATGCGCGACGACGCCATGCAGGCGGAAGACGCGGGTGCGGCCGCGAACGGCGGCATCGGCGAACCCGAAGCGATGGAGACGGATCCGCTCGACGATCCCGAAAGCCCGCTGAGCGATCGCATCGTCTATTTCGAGTTCGACCGCAGCGACATTCCCGCCGAGCATCTGGCGACGCTGGACGCCCATGCGCGCTACCTGATCGAAAATCCCGACGTGAAGATCCGGCTTGAAGGCCATGCCGACGAGCGCGGCAGCCGCGAGTACAACATCGGCCTCGGTGACCGCCGCGCGCAGGCGGTGCGCCGCATCCTGCTGTTCCAGGGCGTCGCCAACGACCAGGTGAGCACCGTCAGCTACGGCGAGGAACGTCCCGCTGTCGAAGGCCACACCGACGAGGCCTACGCGCGGAACCGCCGCGTCGAAATCGTTTACGTGCGCTGAACGCGATGAAGATGCCAATAAAGCTTGTGGCCGCCGCCTTGCTGCTGTTGCAGATGTCCTGGCTGGCCGGCTGCGCGGTGCGCGAGGACGATCCGTATGCGGTGCGCGTGCGCGAGATGGAATCGCGTCTCGCGAACGTCGAACGCATTCTCGACAGCGGCAGCATGGTGCAGTTGCTCGGCCAGATCGAGGCGTTGCAGAACGAGCTGCGCGAACTGCGCGGCCAGGTGGAAACCCTGCGCTACGATCTCGACGGCGTGCGCCAGCGCCAGCGCGACGTCTACCTCGATCTCGACCGGCGCCTGCAGGCGCTGGAAAGCACCGCGGGTAACGGCGCGGCGCCGGCGGCAGCGGGCAACGACCGCGACGCCTACCAGGCGGCGTTCGCGCTGCTGCGCGAGGCGCGTTACGAGGAAGCGAAGCAGGCCTTCGCCGAGTTCATCGACAACTACCCGGACAGCCCGCTGGTTCCGAACGCCTGGTACTGGCTCGGCGAAGTGAACTACGTCAACAAGGATTTCG
This sequence comes from Gammaproteobacteria bacterium, assembly GCA_036381715.1. Taxonomy (GTDB): domain Bacteria; phylum Pseudomonadota; class Gammaproteobacteria; order Natronospirales; family JAJUFS01; genus JAJUFS01. The sequence goes on along the minus strand of DASVCH010000154.1, from coordinate 3,241 downwards.
AGACCGCGGTCGAGCAGTTCCGCAAGGTGGTCGAGGAGTTCCCGCAGTCCAGCAAGACGGCCGACGCCTGGCTGAAACTCGGCTATTCCCGTTACGAACTCGAACAATGGGACAAGGCCCGGGAGGCATTGCAGGCCGTCGCCCAGCGCTATCCCGAACATCCCGCCGCGGGGCTCGCCAATGAGCGCCTGCAGCGCATGACCCAGGAAGGCCACTGAGGCCGAGGCCGGCGCCCTGCCGGCCGGTCAGCCACGCCGCAGTGCTATCATGGCGGCCGGATTTTTCGTTCGCGCCGCCATGACAGCCGATCTCAAGACCGCTTCCGCACGCGTGCGGGCCGAAGTGCCTGCGGCGAGGCGTTTGCGGATCACCGAAATCTTTCATTCCCTGCAGGGCGAGTCGCGCACCGCGGGCCTGCCGACGGTGTTCGTGCGCCTGACGGGCTGTCCCTTGCGCTGCACGTACTGCGACACCGAGTACGCCTTTTACGGCGGTCACTGGCATTCCTTCGACGACATCCTTGCGGATGTGGCGCGCCTGGGTGCGAAACACGTCTGCGTGACCGGCGGCGAGCCGCTCGCGCAGCGTTCCTGCATCGGCCTGCTGCGCGAACTCTGCGACGCCGGTTATGCCGTGTCGCTGGAAACCGGCGGCGCCATGGATGTATCGGCAGTCGATCCGCGCGTGATGAAGGTCGTCGATCTCAAGACGCCGGATTCCGGCGAGGAAAGCCGCAACCGCTGGGAGAATCTCGCGCACCTGTCGGCACATGACGCGTTGAAGTTCGTGATCTGCGGGCGGTCCGATTATGAATGGGCGCGCGCGAAGCTGCGCGAACACGATCTCGCCGCCCGGTGCGAAGTGCTGTTTTCGCCGAGCTACGGGCAGCAGGATCCGCGCGAGCTGGCGCAATGGATTCTCGACGACAGATTGCCGGTGCGGTTCCAGGTGCAGCTTCACAAGGTTCTCTGGGGCGAGGAGCAGGGAAGGTAGGCGGAGGTCGAAGGTCGAAGGTCGAAGGTCGAAGGTCGAAGGTCGAAGGTCGAAGGTCGAAGGTCGAAGGTCGAAAGGCGAAAGGCGAAAGGCGAAAGGCGAAAGGCGAAAGGCGATAACGGACGGCTGCGGGAGTTGTTCGCTTTTTCCTCCTTTAGTCTTTAGTCTTTCGCCTTTCGTCCCTTGTGGAGCCTTGCGTGCTGCAACTCGTCTTCGGCGTCGTGATGATCAGTTTGTCCGGCGTGTTCGTGAAACTCGTCGATGTCGATCCCACCGCCAGCGCGTTCTACCGGATGTTCTTCGGTGGCGTCGTGCTGGCCGCGATCACGCTTGCAAGGCGCGAACCGCTCTGGTTCGGCGCGCGCTTCATGTGGCCGGCGGCGCTTGCCGCCTTGTGGTTTGTCGGCGACCTGTGGTTCTGGCACCGGAGCATCCTGTACGTCGGTCCGGGCCTTGCGACGCTGCTCGCGAATTTCCAGGTGTTCCTGCTCGCGGTTGCGGGATTCCTCTTATACCGTGAAAAGCCGGGATTGCGCCTGGCGGCAGCCATTCCCCTCGCATTCGCCGGCCTGGTCCTGCTGGTGCTGCCGGAATGGCTGAGTCTCGGCGAGGATTACCGGGCTGGCGTCGTCTTCGGTCTCGTCACGGCGGTCTGCTACGCCGGTTACACGCTGACGCTGCGATTCTCGCGGCTCGGCGATTCATCGGCATCCAATTTCGCGAACATGGCGGTGCTTTCGCTGATCTGCGCGGCGATCCTCGCGCCGCTGACGCTCATCGGCGGCGAATCGCTGGCGATTCCGAGCTGGAAGGATTTCGGCTGGCTGCTGACCTACGGCGTGGCCGGGCAGGTATTCGGCTGGGTCCTGATTTCGCATTCGCTGCCGAAGTTGAACGCTTCCACCGTCGGGCTCATCCTCCTGCTGCAGCCGGTGAGCGCGTTCATCCTGGATATCGTGCTGTTCGACCGGCAGCTGATGTTGATTCAGTTTGCCGGCGGGGCGGTGGCGCTCGTGGCGATTTATCTCGGATCGCAAAGGAAAATCGAAAGTCGAAGGTCGAAGGTCGAAAGCGCGCATCCTTCCTAGTCGATCACCTGCAACGCGCCCGCCAGTACCTTGATCTCCAGCCTCTCCGTTCCGGATCCGATGATCTCTCCATCCGCATGCACCGGCAGCGGCACGTCGCATTCGACTGTCACTTCGCGTGCGCGCAGGAAGTGCACGCCGGGCAGGTCGAGATGCGTGCCGCGAAGGACGCGCGGCACCAGTTTCAATATCTGGCCGCGCGTGAAGTTTTCCGCGAACACGACGTCCAGCAAGCCGTCGTTGATGCTCGCCTGCGGGGCGATGCGGAAACTGCCGCCATAGACGCGGCCGTTCGCGACGGCGAGCAAGGTGGCGCGATGCGAGAAGCTTTCCGTCTCCGTGGTTACGCGAACCTGCGGATTGTCATGGTGAAAGGCCAGCGTCCGCAGCAGGGCGACGCCGTACACCGCATCGCCGCGCAGCCAGCGTATGCCGTTCGCGATGCGCGCGACTTTCGCATCGAAGCCTGCGCCGATGCCGTTGGCGAAATGCACGCCGTTGCAGACGCCGACGTCCATCGGCATGGTGTGTCCGGCCGCGAGCTTGTCGCAGACCCGCTGCCAGGTCGGTGAATCCAGCATTTTCGCGAAATCGTTGCCGGTGCCGACAGGCAGGACGGCGAGCGGCATCCGCCCACCGGCCTGCATCAGCCCGTTGACGACCTCGAAGACGCTGCCGTCGCCGCCGGCGATCGCCACGCAGTCCGCGCCGTTGTTCGCCGCCTCGCGCGCGATCTCGGTCGCGTGACCGCGGTCATTGGTGATCCTGGCTTCGCACTCGAAGCCGTGCCGTGCAAGATAACGCGCGATGTCCGGTCCGATGCGCGCGCCCGCGCCGCGTCCGGCCTTCGGATTGATGATGAGTTCGATGTTCTTCAAGCGCGCCGCTCCGGAGGGCCCCGGCGCAGCATACACGACGGGCGCCCGTTACCGGGAGCGCACCCGCTGCAGGAACTGCTGCGTGCGTTCTTCCTGCGGCCGGTCGAACAGCTGCGCCGGCTCTCCCGCCTCGACGACGCGGCCGCCGTCCATGAACACGACGCGATCCGCGAACTGGTGCGCGAAGTCCATCTCGTGCGTGACCAGCAGCATGCTCATGTCCGTCGTGCGGCCAAGTTCGCGCAGCACGTCCAGCACCTCGCCGACCATTTCCGGATCCAG
>DASVCH010000153.1:0-3110 GCA_036381715.1 Gammaproteobacteria bacterium | reverse complement strand
GTGGATCGGCCGACGATGCGTTTCGAACGTTTTTCGAGTGACGGGATGTCGTAGGAGCGCCCTCCCGGGCGCGATTCTGAAATCATCGGCCGCGGAGCAGCCTCCTACGAGCGTGATGCGGTTCCGTGTCGTGTGCGAAGGATCGGCCGACGATGCGTTTCGAAAGTTTTTCGAGTGACGGGATGTCGTAGGAGCGCCCTCCCGGGCGCGATTCTGAAATCATCGGCCGCGGAGCAGCCTCCTACCAGGCTTCCATCACCTCGTCATACGGAAACGCCAGCCCCACGCGCTCCCACACGGCGGCGACACGCTTCACGACGGGCTCGGCCTGTTTCATCCATTCCGGATGCCGGTCGCGCTTGTCGAAGACCTTGAACTCGGTCGGCTCGAGGCCGGATTCGAAACGGTTGTGCCAACGCCGCGAGACGGCGGTCATGTGTTCGGCGCCGTAGGGCACGATGGTGATGTTGCGGTTCGCGGACAGGCCGGTGGTCGCGACGTAGTAATGGTATTGCTCCCAGTAGCGCAGGTACGCGTCGAAGTAATCCATGGTGAGCGCGTCGACGCCGGTGTAGGCGAGATCGCGGCGTATCCATTCCTCGATGTTGCCGCGCACGGCGAAGCGCCCGTTGTCCGGCAGGCCGCCGGATTTTTCATACGTCGATATCGCGGAAGTCACGGGATGCCGCACGGTGAAGATGTGATCCACGGCCTCGCCGAGCACGTGATGGAAGAATCCGCCCGCGTAGGAGCCTTTCAGCAGTTTTTTCGGCACGACGACCTTGCCCATGTGCGTCGTCGCCTTGCCGAACCAGATTTCCACCATGGTGAGGAACTCCGCCATGGTGGCGAGGCTCATGGTCCAGGAGTTGTGGCCCGGCCCGAAACGGAAGGGTCCCGCTTCGGGAAAGCCGTCGTGCGCGATGACGTTCGGCACTTTCTCGGGGTCGTAGCCCAGCGCGCGGTAGACCTCCTTCGTCAGGTACGAGCCGCCGTTGCGCGGCACGCCGAGGATGTTGATGAAATGAAAGCGCCTTTGGAAATCGCGCACGAGTTCGAGGTTGCCGGTCAAAAGCGCGACGAAGATCTGGTACGCGCGGCCGATGCAGCGCTGGCCGGTTTCGGTCGCCATCACGCGCTCGGCGTTCTGCCGCGCCTGCTCGATCACCTGGCGGTGTTCGTTGCTGAGTTCCTCGGAAAGCTGGTCGTGCCATTTCGCGTCATCGAACGGCCGGTTCTCGACGACATGCACCAGGAAATCCACGAACACCGGCGAAACGGGAATCTCGCGGTCGGTCAGCTTTATTTCCACTCCCATCGGGCCAGTCCCCTCTTCAGTTTTCTGCTTCGTTCGTTTTTCGCGCAATGCGCAGGTCCAGCAATTGCTGGAAGTTCTCCAGCGACATCAGGTGCGCGTAGATTCGCGACAGCATGCCTTTCGTCATCAGCGCCTTGATCTGCTTGTCAGCCAGCCTGTTGAGCTTCGCTTCGCTGACGCGATGCATGTTGGAAAGGCGCAGGCTGCCGCCGCTTCGCTCAACGCCGTGCGCCTCGAACGGCTCCAGCAGTTCCAGGCGGGCGAGCTGTTCCATCATCGCCATGCTCTGGCGGCGCGCGCCTTCCATGTCGTTGATGAGGCGCTCGGCGTCCTGCCACGCGGCGGTCGGCTTGCCGTTCGCGTCGATGAACGCCGGCTCGCCCGGTTCGAGCCCGGCCGGATCCACGCACACCAGCGAGCGGTCCGGCTCCTCCCTGATCTGCACCGAAAAGAACGGCCAGCGGCGCGCGTAGGCCGGCACGTAGCGTTCCGGCTTCCAGCGGCCGTCGTCATCCACGAAAAGGTTCCGGCGTTCTTCCAGGCCCGTGACGATCACGGGCACGAAGCCGCCGGTCCTGCCGTCGCGGCTGAACACGATGGGGTAGTGGCGCGCGGCCTGGAAGAATTCCGCGGCGGTGACGAACAGGGCGTTCATTTCGCGCGCGAAGGCGTACGGCTGTTCGCGCCTGCGCGCCATGCCGCGGAATTCGTCGCGGTTGAACGCGGCGAGCGCGGCGTAGCCGGGCGGCAGGGGGAGGTCGAGACGGGCCTTCTCTTCGCTCATGCGGGAATTCTTCCGACGGGATGCGAACGCTGGATGATAGATCAAACGAGAAGGCAGAAGAGAGAAGCGAGAAGGGAGGAGACAGGCGCCGCTCGAAGCGTGCTTTTCTTCTCCCTTCTCCCTTCTCCCTTCTTCCTTCTTCCTTCTTCCTTCTTCCTTGTCTTCAGTCGCAGGCTTCCGGATCCGGCATCGGATCCTGTGACAGCGCTTTCGGGCGCTTGGTCAGCGGCACGGCCGGCCGGTTGAGGCCCGGCACGTAACCGTACTGTCCCGCGTCGCGCACGAAGGTGCCCGTGTCGTTCGTCAGGCTGATGCCGCCGTCGAAGACGCCGGTGTAAAGGCCGTCCTCGGGCATGGGACTGATGTCGAAGCAGTCGCCGTTGCACAGGCGCGCCTCGAAGTCGGTGCCGCGGATGCCGATGGTCGCGACCGGCGTGCGCACGCGGAAATTCTCGCGGTCGTTCCTGCCGATCAACCCGGTGACCGCGCGAAAGCCGCCCTTGAGCAGGCGGAAGAAGGCGTTGTCTTCCGCCTCGGCCTCGACGTTGGGGGACGACTCGCGGTCGTCCCGCGCGGAGTCCGCCGCCGCGGAATAGCGGTAGGCCTCGATCTGGAAGCGGCTGTTCGGCCGCAGCAGCACCATGCCGCCATCCGTGAACTTGATGTTGAGGTAACTGTTCGGCCCGGTGTTGATCACCTCACCCGGGTACACCGTGCCGCCTTTTTCCAGCGCGCGGATTTCACCGCCCGATCCCGCCGCCGTCGCGCGGCCGGTGAGCATCGTGATGTCGCCCGCGCGCTCGGCGCCGAAGGCGGGCAGGGACAAGCCGGCCGCCAGCAGGGCCGCGGCCAGGACCTTGACTCTCATGCGCATGGTTCCGCTCCCGTTCGTCACTGGCACATCAGTTCCTCGTCCACCGTGTCGCGGCTGATGAGCTCGTCGCCGTCGCCCTCCGTGCCGGTGTCGGTATCCGTGTCCTCGCCTTCCTCGTCGCCTTCCTCTTCGTC
>DASVCH010000152.1:0-2697 GCA_036381715.1 Gammaproteobacteria bacterium | reverse complement strand
GAGCCGCCGATCAGGCCAGGCGATGTCCTGCGCCACGGGGACTACGAGGCCTTCAAGAACGCGCTCATGAATCGCGCAACGCAAAGCGGTTTTCTCGATGCCGCCTTCAGCGTGCGCCGCCTCGAAGTCAACACCGACACGTTGGAGGCGGGCATCGAGCTTGTCCTTGAGCCCGGGCCGCGATTTTATTTCGGCGAGGTGCGCATCGAGCAGGACATACTCGACGACGATTTCGTGCGGCGGTACGTGGAATTCTCGCCCGGCGACCCGCTCGATTTCGATGCGCTGCTGGACCTGCAATACACGCTGACGGACAGCGAATACTTCAGCGTGGTGCAGGTCGAGGCCCTGCGCGAGGCAGCGGGGGAAGACCGGCGGGTGCCGATCCGCATCCGGGCGGAAGCGAACGAACGCACGCGCTATACCGCCGGCATCGGCTACGGCACCGATACGGGGCCGCGCATCAGCCTCGGCATGCAGCGCCGGTACGTGAACCGGCGCGGCCACCGCTTCGGCGTGCAGACACAATTCTCGGAGATCGAAACCAGCTATTCCGTCCGCTACGCGATTCCCCTTGAAAATCCCGCGGACGAATACTTCCAGCTTTTCGCCGGCACCATCCGCGAGGAGTTCGCCGACACCGAGTCCGACCGCATCGTGTTCGGTGCCAGCCGCGTGCGCACGCTCGGCGACTGGGAGCAGACGCTTTACCTGCGCGCGGAACGCGAGGACAGCATCCTGCCCGGGGAAACGTTCCGCACCGAAAGTCTCATTCCCGGTGCGTCGTGGCTCAAGACCGAGGCGGACAACCTCTTCTACACGCGCGACGGCTACAAGCTGTATGCCGACCTGCACGGTTCCGCGAAGGCGCTGGGTTCGCGGACGGAATATCTCCAGCTTCACCTCCAGGCGAAACGCATCCTGCCGATCGGAGAACGCTGGCGGCTGCTGTTGCGCGCCGAGGCGGCGACAACGCTGCTCGGCGACACCAGCCGGTTGCCTGTCTCGCAGCGCTTCTTCGCCGGCGGCGACTACTCGGTGCGCGGCTACGATTACAACACGCTGGCACCGCGCGACGGCGACGGCGAGGTCGTCGGCGGCCAGTACCTCGCTACCGGCAGCGCGGAAATCGAATACCGGTTCGCGACGAGCTGGGCCGTTGCCGCCTTCATCGACAGCGGCAATGCGATGAACGATCTCGACGCCGAACTGCAACACGCTTACGGCATCGGCATTCGCTGGCTGTCGCCCGTCGGGGTCGTGCGCCTGGATCTCGCGAAACCCGTCGACCCGCTTGTCGAACCCGGCATCGGTGTTGAAATTCACATCAGCGTGGGGCCGGACCTGTGAACAGCGAACGCAGGCCGCATCCCGTATTGCGCCGTGTCGCGCTCGCGCTGCTGGCCGTCGCAGTACCGCTCGCCGTGCTGCTCACGGCCGCGCTCTACAGCACGGCAGCTTTCCGCTTCGCGCTGGAAGCCGCGCAACCTTTCATCCCCGGCGAACTTCATTACGGGAAGATCGACGGCACGTTTGCAGGACCGGCGCGCGCCGAGAACATCACGTACGAAGTTGCTGGAACAACGATCAATGCCGCTTCGCTCGAATTCGACATCTCGCCGCTTGCACTGCTCGCGGGAAACATCAGCCTCGATTACGTGGAAGCGAAACGACTGGTCGTGACGTTGCCGCCTCCAGGCGAGCCGGCGAAAGACAAACCGCCACCGCAACCGCGCGATGTTCTCGACGCGCTCGCGCTTCCCGTCGAAATCCGCGTCGATGATCTCGACGTCGACGGTTTCATCCTGCGAGCCGGCACTGACGAGACCCTGTTGCAACTGGAAACGTTCCGCACCGCCCTGGACTGGAGCCCGGCAGCGCTCGCGATCACGAATCTCGATGCCGAAGGCGAGAAACTCGATGTCGCCGGCAAGCTCGTGCTCGGTCTCGCGGCCGGGCAGGCGAGCGCGATCGATCTTGAAGGAAACTGGCGGGGCGGCGCATTCCCGGTCACAGGCGGCATTCGCGGAAACGGCAACGCCAGGCAGCTGGACCTCGCCATTCAACTGCAGGAACCCGCCAGGGCAAACCTGTCCGCGCAATTGCGCGACCTGCCCGATACACCGGCATGGCAGGGAACCTTGCACGTCGCATCGGTGCAACCCTCGACATTCCGTGACGGCTTGCCGGATGCCGCGCTGTCCGGCGAATTCCGCTTCACAGGCAATGCTGCGGACACGCGTATCGAAGGCACCGCGAAGGGCGATTGGCCGCCGGCGAACGGCATCCAACTGGCGCTGGATATGTTCGTCAACGCGAAGCGCGTGCGCGTCGAATCCCTGCAGGCAACCGTGGACGCCTTCGATGCCGCCCTTTCGGCACAGGGCGAGTTGCGGTACGCGGATGCGCTTTCATACAACGCAAGCGGCAGCATCTCGCATTTTGCCTGGCCCGGCCGGGAGAACCTGGCGCTGCGCGATGCACGCTTTGATGCCAGCGGCAATGCGCAACGCCTTGAACTGAATCTCGACGCGTCGGCCGGCGAAAACGAAAACGGACGGATCGTCGTCGAGGGCGTCCTCGCCTTCGCGAATGCCGGGTTCAACATCACGGTCGATGCACGCGATCTTTCCCTTGCCCTTGACGGCACGCGACTGGCAGTTGCCGATGTTTCCGGCGCGGCTCGCGGCACGCCGG
>DASVCH010000151.1:0-11138 GCA_036381715.1 Gammaproteobacteria bacterium | reverse complement strand
CCGGCTGTGACGTTGCCAACGATCAAATTGCCGTCAAGGCTTGCCGCCTGAATCGTCAGGTCGCCACGTATGTCGATATCGACACCGGTGAGATCGATGGTGCCATTGCCGAACTGATTGAACGTCACACCTGGACCAAAGCAGAAACTGCTGTTCGCGCCCGCACAGGTCGTGCACGAGGAACCGCTCAACGCACCAATGCCGATGGTGAGATCGGCGGAGCCCGTGTTTGCCGTGATACTGACGCCAGAGCCCGCCGTGACGGAACTGGATGCCGCGAGAATGACGTTCACGTTCAGGTTCAACTGGCGTTCAATGTAGGCGTCTTCGACAGTTCCGATTGAGCCGATCGGTATATTGCCGGAACCAGTACCATCGATGATGTTGATGTTCGTCGGATCAATGAGGAACGTGCCGCCGGCACCAATCTGCGGAATGCCGCGCAGCGCAATGCTTCCATGCCCCGAAACTTCCACGAACCCGCCGCTCATTCCGCCGGTTACGCGAATCAAATTGTCTTTCTGGTAATCCAGATGCTCTTCCGCAATCGCGCGAATCACGCCGCCTTCATGATTCTCATCACCCGCCGCCGTCTGCACGCCGCCATCCGCCAGCGTGACGTCGCGATCGGAGTAAATCGCAATGCCGCCGCCGTCCGCGTTCTCGCCATCCGCATCCAGCGTGCCGCTGTTCGCAACGTCGCCGCCGTGCCCGACAAGATAGATTTCACCGCCGAGTTCCTCGATCGAGTGCGCGCGCACGAGGCCTTCGTTGTTCACGGCGGTGGCGACGAGATCGCTCGCGACTTTCGCGGTCATGATGACGCGGCCGCCGTCGGCAATCAGGCTGCCGGCGTTGCGCACGCCGGCGGCTTCGGACAGCGCGGCTTCGTCGACGGTGAAGCTGACGAGTCCGTCGCCTTCGATGTCCAGCGTGAGGGCGTTCCCGGCGACGAGCGCGACGGTGCCGGCGTGCGCGGTGATGATGCCGGTGTTTTCGGTGTAGTCGCCCGCGAGCACGACGTAACCGCCCGGTCCGGCGGTGATGTGTCCGTCGTTGATGACGCGCGCGGTGTCCGGCGCGCCGGCGCTTCGGGTGAGGGTGAAGTCGCCGGCCATGAAGGCGTCCGGGTCCATGTCGAGCGTGGAGGCGAGGAAGCCCTGCACGTCGAGGGAGGCGCCGTGGGTGAAGAAGACGCCCTGCGGGTTGAGCAGGAAGACCTGGCCGTTGGCTTCGATGTGCCCGAGGATGGCCGAGGCGTCGCCGCCAAGGACGCGGTTGAGCACGATGCTGGACGCATCGAGCTGGTTGAAGATCACGTATTCGTCGGCGTCGACGTTGAAGGTCTGCCAGTTGATGACGGCGCGGTCGGTGTACTGCTTGATGATGGTGTTGTTCGCGTCCGGCCGCGCGACGTCCGCCTGGCCGCGGATGACGTCTTCGCCGGTGGGACCGGCCAGCGCGAGGCCGGGAATGCCGAGCATGGCCATCGCGGGCGAGCGCGACAGCAGCGCGCGCAGGCGGTGCCGGAGAAGGGGATTGTGCGAGGCATTGTGCGACATGACCTTCTACCTCATCAGAAACGGTACGTGAACGTGGCCCAGGCGTGGCCGTCGTCGTCGCCGTTCAGTGATGTGTGATTGTCGATCGGCGTTGCATAAATCAGTGCGCCGCTCATGCTGCCGGCGTCGGGCGAGAACAGCAGACCTGCGCCCGCGCTCGCGAGTTCGCCTTCGAGCTGCGGGTCTTCATCGCGTTCGGCGATCGTCAGCTGGCTGCGCGCCCTGCCGCCGTCAACAAACAGCGCGGCTGCAATCGGGTAGCCGCCGGCGAAGAAATACTTGCGCAGCTCCAGCGAAAGAAACGCGCCCGCGTCGCCGCGCTGTTCGGCCGGCGCGTAGCCGCGGACCGAGTACGGTCCGCCGAGCGAAAATTTCTGCGAATCGGTGAGCGGTTCCGCGGAGTACACCCAGGTCGCGCGCGACTGGAACAGCCAGTTGTTTCCGAAAGGAATGCCGTAGCTGCCGTCGATGCGAAGCTTGGCCTGCTGGGCGTCGGTGCGCACCTCGGCGAGCGTGTCGCCGTTGGACTTGCCGTTGCCGGTGAGGATTGCGGACGCCGACCAGCTGTGATCCGCGCCGGTCAGGCCGTTCATGAAGAAACCGAGTTCGAGCAGGTCGAGCTCGGTGGCGTTCTGCGGAATCGCGATGCCTTCGATCAGCGATTCCGTTTCGAAACGCTGCACGGCCGCGGTGAAGACCATGTTGCGCTCGCGGCTGCGGAACAGCGGATAACTCCAGTCGACGCGGTACGTGGAGTTGTCGCCCGCGATGCCGAGGTCCTCGAACAGTTCGCCGCCGACTTCGTAATCGGCGCGGTTCACGGTGACGCGCAGGCGCGAGCCGTTGTGGCCGATGGGCACGCCGTAGGTGACGTTGCCGTATTTCAGCAGGCCGCCTTCGGAGTAGATGATGGCGAGATAGAGCTGGTCGCCGATGCCGGCGAGGTTGTTGAACTGCGCGTCGGCGAGGAAGCGGAGTTCGCCGAGTTCCTCGCGGCCGTAGTTGTCGATGCTGCCGGAGTACTGCGCCGTATCCTCGGCGAGATGGAAAAGGATGTCCGACGTGCCGAATTCCTCGCCGGGCGTGATCACCGCGCGCGCGGTGAGGCCGGGCAGGTCGTTCAGCAGCAGCACGCTGCGTTCCATGCCGGTTTCGGTGTAGATGCGTCCCGGCGTCAGCGGTTGCAGGCGGCGCTTGAGGAATTCGAAGCTGTAGTCTTCGTTGCCGGTGACGGCGATGGCGCCGATGCGTCCCTCGATGATCTGCAGTTCCACCACGCCGTCGCTGATCTTCTGCGCCGGGACGGTGACCTGCGCCAGCGCATAGCCCTGCGCGCGGTAGACCGCCGTCAGCGTGTCCGCGGCCGCGTAGATTTCGTTCAGGGTCAGGGCGCGGCCGGTCCAGGGCGCGAGTTCCGCCTGGAGGCGTTCATTGGAGATCGCCTTGTTGCCGTTCAGCAGGAATTCCCGGACTTCGATCGCCGGGCCGATGGCGGCGGGCGGCGGGGCAGCCTGTCCGCGCTGCATTTCCGGGGCCGGTTCCAGCGGCAGCGGCGGTTCGGGCGGCTGCTGCTGGATGGTGTCCTGGACCTGGCCGGGCGTGACGGCGGGAGCGGCGGCGTCCTGGGCCGCGGCGGCGCCAGCCATCACCAGCGTGGCAGGAAAGACGGCGCAGAACACACGCCTGCGCAAGACCGCAGGTGAAATCCGGTTCACAAGAAACTCCCCCCGAAGAAACCCGGTAACCCGTTTTCGTGTTTTGTTGCACTATATACATTAACTATGGTGTCGGACACCCGGATTTCCTGAGAATCCCGTCAGTTTTCTCGTACAGGTGCTGAAGAAGGGACAACGGTCCCGATCCGCGGCCGCGTTGTTGTTGAATTGTTGTTGTACGGGGCTTTCCGGTATCATTCCGCCGCGTCGCGAAGGGGGCCGCGGAGCCTGAATCCAGCCGGTTTCCACGTTTTTTTGACGTCGCGCGACTCTTATATATAAGCGTCCGTTTCCGGGCGCATTCCGGGGCGGCAGACAGAGCGTTTGCCGCCCCGCTGTATTCCGAGAACCGCCAGACTGGGAGAACCCGACGGATGGGAAATCGCACCCCGCTTTATGACGCGCATGTGGCCCTCGGGGCGCGGATGGTGGACTTCGGCGGCTGGGACATGCCGGTGAATTACGGCTCGCAGATCGAGGAGCACCATGCGGTGCGGCGGGACGCGGGCATGTTTGACGTCTCCCACATGACGGTCGTGGATCTGCACGGCGAAAAGGTCCGCCCCTTCCTGCAGAAGCTGCTGGCGAACGACGTCGCCAAGCTGAAAATTTCCGGCAAGGCGCTGTATTCCTGCATGTTGACGGAAGATGCAGGCATTATTGACGATCTTATTGTCTATTTTCTCAGCGACGATTTCTTCCGCATGGTCGTCAACGCGTCGACGCGCGACAAGGACCTTCCCTGGATCGAGAAGCAGGCCGCGGCCTTCGGCGTGACCGTGAAGGAACGCCCGGAACTGGCCATGATTGCCGTCCAGGGCCCGAACGCGCGGGAAAAAGCCGCGAACTGCATTGATCCTGCCTTTAAAGAGACGGTTCTCGGGCTCAAGCCCTTCAGTGCCGCCGAATGCGGAAGCCTGTTCGTGGCCCGCACCGGCTACACGGGCGAGGACGGGTTCGAGATCATGGTCCCGCAGGACGAGGCCGCGGCCCTCTGGGACGCCTTCATGAAGGCGGGCATCGTGCCCGCCGGCCTGGGCGCGCGCGACACCCTGCGCCTGGAGGCCGCGCTGAATCTTTACGGCTCCGACATGGACGAGACCACCACGCCGCTGGAATCCGGTCTCGCCTGGACCATTGCCTGGGAGCCGGGCGACCGCCATTTCATTGGCCGGGACGCGCTGGAAAAGCAGAAATCCGCGGGCGTGCCGCGCAAGCTGGTGGGCCTGGTGCTGGAAGACCGCGGCGTGCTGCGCGGCCATCAGAAAGTCGTCACCACTGCCGGCGACGGCGAGGTGACCAGCGGCACGTTTTCGCCCACCATGGAGCGCTCCATCGCACTGGCGCGCGTGCCGGCCGACGCCGAAGGCGAAGTCGAGGTCGAGATTCGCGGCAAGCGCCTCAAGGCGCGGATGGTGAAACCGCCGTTCGTGCGGAATGGAGAGATAAAAGTTCAGTGAGAGGTAAGAGGTGAGAAGACGGTCCACTCCAATCCTCTCACCTCTCCCTTCTCACCTCTTACAGGAAGCGGTAACCAGGCCGAAGCCGGAAACGCTTCAGAAATTCGAGAGATTCGAACGGAGAAATACAATGAGCAAAGTCCCCGCTGAACTGCGTTACACGAAGTCGCACGAATGGATCCGCAAGGAAGACGACGGCACCGTGACCATCGGCATCACCGATCATGCGCAGGAAGCGCTCGGCGACCTCGTGTTCGTCGAGACGCCGGAAGCCGGCCGCAGTGTCGCGGAAGGCGAGGCGCTGGCGGTGGTCGAATCCGTGAAGGCGGCGTCCGACGTGTACGCGCCGCTGGCGGGCGAGGTTGTCGAAGGCAACGAAGCGCTGGCCGACACGCCGGAATTCGTGAACACCGACCCCTACGGCCAGGGCTGGATCATGAAGATCCGTCCGTCGAGCCCGGCCGACGTCGACGCGAAGCTGCTCGACGCGGATGGATACGAAAAGGTGCTGGAAGAAGCGTAATCAATGTGAGAGGTAAGAGGTGAAAAGTGAGAGGACGGCCTGCTTCAATCCTCTCACCTCTCCCTTCTCACCTCTCACTAATCCTGTTGTGCGGAAATTCGGAAAGTCCTCAGATCACCATCAACTCATTGGTAGCAACACCATGCCCTTCATCCCCCACACCGAACACGAAATCCGCGAAATGCTCGACGCCATCGGCGTCGACAGCATCGAGAAGCTTTTCGACGAGATTCCCGCCGAGCTGCGCGTCGACGATCTTCCCGGCGTGCCCGAAGCGCTCAACGAAATGGAAATCGCGCGGCTCATGCACGCGCGCGCGCAGCAGGACGGCCAGTACCTGAATTTCATCGGCTACGGCGCTTACGAGCATCACATTCCGGCGGCGGTGTGGGAGATCACCACGCGCGGCGAATTCTATTCCGCGTACACGCCGTACCAGGCCGAGGCGAGCCAGGGCACGCTGCAGCTGCTGTACGAATACCAGTCGATGATGGCGTCGCTGACGGCGATGGACGTTTCCAACGCCTCGCTGTACGACGGCGCGAGCGCGCTCGCCGAGGCCTGCCTGATGGCGGTGCGCGCGCACCGCAAGTCGAAGTCGAAGAAGATCCTGCTGCCGGCGAGCACGCATCCGCTGTACCGCAAGGTGGCGAAGGCGATCTGCGCGACGCAGGACATCGTGTTCGAGGAAATTCCGTTTGACGCGAAGTCGGGCGCGACGCAGCTCGACGCGCTGAAGCGATACGAAGGCGAAGACATCACCGCGCTCGTCATTCCGCAGCCGAACGTGTTCGGCGTGCTGGAAGACGTGGACGCGCTCACCGGCTGGGCGCGCGCGAACAACGCGCTCGCCATCGCGGTCGTGAACCCGACCTCGCTTGCCGTGCTGAAGGCCCCGGGAGAATGGGGCGCGGATGAAGCCGGCGTCGACATCGTCTGCGGCGAAGGCCAGCCGCTGGGCGTGCCGCTGTCGTCCGGCGGTCCGTACTTCGGCTTCATGTGCACGAAGTCGGAACACGTGCGCCAGATGCCCGGCCGCATCATCGGCCGCACCGTGGATCTCGACGGCAAGGTCGGCTACACGCTCACCCTGCAGGCGCGCGAACAGCACATCCGCCGTTCGAAGGCGACCTCGAACATCTGCACCAACCAGGGATTGCTGGTGACGGCCGCGACCATCTACATGTCGCTGGTCGGCCCGCAGGGCCTGGCGAACGTCGCCGCCGCCGCGCATGCCGGCACGCGCAAGCTGGTGGACGCGCTGACCTCGGTGAAGGGCGTGAAACGGGCTTTCAGCTCACCGGTTTTCCATGAAGCCGTGCTGACGCTGGACCGCCCGGTGAAAGCCGTCATCGAGGGCCTGTTGCAGAAAGGCATCGTCGGCGGTTACGCCATCGGCGAGGATTATCCCGAGCTTGGCAACGCGCTGCTGGTCTGCGCGACCGAGACGCGCACGGATGCCGACATTGCGCACTACCGGACGGCGTTGGCGGAAGTGCTGGAGAACGTCGACGCCGCGTAAGGCGGGCTTTGCCCGCCATTCCAAGGTCTCGCTCTCAATTCTGGAGGTGCGATATGGCTACCGTGACACTGGGCGGAAACGAAGTGCCGCTGAATGGCGATCTGCCGAAGGTCGGCGAACAGGCGCCGGACTTCACGCTGGTGAACACCGACCTGCAGGACGTTTCGCTCAAGAGTTTTGCCGGCAGGAAGAAACTGCTGAACATCGTGCCGAGCCTCGACACGCCGACCTGCGCGCTTTCCACGAGGAAGTTCAACGAGCACGCCAAGGCGCACGACGACACCGTCATGCTGATGATCTCGGCCGACCTGCCGTTCGCACAGAAACGCTTCTGCGGCAACGAAGGCCTGGCGAACGTCATTCCGCTGTCGCTGATGCGCGGCAGGGACGGTTTCGCGAGCGGCTACGGCGTGATGATCGCCGACGGTCCGCTGGCGGGCGTGACGGCGCGCGCCGTTGTCGTGCTCGATGCGAACGACAAGGTCGTTTACACCGAACTTGTCGAGGACGTTGGCAACGAGCCGGATTACAACAAGGCGCTTGAAGCGCTCGACAAGGCATAACGGAGTCTGTAGGAGGCCGCTCCTGCGGCCGAAAGCCTGGTTAATCATGAGAGGTGAGACGTGAGAGGTGAGAGGACCAAGGCAACGCATCCTCTCCCTTCTTCCTTCTCGCTTCTCACCTGTGAGGAACGAACCTGAATGCTGATCTTCGAACACTCCCGCTCCGGCCGCCGCGCGTTCGCGCAGGCGCCGCATGACTTCGCCTCGATGGACGACATCCCGGCGAATCTTCGCCGCAAGTCCAAGCCGCTGCTGCCGGAAGTTTCGGAGATGCAGGCGGTGCGGCATTACACGCGCCTGTCGCAGAAGAACTTCTCCATCGACACGCAGTTCTATCCGCTCGGCTCGTGCACGATGAAATACAACCCGCGCGCGTGCAACACGCTCGCCATGCTGCCCGAATTCCTCGCGCGCCATCCGCTCGCGCCGGAATCCACCGGCCAGGGTTTCCTGGCATGCATGTACGAACTGCAGGAAATCCTGCGTGCTGTCACGGGCATGAAGGGCGGCGTGTCGCTGACGCCGATGGCCGGCGCGCAGGGCGAACTCGCCGGCGTGATGATGATCCGCGCGTACCACGAGGCGCGCGGCGACCATGAGCGCAACGAGATCATCGTCCCCGACGCCGCGCACGGCACGAATCCGGCGACCGCCGTGATGTGCGGCATGGTGGCGCGCGAAATTCCTACCAACAGGGACGGCGACGTCGACATCGAAGCGTTGAAGCAGGTCGTCGGCCCGAAGACGGCGGGCATCATGCTCACCAACCCGTCGACGCTTGGCGTGTTCGAACGGCGCATCAAGGAAATCTCGAAGATCGTGCATGACGCCGGCGGGCTGCTCTATTACGACGGCGCGAACCTGAACGCGATTCTCGGCAAGGTGCGCCCGGGCGACATGGGCTTCGACGTCATTCACATGAACCTGCACAAGACCTTCTCGACGCCGCACGGCGGCGGCGGTCCGGGTTCGGGCGCGATCGGCGTTTCCGAGCGCCTTGCGCCGTTCATGCCGACGCCCATTGTCGGAAAGGACGGGGATACGTATCGCTGGCTGACCGAAAAGGACCTGCCGCAATCCATCGGCCGTCTTTCCGCCTGGATGGGCAACGCCGGCGTGCTGCTGCGCGCCTACGTCTATGCGCGCATGCTCGGCCGCGAAGGCATGAAGCGTGTCGCCGAATTCGCGACGCTGAACGCGAACTACCTGATGGTCGAACTGAAGAAAGCCGGCTTCGACCTCGCATTCCCGAACCGCCGCGCCAGCCACGAGTTCATCGTGACGCTGAAAAAGGACGCGAAGGAAACCGGGCTCACCGCCATGGACATCGCGAAGCGCCTGCTCGATTACGGCTACCACGCGCCGACGACGTATTTCCCCTTGCTGGTGCCGGAATGCCTGCTCATCGAGCCGACGGAAACCGAAGCGCGCGAAGCGCTGGACGGTTTCGTGAAGGCGATGTCCGACATCAAGCAGGAAGCCGCGAACGACATCGAAACGGTGAAGGGCGCGCCATACACGCTGCCGGTGCGGCGCCTGGACGACGTGCGCGCCGCGCGCCAGCTCGATCTCAAGTGGCAGGAAGCCGCGGAACTGTAGGAGCCCGCTCCGGCGGGCGATAATCAGGATGAAAGGACATGGCTGACGGACTCCGGGGAATTCCACGTCTTCTGCGCGCGGCGCGCGTGACCTTCGCAGGCTTGCGCGCCGCCGCCGTGCACGAGGAAGCCTTCCGGATCGAGTTGTTCGGGTTCGTCGTTCTCGCGCCGCTCGGCCTGTGGCTGGGCGACAGCGGCGTCGAACGCGCGCTGCTTGTCGGCAGCCTTCTCTTCGTGCTCGCCGTCGAGCTGCTCAACAGCAGCATCGAGGCGACCGTCGATCGCGTCGGTTTCGAGCGCCACGAACTTTCCGGGCGCGCGAAGGATCTTGGGTCGGCAGCGGTTTTCGTCGCGCTGGTGAACGCGGCGGTGGTGTGGATGCTGGTATTGTGCGGGTGAGAGGTGAGAAGTGAGAGGTAAGAGGACTGCCCCTCGCGGCCTCGGCTTGTACGCCTTGTCCTCTCACCTCTCACCTCTTACCTCTCACCAATTACCAAAGGTAATTCAATGACTGCCCTGATCTGCGGCTCGCTCGCCTACGACAACATCATGCTCTTCGACGGGCGCTTCAAGGACCACATCCTGCCGGACAAGGTCCACATCCTGAACGTCGCGTTTCTCGTGCCCGAGCTGCGCCGCGAGTTCGGCGGCTGCGCGGGCAACATCGCGTACAACCTCAAGCTGCTGGGCGGCGACGGCCGTGCGATGGGTACGGTCGGGCATGATTTCGATCCCTACGCGGAATGGCTGGACAGGCACGGCATCGCGTGCGACTACATTCGCCGGCTGCCGGACGAGTTCACCGCGCAGGCGTACATCACCACCGACAAGGACGACAACCAGATCACCGCGTTTCATCCGGGCGCGATGAATTCCGCGCACCTGAACAAGGTGCCGACGGACGACGGCATCAGCATCGGCATTGTCGCGCCGGACGGACGGCAGGGCATGCTCGACCACGCGCGCCAGTTCGCGGACGCGAACATTCCGTTCATCTTCGATCCGGGCCAGGGCATGCCGATGTTCGACGGCGAGGAGCTGCTGGAGTTCGTCGAACTGGCGAGCTGGGTGGCGGTGAACGATTACGAGTCCGAGATGCTGAGCTCGCGCACCGGTCTCGCGCCGGCGGAAATCGCGAAACGCGTCAAGGCCCTGATCGTGACGCGCGGCGCAAAAGGCTCCGCGATCTACCACGACGGCAGGCGCACGGACATCGCATGCGTGGCCGCGAGCGAACTGCGCGATCCCACCGGCTGCGGCGACGCGTACCGGGCCGGGCTGCTGTACGGCCTGATGCGCGGTTTCGACTGGCAGACCACGGGGAACATCGCATCCCTGATGGGATCGATAAAGATCGCGCACAACGGCACGCAGAATCATGCGTTTACCCCAGGTGAATTCCGCGAGCGTTTCAAGCAGGCTTTCGGTTACGATTTTTCCTGACGCTTCTTGTCACTGTTTCCCGCAGGAGATGCGCAATGAGTACTGAATTGCCGCCGATCACCTTGTCCACCCTGGACGTGGAGCGCATCGAGCGCCTGCTGGAGGATGCGGCTTTCCGGGATTTTCCCGGCCGCGAGCAGATCGAGGCCGAGATCGATCGTGCGAACGTGGTGGATTCCCGGGACATTCCGGACGGCGTCGTGACGATGAACTCCCGCGTCAGGTTCATCGAGGAAGACAGCGGCCGCGAATTCGAGCTCGAACTCGTGTATCCGCGCGATGCCGGCGGCGAAGGAAAGGTCTCCGTGTTTGCGCCGGTCGGCAGCGCGCTGCTTGGACTTTCCGTGGGGCAGGCCATCGCCTGGCCGCTTCCCGGCGGACGCACCGGCAAATTGCGCATCGTCGCCGTCACCTACCAGCCCGAGGCCGCGGGCGACTATTTTCGCTGAAAGCGGGACAAATCGATGAAGAAGATCCGGAATCTCGTCGCCCTGCTGGGCGCGCTGGCGTTCGTACCGGCCGCGTCGGCCGCGGAAGATCGCGACGACTGGGCGGAGACGATCGCGGAAGTCGCGCCGTCGATCGTGAGCATTCACGTCAACGCCGTGCGTGCATTCGACACCGAGTGGAACGCATCCACGCAGGCGACGGGGTTCGTGGTCGATGCCGAGAACGGCATCATTCTCACCAACCGCCACGTCGTGCAGCCCGGTCCGGTCACCGCCGAAGCGGTGTTCCGCAATCATGAAGAA
>DASVCH010000150.1:0-8727 GCA_036381715.1 Gammaproteobacteria bacterium | reverse complement strand
TTTCTCCACGCCAAGCTCGCCCATGCCGATGGTTTCCAGCGGCTTCTTCTTCGCCTTCATGATGTCCGGCATTTTCACGAAGCGCGGCTGGTTCAGGCGAAGATCGGTGGTGACGACAGCGGGCAGGTCGATCTCGATGGTCTCCAGGCCCGCGTCGACTTCGCGCATGACGATGGCCTTGCCGTCGGCGAGCTCGACCTTCGACGCAAACGTCGCCTGCGGACGACCGAGCAGGGCGGCGAGCATCTGGCCGGTCTGGTTGGAATCGTCGTCGATGGCCTGCTTGCCGAGAATGACGAGTGCCGCGTTCTCGCGTTCCGTCACGGCCTTGAGCAGCCTTGCCGCGTGCAGCGGCTGGATTTCCTCGTTCGCATCGACGTGAATGGCGCGGTCCGCGCCCATGGCGAGCGCCGTGCGCAGCTGCTGCTGCACGTCGTTGCCGCCGATGGAGACAACAATGACTTCTTCGACCTTGCCGGCTTCCTTGATGCGCAGCGCTTCCTCGACGGCGATTTCGTCGAAGGGGTTGATGCTCATCTTCACGCCTTCGGTCTGCACGCCCGAGTTGTCGCGCTTGAGCTGCACCCGGACGTTGAAGTCGATGACGCGCTTGATGGGTACGAGAATTTTCATTCCTCTTCCTTCACAATGTTTCAGGAACGCTGGAATAGCGGATTTTGTTCGCCAACAAGGCGTGCGAGCCGCGAGGCGAGGATTTTACCGCCTGTAAATGACGAGCCGAGCGGCGAAGCACAACGCAGTTGGCGGGCAAAAGACGCATTCCGTTTATAGATTCGAGTAATTTGGACCGGAGCCGCCTTCCGGGGTGGTCCAGGTGATAATCGCGTACGGATCCTTGATATCGCACGCCTTGCAATGCACGCAGTTCGCGGCATTGATCTGCAGGCGGCGCTCGCCGTCGGTTTCGACCATTTCGTAAACGCCCGCCGGGCAGAAGCGCTCGCACGGATTGCCGTACTCTTCGGTGCAGCGCTCGATGCAGATGTTCGTGTCGTGCACCTTCAGGTGCGGCGGCTGGTTCTCGTCGTGCGATGTCGCCGCGAAATAGACGGATGCAAGACGGTCCTTCGGCGGCAGTTCGCGGGGCCCGAGCGCCTGCGGAACGTCGCCGGCCTCCGACTGAAGCTCCATCCGCTTCCAGTCCGGCACGTCGTCCTTCAGTGTCCACGGCGTATGGCCCGCGGTGACGGTTTCGAACGCCGCGTTCGCGAGTCCGAACCAGAGCCCTTTCTTGAAACCCGGCGCGATGTTGCGCACCTTGTGCAGTTCCTTCGCGGAATCCGACGCTCGCCACGCCGCATCGAAACCTTCCGCCTTGCCGTGTTCTGCAAAATGCTCCGCCGCAAGCATCCCGGAGCGGATCGCCATGTGCACGCCCTTGATCTTCGCGAAGTTCAGCGTGCCGCCGGCGTCGCCGATCAGGATGGCGCCGGGCATGTCCAGTTTCGGCAGCGCCTGGATGCCGCCTTTCACGACGGTGCGCGCGCCGGCGGAAACGATCTCGCCGCCTTCAAGCAATGCCTTCAGGGATGGATGATTCTTGAACTGCTGAAACGCCTCGAACGGCTTGAAGTCCGGATGCGCGTAATCGAGTCCCGCGATGTAGCCAACATAAACGCGGTCGTCATCCAGGTGATAGAGAAACGATCCGCCATAGGTGTTCGGCGCGAGCGGCCAGCCGAGCGAGTGCTGGATCAGGCCTGGCGTAACCCGGCCTTCGGGCAGCTGCCAGAGTTCCTTGAAGCCGAGCGCGTAGCTCTGTGGCGCGGAATCCGCGTCGAGCGCAAAGCTTGCAATCAGCTGTTTCGACACCGACCCGCGGCAGCCTTCCGCGAGCACGGTCAGGTCCGCACGGATGTCCACGCCCGGCGCGTAATTCGGACCCGGCGAACCGTCCTTCTCCACGCCCATGTCACCGCAGCGCACGCCGACGACGCGATTGTCTTCGATCAGCGGTGCGGCGGCGGGAAAGCCGGGGAAGACATCGACCCCTTCGGCTTCCGCCTTTTCGGCGAGTTTCTGGCACAGGCTGCCGAGCGAGATGATGAAATTGCCGTGGTTGTTCTGCTGCGGCGGGGTGGGAAGGCGGACGCGGCCCTTTTCCGTGAGCAGCAGGAATTCGTCCTTCTTCGCGGGAACGCAGATGGCCGGCGGATTCTCCCGCCACTCGGGCCACAGTGCGTCGAGCGCGTCGGGCTGCAGCACGCAGCCGGAAAGAATGTTCGCGCCGACTTCGGAGCCTTTTTCGAGAACGCAGATGCTCAGGCCGGGTTTCTGCTGCTTCAGGCGGATGGCGCAGGTGAGTCCCGCGGGTCCCGCGCCGACGACGACGACGTCGTACTCCATCTGTTCCCGTTCGGTCATTCCTCACCCGACCCTTCAGAAAACCGTCGCCCCCGGAACCGGGGGCGGGAGCGGCATTTTAACGGATTCAGGAAAACGGCGCTTTGCCGCCGGATCACTTCGGCTGCATGCGGATCGCGCCATCCAGCCTGATCGTCTCGCCGTTGATCATGGTGTTTTCGTAGATCGATGCGACCAGCTGCGCGTATTCCTCCGGCTTGCCGAGGCGCGACGGGAACGGGACCTGGTTGCCGAGCGATTCCTGCACTTCGGGCGGCATGCCTTCCATCATGGGCGTCCAGAAGATGCCGGGCGCGATGGCGACCACGCGCACGCCGATACGCGCGAATTCGCGCGCCATCGGCAGGGTCATGCCGACGACGCCGCCCTTCGAGGCCGAGTACGCCGCCTGGCCGATCTGGCCTTCGAAGGCGGCGACGGAGGCCGTATTGATAATGAGTCCGCGCTGGCCGTCGGCGTCGGCTTCGTTGGACTCCATCGCGGCGGCTGCCGCCTTGCCGAGGTTGAAGCTGCCGAGCAGGTTCACGTGCAGCACCTTGGCGAAGAAATCGCTCGCCATCGGCCCCTGCCGGCCAAGCACCCGGCCGGCGCCGAGGATCCCGGCGCAGTTCACGGCCAGCGTGAGACTGCCGAATTCGGTTTTCGCCTTTTCGACGGCGGCGTTCACCTCGGCTTCGTTCGAGACGTCCGTGCGGATGAACAACGCGCTTTCGCCGAGCTTCTGCGCGGCGGCCTTGCCGGCTTCTTCGTTCACGTCCAGCATCGCGACGCGGCCGCCGGCCTTGACCAGCCGTTCGGCGACGGCAAAGCCGAGCCCCGAGACGCCACCGCTGACGATGGCCCTGGCGTTTTCGAATTTCATGTGCAGCTCCTGAAACAACGGGATTGAAGAATTCTACGCGTCATGCCCTGCGATCGACGGCCTGGTTCGCCAGTTCGCGCAGCGTGGCCGCCCGCTCGCCGAAGACCTCCAGCGCGGCGCGCGCTTCGACGTGAAGATTTTCGAGCCGCCGCCGGGATTCGTCGCTTCCCAGCAGCGAGGGAAAGGTTGCCTTGCCGTGCAGGGCGTCGTTGCCGGCGGTCTTGCCGAGCGTTGCGGTGTCGCCTTCGACATCGAGCAGGTCGTCGCGCACCTGGAAGGCGAGGCCGATGCGATCGCCGAAATCCGCCAGCGCCCGCTCCGCGCTGCGATCAAGCCGCGGCGCCAGCGCCGCGCCCATCAGCACCGAGGCCTGCAGCAGCCGGCCGGTTTTCAGGCGATGAATGGTTTCCAGTTCGGCAATTTCAACGGCGCGGTGTTCGGCGGCGAGATCCATCGCCTGGCCGCCCGTCATGCCCCTGGACCCGCCGGCTTTCGCAAGCAGGGCGACGAGTTTCAGGCGGCGCGCGGCGTCGGCCGGAAGATCACGATCGGTGGCGAGAATGTCGAAGGCCAGCATCTGCAGGGCATCGCCGACGAGAATCGCGGTCGCCTCATCGAACCGGCGGTGCGTGGTCGGCCGGCCGCGGCGGAGATCGTCGTCGTCCATGGCGGGCAGGTCGTCGTGCACCAGGGAATAACAATGAATCAGTTCCACCGCCGCGGCGGGCGCGTCGAGCTGGATCACGGGCACGCCGAGCATCTCGCCGGTGGCGTAGACAAGCAGGGGCCGCAGGCGCTTGCCGCCGTTCAGCACCGAGTAGCGCACGGCGTCGTGCAGCCGCGCGGGCCGTTCCGCCGTTCGCGGCAGGACGCGCTCGAGCTTGCGCTCCAGGCGTTCGCGCCACGCTTCCAGCCGTTGTTCGACGATGCTCGCCACTGCCGCTCCATCTCGAAAGAGGGCGAAGCTTACCGGAAGGCGTCTCGCCTGAACACGCTGAGACCGCGGCGCGCTTGCGGTAGAATCGCGCCTTCGCCCGCATGAAACCGCACAGGGACCGCCATGCCCGCCCAGGCCGAAGCCACCGCACGGGCCAACATCGCCTTGATCAAGTACTGGGGCAAGCGCAATCGTCAAGTTCATGGTGACGACGGCGCCGCGCTGAATCTTCCCGCCGTGGGTTCGCTGTCGATCACGCTGGATGCGCTTGCGACACGCACCCGGATTCGCTTTGACGATGCTTTCGAACAGGACAGCCTGCGCCTGAACGGCCGCGAGGAAAGTGCCGCGCGGCTGACGCCGTTCCTGGATATTTGCCGCCAACTCGCTGGCCGGCCGGCCTTTGCTGCCGTCGAAAGCGACAATAATTTTCCGACCGGCGCGGGACTCGCGTCATCCGCATCCGGCTTTGCAGCGCTGGCGGCGGCGGCGGCGGCGGCGCTCGAACTGGAGCTGGCGCCGGCGGAATTGTCCGCGCTCGCAAGGCGCGGTTCCGGATCCGCGGCGCGTTCGATCTTCGGCGGTTTCGTGGAGTGGCAGCGCGGCGAGCGCGACGATGGCAGCGATTCGCACGCCGAGCCGCTGGCGGACGCGGAACACTGGCCGCTTCGGGTGCTGGTCGCGGTCACCGACGAAGGGCCGAAGCACACGGGCTCGACCGATGGCATGACGCGCACGGAATTCACCTCGCCGTATTTCGACGCCTGGGTCGAGGGCCAGGACGCCGATCTCGCCGAAGCGCGCGCGGCGGTGCTCGCGCGCGATTTCGAGAAGCTCGCGGACGTCAGCGAGTTTTCCTGTCTCAAGATGCATGCCTCGGCGATGGCCGCGCGCCCGGGCGTCGTTTACTGGAATGGCGCGACGGTGGATGCGTTGAACGCGGTGCGCGCGCTGCGCGGCAAGGGCGTGCCGGCGTTTTTCACCGTCGACGCCGGCCCGCAGGTCAAGGCGATCTGCCTGCCGGAAGCGGAAGCCGCCCTGCGCGAAACCCTGGCGGCGTTGAATGGCGTGAAGCGCGTGATTGCCAGCGGTCTCGGCGCCGGCGTGGAGGTGAAAACGTGAAAATGATTTCGGCGTCCGCGCCCGGAAAACTGTTCATCACCGGCGAATACGCCGTGCTGGATCGCGCGCCCGCCCTGTTGACGGCAGTGAACGTGCGCGCCCACTGCAGGCTTCGTCCGGCGAGCGGCGACGCCTGGCGGATCGTCACGCCGCCGTTGTCGTCTTCGCCCGCCGTGTTCCGCATCAGGGACGGTCTCCCGGAATGGGAAGGCGAACCGGTGCCCTTGTTCGACGCCGCGTGGCGCGCCTTGTCCGGGACGCAGCGCGAAGCCCTGGCGAAATCCGCCTGGAACGTGTCGCTCGACACCTCGGCGTTCTTTCTCAAGGACAGGAAACTCGGACTCGGTTCCAGCGCGGCGGCGCTGGCGGCATTGGCCGGCGCGCTGTGGGCGGCGGCCGGCGGGGAACTGCCGGAAGAAGCCGAAGCCTTCGACGCCCTCAAGGCCGCGCACACCGCCTGGCAGGGCGGCGGCAGCGGCGCGGATCTCGCCGTCACGCTTTCCGGCGGCAGCATTCTCTACAGGCGCGAGCCGCGCATCGCGGCGCCCGTCGCACTGCCGGAAGACCTCGAAATCCTGCCCGTGTGGAGCGGCAAAGCCGCGTCCACCGGGGAATTCCTGCGCCGTCTCGCGGATTTCCAGGAAAGGGACCCGGACCGGTTTCGCGAACGTTTCGCGGTGCTGGAGCAGGAAGCCGAGGAGGCGGCGCTGGCCGCGAGCCACGCGGATTCGCGCGCCTTCCTCGAAGCCTTCGACGATTGCGGTGCAGCACTTCGCGCCCTGGGCGAGGCGGCGGACCTGCCGATCTGGAGCGCGGATCACGAGCGGATCGGGGCAATCGTTCACGCCGCGGGGGGCTGTTACAAGCCGAGCGGGGCGGGCGGCGGCGACATCGGCCTTGCCGTGATCGCGTCAGGCGACGGGAAAGCCATGGAAGCGGTAAAATCCCCGCTTTCGTCAGCCGGTTACAGCATCCTGCCGCTCGGTTTCGGCGCGCGCGGGCTGCACGTTTCAACGAGTGCGTGATTGATGGATCGTTCCCGAATTCCGAGTTTCTACAAGCTGTCCGTTCCCGAGCGCGTGCGCATCATGCGCGAGCGCGGCCTGCTGTCCAACGAGGATTACCTCGCGCTTTCCTCCGGGCAGCACACGCTGAACGTCGAATCCGCCGACAGGATGATCGAGAACGTCATCGGCGTGATGGGCCTGCCGGTCGGCCTTGGGCTCAATTTCCTCGTCAACGGCAAGGACTACGTCGTGCCCCTGGTCGTGGAGGAGCCGTCGATCGTCGCCGCGCTCTCGTCGGCGGCGAAGACCATCCGCAACGCGGGGGGGTTCGAAACCTCGAGCACGGATCCGGTCCTGATCGGCCAGGTGCAGGTGGTCGAAGTGCCGCACATCGCGAAAGCGCAGTCCGCGATCCTGCAACGCAAGGACGAAATCCTGAACCTCGCCAACTCGCTCCACCCGAAGATGGTCGCGCGCGGCGGCGGCGCGAAGGATCTCGAAGTGCACGTGCATCCGAGCGAGTACACCAAATCCGACATGCTGGTCGTGCACCTGCTCGTGGACACGCGCGACGCGATGGGCGCGAACCTCGTCAACACCATGTGCGAAGGCGTCGCCTCGCTGATCGAAAGCATCACCGGCGGCAAGGTGTTTCTGCGCATTCTTTCCAATCTCGCCGACCGTTCGCTGGCGCGCGCGCGCTGCGCGATTCCGCCGTCGGCATTGGCAAAGGGCGGTTTCGACGGCGAGCAGGTGCGTGACGGCATCATCATCGCGAACGAATTCGCGGTCGTGGACCCGTACCGCGCCGTCACGCACAACAAGGGCGTTATGAACGGCATCGACGCCGTTGCGCTCGCGACCGGCAACGACTGGCGCGCGATCGAGGCGAGCTGTCATGCCTGGGCCGCGCGCAGCGGACGCTATTCCTCGCTGACGCGCTGGTACAAGGACGACGCCGGCAATCTCGTCGGCGAACTCGAACTGCCGCTCAAGGTCGGCATCGTCGGCGGTTCGCTGCAGTCGAACCCGACCGTCGCGATGAACCATCGCCTCGTCAGCGTGCAGTCCGCGACCGAGCTTGCCGAACTGATGGCCGCGGTCGGACTTGCGCAGAATTTTTCCGCGATCCGCGCGCTGTCGACCGAAGGCATCCAGCAGGGACACATGACACTGCACGCGCGCAGCGTCGCGGCGACGGCGGGCGCGAGCGCCGAGATCTTCGACACCGTCGTCGATCGCCTGATCGAGTCCGGCGAGATCAAGGTCTGGAAGGCGCGCGAAATCATCGCCGAAGTCACGCGCCAGTCGAAGGCGCCGGCGGTGGCGAGTGCGAAGCCTGCCGAAGACAAGGAACCGCTTGCGGCGGGCTACGGCAAGATCATTCTCTTCGGCGAGCATGCCGTCGTTTACGGCCGGCATGCGCTGGCCGCGCCCGTGCCGCTCGCGATCCAGGCGAAGGTCGAGGACGCGAGCGACGGCGTGGAAGTCATCATTCCGCGCTGGAACGTCGAAGCGCGCCTGCATGAACCGGCGAACCAGCGCCAGGGTTTCCACAAGCAGTTCGGCATCATTCTCGATCAGCTCGGTCTCGAGCAACGGCCGATGAAGATCGAGATCTTCCCGAACGTGCCGCGCGCGATGGGGCTTGGCGGTTCCGCGGCGTTCGCGGTTGCTGTCATCCGCGCGCTGGACCGTCATTACGGACTGAAACTTTCCGACGAAGACGTCAACAACCTCGCCTTCGAATCCGAAACCGTCGCGCACGGCACGCCGAGCGGCATCGACAACACCATGGCGACCTTCGGACGGCTGATGCTGTATCGCAAGGGCAATCCGCCGCTGCGCGATTTCCTCACCGTGAACGAACCGGTGAAATTCGTCGTCGGCATGACCGGCGTGGAAACGCTCACGCACAAGATGGTCACGCGCGTGCGCCAGAACTGGGAGCGCAACACGTCGCTGTACGAACGCATCTTCAACGAAATCGACGCGCTCACCCTGCAGGGCGTGAAGGCGCTCAAGGCGCACGACCTCGAGCAGATGGGCGATCTCATGAATGTCTGCCAGGGCCTGCTGAACGCCCTGCAGGTTTCAAGCTGGGAGCTGGAAGAACTCATGCAGATCGCGCGCGACAACGGCGCGCTGGGCGCGAAGCTCACCGGCGGCGGTGGTGGCGGCGCGATGATCGCGCTGTGTCCCGACAATGCCGAAACCGTGAAACGCGCCATGCAGGCCGCCGGTTACCAGGCGATGGACGTGACCATCGGCGGCTGAAAATCCGCGCGAAAGAGCAACGAACAGGATTAACAGGACCTTTCAGGATTGACAGGATCGAAGCCGAATCCTTCCTGTCGACGCCGACCCAGGTGACCCCGCGCCATGCCTTCGACACGCTACGAAAACGTTTCCAG
>DASVCH010000149.1:0-1156 GCA_036381715.1 Gammaproteobacteria bacterium | reverse complement strand
ATCGGAGCGGACACAGGCCATGCAAAAACTCGAACTGGACGTCTTCGGCCGGAAAATGCTCGCGGAACGCGGCAGGAACGGCTGGCGCCTGTACTTCCCGGGCGGCGAGGGAAAACGGCGGCCGGTGCCCGATGTCGTGGTGCCGGAAGATATCGCCGGGACAGGGGAACTCGTTCAGTTCCTCGACGATCATTTCCACGAATACGCGACGAAGGAAAATCCGGCCGTGCGCGTGATCCGAACAGGCGCCTGAAGGATCAACCGAGAAACAGGTCCGGTGCGAGCGGCTTCCCCGGCTCGACGGCGTACGGGTCGAAATCCGTCACGCCGGCGTTCCGCAGTACGTCTTCGTCGATGAAGAAATTGCCTGTCGTCTCGCGTGACGGCTGCGTGAGGACCGCGTGCGCGGCGTCGGCCATGATTTCGGGTTTGCGGCAATTCTCCGGTCTCACGAGTCCGCCAAGCATCGCAAGCGCGGCAGTGGCGATCACGGTCCGCGGCCACAGCGCATTCACTGCGATGCCCGCGTCGCGGAACTCGGCCGCCATGCCGAGCACGCACAGGCTCATGCCGTATTTCGAGATGGTGTAGGCCGTGTGTTGCTTGAACCATTTCGGATCCAGGTTGAGCGGCGGCGAGAGCGTGAGAATATGCGGGTTGTCCGATTCCTTCAGGTAGGGAATCGCCGCCTGCGATGCGGCGAAGGTGCCGCGCATGTTGACGCCCATCATGAGATCGAAGCGTTTCATGCGCGTTTCCAGCGTGCCCGTCAGGTTGATCGCACTCGCATTGTTGACCAGGATGTCGATCCCGCCGAACTCCTGCACGGTCTTCGTCATCGCGGCGGCGATCTCGGTTTCCTCGCGGATGTCCACCTGCAGCGCGAGCGCCTTGCCGCCGGCGGCTTCGATTTCCTCGGCCGCCGTGTAGATGGTGCCGGGCAGTTTCGGATGTGGTTTCGCGGTCTTGGCGGCGATCACGACATTCGCGCCGTCGCGCGCTGCGCGTTTTGCAATTGCAAGACCGATGCCGCGGCTGCCGCCGGTGATGAAAACGGTTTTCCCCTTGAGACTGCCCCCGCTACCCATGTCGTTGACCTCGAAATCGGAAAGATTCGAGGGTATAAAGTCTTTCCCGTGCAACGCAAATATACTTT
>DASVCH010000148.1:0-8857 GCA_036381715.1 Gammaproteobacteria bacterium | reverse complement strand
CTTGCGCGCGCTTGCGGGGCAGGAGGGCTATGAAGGCGGGTTTGTCGAGGAATACCTGCTGCCGCTGATCTATCCGGAAGGCTTCACCCGGAACGTCGCCGTCGTCCTGGGCCTCGCGGTGCTCGTCATCAATGCGGTCATTTACGGCACGTATCTCCTGAGGCGCTGAAGCTACTCGACGTACGCCATCTTCCGCGTCATGCCGCCGTCGGCGATGAAATTCTGGCCCGTGATGAAGCCCGCGTCGTCAGAAAGCAGGAATGCCGCCAGTGCCGCGATGTCACGCGGTTCGCCAACGCGTCCAACCGGGTGTTGCGAGTGTTCGATGGCACGCAGCGACTCGTCTTGCTTTCTTTCCGGCTCCCGGACGTCGATCCAGCCGGGCGAAATGCAATTCACGCGAATCTCCGGTCCAAGGCTCAGCGCCAGCGCGTGCGTGAGCGCGACGATGCCGCCCTTGGTGGCGGCGTAGGCGGCATTGTGGTTCGCGTTCGACTGCAGCGCGTGGATGGAGGCGATGTTGACCATCGCGCCGCGTGATTCGCGCAGCAGGGGAATCGTGTGCTTTGCGACAAGAAAACAGCCGGTCAGGTTCACTTCCAGGTAGCGGTCCCAGGTCGCACGATCGAGTTTCTCGACCGGCTCGGTTGACGGATTCGGGTTGCCGGCATTGTTCACCACGGCATCGAGACGGCCGAAGGTCGCGCGGATCCTTTCGACGGCGTTTTCGACTTCATCCTCCGTCCCGGTATCGCCGATCAGCGGCAATGTCGCCGCGCCGTGATCGCGCGCGATACTCTCCGCAGCGGGCGAGCAGCGATCGGTGTTGATGTCCAGCATTGCGACCGCATAACCCCTGGATGCAAGACGCGCGGCGATGCCGAGCCCGATGCCATGCGCGGCGCCGGTGACGAGCGCAACTTGCCGGCTGTTCATGAAATTTTCCTCACCCGGCCGGGTCGTATGAGTGACGGGATGGCGAGGTAGAGACATGCGGGCAAAACGCGGATTCCTCAACGTGGCGATTCTCATCGCGGTTGCAGCAACGGTCATCGGCGTCCGCTGGTGGGAATCCGGCGGCGCGCTACGGGTGGCGAGCGCCATGCCCTCGATCGCGGGAACGCAGCCCGCGCCGGAATTTCCGCAGGACCTCGACTGGATAAACACCGGCGGCGACGCGCTCGCGCTCGACGACCTGCGCGGCAAGGTCGTGCTGCTGGATTTCTGGACCTACGGCTGCATCAACTGCTTCCACATCATTCCGGACCTGAAAAAGCTCGAAGAAAAGTACGGCAACGCGCTGGTCGTGATCGGCGTGCATTCGGCGAAATTCGAATCCGAAGGCGACACGCAGCGAATCCGCAGCATCGCGCAGCGCTACGAGCGCACTGAGCCGATCGTGAATGACAGGGACTTCGAAATCTGGAACGCCTACGGCGCGCGCGCATGGCCGACCCTGGTGCTGATCGATCCCGCCGGTAATGTCGTCGGCAAGGTGGTGGGCGAAGGGCATTACGAATTGCTCGACAAGGCAATCGGCCAGCTGGTCAAAGAGTTCGAAGGCGAAATCGACCGCGCGCCGCTGCCGCTCGAACCCGCGCTCGCGAAAATGGAAGACACTTTCCTGCGGTTTCCCGGCAAGGTGCTCGCGGACGCGGAAACGCATCGCCTTTTCATCGCGGATTCGAATCATCACCGCATCGTCGTCGCGGATTTCGACGGCAAGGTGTTGAACATCATCGGCAGCGGCGACGCCGGATTGCGTGACGGTGATTTCAAAACCGCGCAGTTCCACCAGCCGCAGGGCCTTGCGCTGGCAGGTGAAAACACGCTCTACGTCGCCGATACGCGCAACAACGCCATTCGCCGCGTCGATCTTGAAACCGGGACCGTGCAAACCGTCGCCGGCACGGGCGAGCAGGTTTACATGCGCCGCGATTCGTACCCCGCCGCGGAAACACCGTTGAACACGCCCTGGGACGTGCTTTGGCACGACGGCCTGCTTTACATCGCGATGGCCGGCCAGCACCAGTTGTGGACGTACAACCCGGACACGGAACGATTGAACGCCTTCGCCGGCACGCGCCGCGAAGCGCTGATTGATGGTCCGCGGCTGGAAGCCGCGCTCAACCAGCCGAGCGGTCTGGCAACCGACGGCGAGAAACTGTACTTCGCCGACTCCGAAGCGAGTGCGATCCGTTACGTGGATTTTGAAACCAATGATGTCGAAACCATCGTCGGCACCGGCCTGTTCGATTTCGGCGACGTTGACGGCAAGGGCGACGATGTCCGCCTGCAGCATCCGCTTGGCGTAACATTTGCTAATGGCGAGCTGTACGTCGCGGACACCTACAACGACAAGATCAAGATCGTCGATCCTGACGCGCGCACCTCGAAAACGCTGATCGGCGGCGAGGGACAGCTTTTCGAGCCGGGCGGACTGGATTTCGCGGAGGGAAAGCTGTTCGTCGCAGATACGAATGGCCACGTGGTGAAGATCTTCGGTCTCGAATCAAGGGAGTTGTCCACGCTTGAGGTGAAGAAATGAAGAGGCCGGGCAAAGCCCGGCCTCTTGCAACGAACTTGAACCGCTATTGCTCGACCTCCGCGTCGTAGTATTCATACTCGAACTGGAGACGGGCAGCCTCGTCGGACCATTCGTCTACAGTGCTGCCATCACTTTTGTACGCGCGCATGTAGGATAGCCGCGAGCTGTCATCGTAACCACGAACAAAAAGGGACCTCGTGATTTCGTCGCCGCTGAAGCGAATTGCATCGGGGCCGTTGTCCAGGATAGTAAACGCGCGTTGCTCAAGCATTCCGTTTTCATTGTAGGTATAGCGGTAAACCCGCGCTCCCCACTCGTCCAGCCAGTCGTCATCCGTGTGCCATGATCCATCGGCCCCGAAGCTTTCGAACGTCCCTTCGAACAACGGGCGGCCGTCCCTGTCTTCCACGCGGTACTCGTACTGATCCATCAGTCCGGCCACGCCGCCGTAGAAAAGCTCCACGATATCAGTTTCATCTGCATGGCCATGTCGGTACGCGATAAAAATCTCATCATCGCCATCGAACCATAAACCGTTCTCGCCTGAAGAAGTAACGACGGACTTGGCCGAAAGCCGGCCGTACTCGTCGTACTCAAAGGATCTGGCGCTGGTGGTGACCGAGTTGCTGCCGGTGCCGTCTATCGAAAGCTCGTATTGCAGGCGGCCGTCAAGATCGTAGACGTAGCTGACGTGGCGCAAAACCGGATCATCCTGAGATAACCAGATGCCGTCAGGGCCGGGATCGGCGCCTTCACGATAGATAAAACGGCCCAGCCTGCCGCCTGAGTCGTATTCCAGAAATCTCGCGCTGTCGTAAGTGTCGTCACTCGTGAAAAGGCGGCCGTCCGGTCCCGGTTCTTCGGATATCAACTCCTCGCTTAATCGTCCATCCGGCAACTTCGTCGTACGTGTTGCCCGTCTGAGCACATCGTCCTGATCAAACCACAACCCGTTGACCCCCGGCGAAATGTAGGACTTCGCCACCTCCACGTTCCCCGGCAGGAACGTCACCTGTTCGTATTGAATGATTTCACCGTCACCAGCGAAATGCGTGCGCAGCGCCTCGCTGCTCCCCGCAATGCGCCGGTATTCGATGATGGCGTTTACGCTTCCCTGTTTGTCATAGCTTGTGAAGCGGCTGTACAGGCGTTGTTTGACCCTGACGACAACCGGCGCCGCTGATGAAACAACCTTTTCGGCGCCGGCTTGGGTGCCGAGGTGCACGACGTAGTGTCCGCCTTCCGCAAGCAATTGTCCTGGCGTGATTGTCACGGTCTGTGCGGCGTCGTCGAAGGAGATGTCGGCGGGCACCGTCTCGGTAGTCGCGCCATCGCGCAGTTCCAGCAAGATCGCTGTCGCATCCAGCGGTCGGTCCGAAAAGAGCACAATCTCGCCGTTCGGCGCCATCCCCTTCGCCGCGATTTCGGGGTCGAGTGTCAACGCAGCGAATGGTTCTTCCGGGTCAGGCTCGTCTGCCGGGATTTCAACGGGATCTTCAACGGGGAGCTGTTCAATCGGCAGATCTTCTTCGGCAGGCGTCGGGGCCGGTTCACCGGTGGGCTGGTTGGCCAGGGGCGGTTCGCCTGCTGGCAGGGTGCCCGTGTCGTTGCGGTCCGAGCCGCAGCCCGTCAAACCGAGAATCGTGAACAGAACGAGATTCAGCGCCTTGTTTTTCATGGTGCTCTTCCCTGAGTGTCCGAATGGACGGAAATCTGAACGCTTGTGCCCGCGCCGGGTCAATCGGGAGACGGCGGATACTTTCATTTGAGGGCGCCACTCCCCAACACTCGAATTATTCCCGCCTGCCTGCTAACTTGCCGCAAACACCCAAGGACGCCGGCAGGGAGGCCGCGATGCACGCCGCCGTGAAAGAACATCGCCTCACATTGACCGAACTGCTCGACTGGCTGAGCGCGGAGGGTTTCATCACCGCCGAGCAGGACGAGCTGTTGCGCACGCTGTCGAAGGCCGGCGGCTTCAAGGACCGGCACCCGCTGAACGTCATCGCCGAGCGCAACTGGAAGAACGCGAAGGACCCGCAGCAGACGCTGGATATCGACCGTCTCGGGCGCCTGCTCGCGGCACGCCTCGAGCTCGAGTATTTCCAGATCGACCCGCTGAAGATCGACGTGGCGCGCGTCACGGAGGTGATGCCCTACGCCTACGCCGACCGCTTCCAGGCGCTGCCGGTCGCGGTCACGGACAAGGAAATTGTCGTCGCCACCGCGCAGCCCTTCCTGCGTGAATGGGAGCGCGAGCTGTCGCATATCCAGCGCAAGCCGTTCCGGCGCGTGATCGCGAATCCCGAGGACGTCGCCCGCTACCTGGTCGAGTTCTACGCGATGGCGAAGTCCGTGTTCGGCGCGGAACGCCAGCAGGGCGGCCGCGAGCGCGGCGGCATGCAGAGCCTGGAACAGCTCATGGAGCTGGGCCGCGCGGGCAAGCTGGACGCGAACGACCAGCACGTCATTTCCGTGGTCGACTGGCTGCTGCAATACGCCTTCGAGCAGCGCGCCTCGGACATCCACATCGAGCCGCGGCGCGAGGCGGGCAACATCCGTTTCCGTATCGACGGCGTGCTGCACACGGTCTACCAGCTGCCCGCCGCGGTGCTGGCGCCGGTCACCAGCCGCCTGAAGATTCTCGGCCGCATGGACATCGCGGAGAAGCGCCGCCCGCAGGACGGCCGCATCAAGACGCGCAACCCGGACGGCCAGGAAGTCGAAATGCGGCTTTCCACCATGCCGACCGCCTTCGGCGAAAAGCTGGTGATGCGCATTTTCGATCCGGAAGTGCTGCTCAAGAATTTCCGCGATCTCGGCTTCGATCCCGCCGACGAGCAGCTCTGGCAGGAAATGACGACCCAGCCGCACGGCATCGTGCTGGTCACGGGCCCGACCGGATCCGGCAAGACCACGACCCTGTATTCCACGCTGAAACGGCTGGCCGCGCCGGAAGTGAACGTCTGCACCATCGAGGATCCGATCGAGCTGGTGGAATCCTCCTTCAACCAGATGCAGACCAATGCCGCCATCGATCTCGGTTTCGCCGACGGCGTGCGCACATTATTAAGACAGGATCCGGACATCATCATGATCGGCGAGATTCGCGACCAGGAAACCGCCGACATGGCGATCCAGGCCGCGCTCACCGGCCATCTCGTGCTCTCGACCCTGCACACCAACGACGCGCCGTCCTCGCTCACCCGCCTGCAGGACCTCGGCGTGCCGGGCTACCTGCTGCACTCCTCGCTGCTCGGCATCACCGCGCAGCGCCTGCTGCGGACGCTTTGCCCGACCTGCAAGCAACCCGCCGAGGTGGCCGACGCGGAATGGGAGGCGCTGACGAAAGGCTGGCGCATCCGCAAGCCCGAGAGCGCCTACGGCCCGGTCGGCTGCCTGGAATGCCGCAACACCGGTTTCCGGGGCCGCGTCGGCGTCTATGAAATGCTGCGCATCACGCCGGACCTGAAGGAGCTCATCGCCGCCAACGCGTCCCTTGGCGCCATTCGCAAGGCGGCGCTGAAATCCGGCATGCGCACGCTTCGCCTGCGCGGGGCCCAGAAGGTCGCGGAAGGCCTGACAACCGCCGAGGAAGTGTTGCGCGTGACCCCGCCGCTCGATCTTTCCGAGTAATCCGCCGGCGATTTTTCCGCCACCCATGCCTTATACTTGCCGCCCTTTTTTGGCGGCGATGCGTGCGCATGACGGACTGGCGGCAACAGCTCGACGACGGCCTGCGCGTACTCGGAATCACGGGGCGCGATGCAGCGCTGCAGCAATATGTCGAGCTGCTGGTTCGCTGGAACCAGGCCTTCAATCTCACTGCCGTACGCTCGCCCCAGGAAATGGTGCCGCGCCACATCCTGGACAGCGCGGTGCTCGCGCCGTTCGTGAGGGACGGACGGCTTGCGGACGCGGGCACCGGCGCGGGGCTGCCCGGCATCGTGCTCGCCGTGCTGCGACCGGACATCGAGGTCACGCTGGTCGACAGCAACGGCAAGAAAACCCGTTTCTGCCGCCAGGCGGTGACGGAGCTGGGTCTTCGCAATGTTGCAGTGGAACAGGCGCGCGTCGAGGGCTATCGCCCCCGGGAGCGCTTTGCTACCGTAGTCAGCCGCGCCTTTGCGTCGCTCGCGGACTTCACCGCGAGCACGCGGCATCTGCCGGCCGAGGGGGGGATCTTCCTGGCAATGAAGGGCGCGTACCCGCACGACGAATTGCAGGCGCTGCCCGCGGGCGTGCGCCTGCTGGGTGTTCATCCGCTCAAGGTGCCGGGACTCGACGCCGAAAGGCACGTTGTTGAAATGGAACTGACGGGGGAGAAGTAGGAAGGTAGAAGGAAGAAGTCTTCTCTCTTCTTCCTTCTCACTTCTACCTGGGAATCATGGCCACAGTCATCGCAGTCACCAACCAGAAAGGCGGCGTCGGCAAGACGACAACCGCCATCAACCTCGCCGCGTCGCTGGCGGCAACGAAGCGCCGCGTGCTGCTGGTCGACATGGATCCGCAGGGCAACGCGACCATGGGCAGCGGCGTGGACAAGCACGATCTTGAAAAGACGCTTTGCGACGTGCTGCTCGGCGATTGCATCGCGCAGGACGCGCTCTGCCGCGTGGAGGATTCCGGTTTCGACGTGCTGCCGGCGAACGCCGATCTCACCGCGGCGGAAGTGAAACTCATCAATGAAATCGGTCGCGAGACGCGGCTGCGGCGCGCGCTGGTCGAACTCAAGCTGGATTACGACTACATCCTCGTCGATTGTCCGCCGTCGCTGAACATGCTGACGGTGAATGCGCTCACCGCCGCGGACGGCGTGCTGATTCCCATGCAGTGCGAGTACTACGCGCTGGAAGGCCTGTCCGCGCTGATGAGCACCGTCGAGCAGATTCGCGACGCCATCAACCCGCATCTCGAAATCATCGGCATCCTGCGTACCATGTACGACCCGCGCAACAATCTCGCGACGGAAGTTTCCGCACAGCTGATCGAATACTTCGGCGACAAGGTGTACCGCACCGTCATTCCGCGCAACGTGCGCCTCGCCGAAGCGCCGAGCTTCGGCCTGCCCGCGCTGCTGCATGACAAGACGTCCCGCGGCGCGTTGTCGTATCTCGCGCTCGCGGGCGAGATGATTCGGCGTGAAGACCAGGCCCGCATGAGCGCCTGACTACCCATTCATTTGCGGCGCGCTTCGCCGCTATCCGGGGGCAACAGACAATGAGCACCAAGAAAAGAGGACTGGGACGCGGCCTGGACGCATTGCTCGCCGGCAGCGCACCGGTGCAGAAAAAGAGCGGCGCCCCCGCAACAACCACAGCCGCCGCCATCGACAGGACGCGCGCGCCGGACGCCGAGCTGCGCGAAGTGCCGGTCGATCTCCTGCAATCGGGCAAGTACCAGCCGCGCCATGATTTCCAGCAGGAATCGCTGGAAGAACTCGCCGACTCCATTCGCGCGCAGGGTGTCGTGCAGCCGATCGTGATCCGGCCGATCGGAAATGGCGACCGCTATGAAATCGTCGCCGGCGAACGCCGCTGGCGCGCAGCACAGCTCGCGGGATTGCACGACATCCCCGCCGTCGTGCGCCGCGTGCCGGATTCCGCCGCCATTGCCATGGCGCTCATCGAGAACATCCAGCGCGAGAATCTCAATCCGCTGGAAGAGGCGAGCGCGCTCAATCGTCTCATCGACGAATTCGAAATGACCCACCAGCAGGCGGCCGAGGCTGTCGGCCGCTCGCGCGTCGCCGTCACCAACCTGCTCCGCCTGCTGGATCTCGAACCGCCGGTGAAGGCGATGGTGGAAAAGCGCGTGCTGGAAATGGGTCACGCGCGCGCGCTGCTGGCGCTGAAGGGCACCGACCAGTTCGCGGCCGCAAAGCAGGTCGCCGACCGCGGCCTGTCCGTGCGCGAAACCGAAAAGCTGGTGCGCCGCTTTGCCGAAGCGGCCAACGCGCCGAAAGCCGCGAAGCCGAAAACGCAGGATCCCGACATCCGCCGCTTCCAGGATGACCTGTCCGAAAAACTCGGTGCGAAGGTTCACATCGATCACAGCGCCGCCGGCAAGGGAAAGCTGGTGATCCAGTACAACAGCCTCGACGAACTCGACGGGATTCTCGGGCACATCAAGTAAGCCGAACGCCGAGCGTCGCGGAAATTCCCGCGGCCCGGTCCCGAAGCCTTCGGAATTTCCGGAAAGCTCCGATTTTTCAGGCATTTTCCCCACTTCTCGCGTTGAACCGCGATTCACATTTCTCTATAATTCCGCGGCTCTACCGAGGGGGCTGTCGAGGACCGTTCGCGTGCT
>DASVCH010000147.1:0-31156 GCA_036381715.1 Gammaproteobacteria bacterium | reverse complement strand
CTGGTCGGTGATCGTGCAGATCATGATTCTCGACATCGTCTTCTCGCTCGATTCCGTCATCACCGCGATCGGCATGGCGGACGTGCTGTGGGTGATGGCCGTGGCCGTGATCATCGCGGTGCTGGTGATGATGCTGTTCGCGGGCGTGATCAGCGATTTCGTGCACCGGCATCCGACGATCAAGATGCTGGCGCTCGCCTTCCTGGTGCTGATCGGCACGGCGCTGGTCGCGGAAGGCGCGGGCTTCCACGTGCCGAAGGGCTACATCTACTTCGCGATGGCGTTCTCGTTCGGCGTGGAGCTCTTGAACATGCGCATGCGCAAGCAGCCGACGCGCAAGGCGGATCCGACGAGGGACTGAGGTGCTGCCGGAATTGCACACGCGGCGGCTGCGGCTTCTGCCGCTGTCGCCGCGCGATGCCGACGACATGTACGCGCTGATGCGGCTGCCGGAAGTCATGCGCTACACGAGCATGCCGCCGCAGACGCGCGAAGGATCCGATGCGTTCCTGGAAAAAAGATGGCTGGCCGGGATGCGCGCGGGACACATCGCCTCGTGGACCGTTCGCGCTCCCGACGGAAAGTTTCTCGGCCATGCATCCGTTTTCGGCATCGACGAGAAGAACCACAGCGCCGAAATCGGCTACGTGCTGATGCCGCACGCCTGGGGCCAGGGCCATGCCGGCGAAACGGTCGCCGCCCTGGTTCGATACGGTTTCGATTACCGCGGGCTTGCGCGGCTGAACGCCGACGTCGATCCCGCCAATCGCGCCTCGGCACGCGTGCTGGAAAAGCACGGTTTCGTGCGCGAAGGCTTCCGCCGCGCGGACGGCTACAAGGAAGGCGCCTTCTACGATTGCGTGCTTTACGGATTGCTCAACGAACGGCGCATCAACGAACTCGCGCCGGTGAAGTGACGTGGCCACCCCGATCGTGATGGCCTGGAGCGGCGGCAAGGATTCCGCTCTCGCCCTCTGGAGGTTGCGCGACGATCCGCGTTACGAAGTCGTTGCGCTGCTCACCACGCTTTCCGAACCGTACCGCCGCATCGTCATGCACGGCGTGCGCGAGGACGTACTCGACGCGCAGGCGCGTGCCATCCGCCTGCCGCTGACAAAAGTCTGGCTGCCCGCAACACCGTCAAACACCGACTACGAAACCCGCATGGGCGACGCGCTGCGCGTCTTTCGCGAACGCGGCATCCGTCACGTCGCGCACGGCGACCTGTTTCTCGAGGACGTGCGCGCCTTCCGGGATGCGCAGCTCGCGAGGCTTGGCATGCGTGGCGTGTATCCGCTGTGGGGCGAAGACACGCGCAAGCTCGCGCGGACATTCACGCATCGCGGCTTCAGGGCGACGATCAGTTGCGTGGATGGCGAAAAGCTCGGTCCGCAGTTCGCGGGACGCGAATTCGATTACGTGCTGCAGCAGGACCTTCCGGCAGACATCGATCCCTGCGGCGAATACGGCGAGTTTCATTCCTGCGTTCACGCCGGACCGATATTTCGACGCCCGCTATCCCTGCAAATCG
Source organism: Gammaproteobacteria bacterium (assembly GCA_036381715.1). Classification (GTDB taxonomy): domain Bacteria; phylum Pseudomonadota; class Gammaproteobacteria; order Natronospirales; family JAJUFS01; genus JAJUFS01. The sequence continues at coordinate 29,625 of DASVCH010000147.1, read as the reverse complement.
GGGAGCGCGTCACGCGCATGGGGCGCTTTCATTATTGCGATCTGAAGCTTTCCTGATTTTTCGGAGTGCTTTCGGCGAATGACGGCAGGCCCGCAAACGCAGCGGCTCGTGAATCGGCCTCCCCAACAAAAAAGCCGCCTTTCGGCGGCTTTTTCATTACTGTTTCAACGCTTCATTTCGACTGGCTGACCATGTAGTCCACGGCGGCCTTGACCTGTGCGTCGGACAGATCCGTGCGGCCACCCTTGGGCGGCATGATGCCGGTCTCGCCGGTGAAGCCTTCGATGGCGTGCTGGTGCAGGGTCTCGATGCCCTTGGCGATGCGGTCGGCCCAGGCGGCGACGTCGCCGAACTTCGGTGCGCCGGCGGCGCCCGTGCCGTGGCAGGCGAAGCAGGCCTGCTCATAGACGGCCTTGCCGTCCACCGGCCCTTCGGCCGGCTCGTCGCTGGCAACGGCGGCGACCTTGACGGGGCGCGGCGCGGGATCGTCGGTGGTGTAAACCTGTCCGACGGGTTCGAGGCGGTGATCGACGGCCGCAATGGCGATCGGGTTCTCGCTGTTGTCGACGTCGAGATGGCTCTCGGCGAGGCTGTTCGCCAGGAAATACATGGCGACCGTGAACGCCAGCAGCGCGCCGATCACAATGAGGAAGGTATCGAGAAACTTGCGATCCTGGTCCATCGTCCTGTCCGTTGTTGTCCGGTTCGAGGAAGGGGTGCGACCCCCGTTTGCGTTGCGGATTATACTGGCTCGCCCGCAACGGCGAAACACGCAATCCCGCGGAAACCAGAAAAATCATGCACTTGCGCCGCCGCACGAGGAGAAAGCATGCCTGACACTTCCATCCAGCGCCTGCGCGGCCTGCTGGCCTTCTGCGGGCTTGCCGTCGTGGCGGCCACGCTCGCCGCCTGCACGTTCACTTTCACGGCGCCGTCCGCGGCCCCGCAGGTGTTTATTGTCCGGCACGCCGAAAAGGTTTCCGGCCCCGACCCGGAATTGTCCGCGGCCGGAAAGGCGCGCGCCAGGGCTCTTGCCAACCGCCTCGATGCCGAAGGCATCACCCGGATATTCAGTACGGACACGCGGCGCACACGCGACACCGCCGCGCCGCTGGCCGCAAGGCTCGGTCTCGACGTGGAAATCTACGACCCGCGCCGCGACAGGGAACTGGCGGCGCTTATCCGGAACTCCGGGGAAACGGTGCTGGTGGTCGGGCACAGCAACACGGTCGGCGGCCTTGTCGCGCTGTTCGGCATCGCACCCGGCGAGCCGATCGACGAGGCGACGGAGTACGACCGGCTGTACGTAATCACCCTTGCGGGAGATGAAGTGCGGGGCGAAATCCGGCGGTACGGCGCCGAATAGGCGTCTAAAGTCTAAGGTCTAAAAAAGCCCTGCCTCGCGCGGCTTTTTTCGCCTTTCGCCTTTCGCCTTTCGCCTTTCGCCTTTCGACCTCCGACCTTCGACCTTCGACCTTCGACCTTCGACTTCCTACCGGTTCAGACGGTTCTCCACCAGGTCCCGCACCACGCCGGGGTCGGCGAGCGTTGACGTGTCGCCGAGCTGGTCGTGCTCGTTCGCGGCGATCTTTCTCAGGATGCGCCGCATGATCTTCCCCGAGCGCGTCTTCGGCAGGCCGGGCGCGAACTGGATGCAATCCGGCGTCGCGATCGGGCCGATCTCCTTCCGCACCCACTGCACGAGTTCCTCGCGCAGGTCCTCCGTCGGCGCCTCGTTGGCGAGCAGCGTCACGTACGCGTAGATGCCCTGGCCCTTCACCTCGTGCGGGAAGCCGACGACAGCGGCTTCCGCCACTGATGCGTGCGCGACCAGCGCGGATTCGATTTCCGCGGTCCCCATGCGATGACCCGACACGTTCAGCACGTCATCCACGCGCCCCGTGATCCAGTAATAGCCGTCCTCGTCGCGGCGCGCGCCGTCGCCGGAAAAGTACTTGCCGGGGAAGGTGGAAAAGTACGTGTCGATGAAACGCTGGTGATCGCCGTAAACGGTGCGCATCTGCCCCGGCCAGGAATCCAGCATGACCAGATTGCCGGACACCGCGCCTTCGAGAATATTGCCCTCGCCATCGACGATAGCGGGCATGATGCCGGGCAGCGGCTTCGTCGCGGAACCCGGCTTCAGTTCCGTCGCGTTCGGCAGCGGACTGATGAGAATGCCGCCGGTTTCCGTCTGCCACCAGGTATCCACCACCGGGCAGCGCGAATCGCCCACCACGCGGTGATACCAGTTCCATGCTTCGGGATTGATCGGCTCGCCCACCGTGCCGAGCACGCGCAACGACGCACGCGAAGATCGCTTCACGGGGGCGTCGCCTTCACGCATCAGCGCACGGATGGCCGTCGGTGCGGTGTAGAAAATGTTCACCTTGTGCTTGTCCACGACCTGCCAGAAACGTCCCGCGTCCGGCCAGGTCGGCACGCCTTCGAACATCAGCGTAGTCGCCCCGTTCGCGAGCGGTCCGTAAACGATGTAGCTGTGCCCCGTCACCCAGCCGACGTCGGCCGTGCACCAGTAAATGTCGCCCGGCCGGTAGTTGAAAACGATCTCGTGCGTGTACGACACGTAAACGAGATAACCGCCCGTCGTATGCAGCACGCCTTTCGGCTTGCCGGTGGAACCCGACGTGTAAAGAATGAACAGCGGATCTTCCGCGTTCATCGGCTCCGGCGCGCAATCCGCATCGACGTCCGTCTCCAGCTCGTGCAGCCAGTGATCGCGCTCGCCGTTCCATTCGACGTTGCCGCCGGTGTTTTGCACCACCAGCACGCGCTTCACGCGATCGCCCGTCTTCCGGACGGCGGCATCGACATTCGCCTTCATCGGCACCGCCTTGCCGCCGCGGCGCCCTTCGTCCGCCGTGACCACGATCTCCGATTCGCAGTCCTCGATGCGTCCCGCGAGCGAATCCGGCGAGAAGCCGCCGAACACCACCGAATGAATCGCGCCGATGCGCGCGCAAGCCAGCATCGCGATCGCGGCGTCGGGAATCATCGGCATGTAGATCGTGACGCGGTCCCCCTTCTTCGCGCCGAGCTTCTTCAGCACGTTCGCGAATCGCGAGACGCGTTCGTACAGCTCGCCAAAGGTAATGCGTGCATCCTGCGCCGGATCGTCGCCCTCCCAGATGATCGCAACGTCGTCCTTTCGTTCCGGCAGGTGTCGGTCCACGCAGTTCGCGCAGGCGTTCAGCGTGCCGTCATGGAACCACCGGATGTGCAGGTCCTTCGCATCCCAGGAGACGTCCTTCACCTCGGTGAACGGCCGCATCCAGTCGACGCGCTGCGCGACCTTCGCCCAGAAGGCGGCGTTGTCTTCGACGGACTCGCGACAAGCCGCGTCATAATCTACGGCCGTCATGGCGGAAGCGGATTTCGCGTCGGATCTCACGGCGAACCTCCAGCGTTCTGGATGGGGAATGCAGGGAGAATAACCTTCCCGGCGGTCTGGCCGAAAGTCTGCCCGCCCCCTGGCCGCGTGGCGGACGCGCCGCCGTTTCATCGGCGCCGCCGCCTTGTGTATATTTCCATCAGCCATGTTCAAGGGGGGCCTCGAAAAATGAAAATCAGCGCAAGAATCCCGAGCGTGATCGCCGCACTGTTCCTCGCGAATACCGCATGGGCGCAGCAATCGTCGAACCCGGTCGGCTGGCAGTTCGGCATGGGATACGCCTCCGGCGGCGACGACCTTGCCGAGATCATCTTCACCAACGGCGAGTCGCAATCGCTGACGGCCGGCTCGGGCTTCGCGATCTATGCCGGCCTTTTCAACGTATTCGACAACCAGCCGCTCGCACTCCAGGCGACCATCGGCTACCTCGTCGACGACACCGCCGCGAGCGACACCAACGCCCGCATGTCGCGATACCCGCTGGACGTGATCCTCTTCTACAGGAATGGCAGGCATCGCTTCGGCGGCGGCGTGACCTATCACATGTCGCCGACGCTGGACCTGGACAATCTCGGCGGGAAGATCGATTTCGACAACGCGACGGGGTACCTGCTGGAATACGGCTACTCGATGTTCTCGGTGCGTTACACGGATATCGACTATTCGGTGTCGGGGTTCAGCGGAAGCGTTGACGGGAGCAGCATCGGGCTGCATTTGACGTTCAATTTTTGAAGCGCTTCAATCTCAGGGAAACTGGCGGGCGCGAAAATCAGGGAAGCTTTTTCGTCGCGACTCCGTCGAAAAATCACAACGGGGAATGATCAGACGGGGACAGGAAGTCGTCTTGAAACGCAATCAGCCCCTTCCCTGCGTACGCGGGAACGGTAATTGCAATCAACCGGGTTTGACGAGGTCAACGGGCAGCAACTGGCGGTGATGCATGATGGTGAGAACCTGGATTTCGTTCCCGAACACGCGATAGATGATTCTGTAAGGCTTTTCGGGAACTTCTCTCACCAACCCGTCTTCGTACTCCGGTACCTTCCTGCCTCTCGTATGCAGCGAATCGAGAGATTCGACTCGGGCGAGAATGCGCATGATCGTGGCCGCCGCATTGCGCGGCGAATCTTCGGCGATGAAGGTGTGGATTTCGCGAAGGCGGGATCGAGCTTCTTCCGTGAAGCGAATCTTCATCTATTGAAATTCCCGGCGGATTTCCTCGATATCGACCAATGCGCCCGCGTCTGCTTCCTTCTTTCCGCGTTCGATGCTGCGACGCACGGCAAGCTCATAAACCACATCATCCCATGTCGCGGTATCCGGGAGCTTGTCGAGCAGCTCGCGGGCTTTCTGCTTGACGCTTTCGGCGGAGCTGGCCATGTCTGATCTCCAGATTGATGCTGGGATTCTAGGCGACCGTATCGGGCGATGCCAGCACAAGGACCCGTTCATCCGCCGCTTGCCCCGCATCTGGAGCGGAGGAAAGGAAAGAAGCTCCGCTTGTGCGGAGCTTCGTGGTGCACGCTCTCTCTCCCCGAGGGAGGGGGTTGGGGTGAGGGGTTCACCGGATCGAATAAACAGCCGCGGTTTCGCGGACTTCGTCCTTTCGAGAAAAGCGGACATCCATTGCGTCGAACTCCGCGTCGGTTCGGGGCAGTTCCAGCGTCGTGCGGTTCTCGATTTCGCGGAGATAGTCGTGCAGTGCATGCACCTCCGCCTGCAGCAGCTCCGCCAGTCCGTTCAACGCCGCACGATCCGCGCCCGGAATCTTCCGCAGCGTGCCTGGCCCCTCGAAGAGGAACCGGTGGACGGCGTCGGTGAGGCCGCGGATCGTGTCCGCCGTGGCGAAGGGGTTGAAGCCTTCGGGGACGCGGTAGGTAGTGTTTTTCTTGTTCATGTTGATTTCCCTTTCACTATGAGTGGAGTTTGGATGCCGGGCGGTTCATAGCCGCAGGGAAAACGCGGTGGACTGATTCCCCCGAAGGGTCTTGTATTCGCCCCCACCCGACAATGCTTCAGCTCAGCTTGTTTCCCTCCGGGCTATGACACCCGGGCCTCGAAAGGCGTTGATAACTCTAGCTTTTTCTCCTGTGTTTACTATCCGGGCAGACCTGACTTTTCGGAGAAATGAAGGGGCGACCGGAATTTTTGAATGGCAGCTGAGGGTGCGTTTCGAAGTGCGGCAAAAATGAAGGCCCAACAACAGAGAAACATTTGTGATAGTGAAATGAACGTTCCGGGCACCGCGAGGAAATACTGCTTGCTTCAGCGCATCGACAAAGCATGCGGGGTCGGCGCCGAGGCGGGTCGAGCGAAGCGTACAAGGTCTCGGTACTCCGGGAGCGAAGTGAAGGCACGACCGGCGAGTTCGCGAGTGGCCTGGACCCGGCGAGTGGCTGAGACCACCTTTGAATGAACAAGAGCCGACCGGGGAAATGGTTTTGGTTACTTTTGCCGAAACAAAAGTGACTCGCCCCCGCGGAGCGGGCGAAACTTCTTTAATGAAAGATTATTCAGTCTGCAACTAGCGCCGCAAGCGCGGAATGCGGCGTTGGGGTTCGCTCCACTCACCCCAAGCTACGCGCTTTCGATCACGAAAATGGTTTCCAGTCACCCCCGTCGATCCGTCCTCCCCCTCATCTTCCTTTCCTTTACAAACCTCACCTCAACACGATAACCCAAGGCTTTCGCATAACGCCGCAAAGTCGCGATTGACGGCGAGTGAGAAGGGCTTCCCGACTCAAGCCTTGCGATTGCCGACTGCGTCGTACCGACACGGTCCGCCACTTCCGCCTGGGTCAGGCCCGCCGATGCACGCGCTTTCAACATTTCATCCAGAAGACTGAATTCCTCCTCAAGCCGGTCATACGCTTTCCTCACGGATGGGCGCGACAAGGCGCGTACCTTGAACTGTTTCAGGTTACTGGTCACTTTTGACCTCCTTCAGTCTTCGACGGGCGATGTCCAGCTCCTTGCGTGGCGTTTTCGGCGTCTTCTTCACGAAGTGATGCAGAAAGACGATGTTTCGTCCGATCTGAGTGCAGTAGAAAACCCGTCCAATCCCTTCCGCCGACTTGATGCGGAGCTCGAACAAGCCCTTGCCCATTGCTCGTGTATGAGGCATTCCGAGGTCGGGCCCATAGGTTTCCATACGTTCCGCATAGCGAATGAACTTCGCCAACAGGCTGGCTGGCAGCTCAAGTAGCGCAGCCTCGACTTCCATGTTGTAAAAAGTGACGTTCCATTTCACGAACGGAATATAGCAGATTTGAGATGCTGTGGAATAGCGGCGCACGCCCGACAGGCCCGAGGCGCGGAGCGGTGCTGTCAGCGCAAAAAGGGGATATCTTGAGGCCTTGCAATCCCCTCCCCTCATCCTTAGAGTCCGCACTTGGTGCGCAGGGGCGCCTCTCCCGCCGAAAGTCGACTCACCCTGCAAGCGTGACCCTTCATTGTCATTGCTGATCCTGGACCCCTTGGAGCGGGAAGGTCCGAAAGAGGAGATAGCAATGTATCCCGTCATTGACGATCTGAAACACCGCGCCCGCCTTTTGCACAAGCTGGCGGCCAGGTCTCACGCCCAGGCCATTTCCGAGCTTCGTGTACTTGAGGAGTTTTCGTCCGCGACGCCCGAAGATATCGTGCGGGCCGCAACACGCCGCCATTGCCTTTCGGCAATCGCCGTTCAACTCGGTTTTGACGGCTGGCCACATGCGCTCAATGTCCTGAAAGGTGCACGTCTGGTGAACTTCGGCACGCTGCTGGTACCGCCCAAAAGCTCGCCCTTCTGGAACGTGTGGTCTGCGAATTACGAGGAGGCCGCGAGAATTCGCGAGGAACATGGAGGTTACCTGCTCGCTTATCTCAAGCAGTTCCTTGTTGCGGACGCGGATTTCATCCGGCATCTTGGTCTTGATCCTGAGGATTCTGACTGGCAAGCCATCAACCGCGACTGGCCGAACGCCGCGGATGGTGAATCGCGAGCGCGGTTGTATGCGAACCTGATAAAGCAGCGACTTCCCAGGTTAGAAGCGCCCGCGAACACTTGAAGGCGTATCAAACAGAAAGGCCGCATCAGCGGCCTTTCTCGCTCGGACGGCGGTCACTGGAAGACAGCGATATCCTGCCCTGCCGGCCTTCGCTACATGGATGCTCACAAGCTGCCGCTGATCGTCTAGACTTTTCAGCAACAAGACGGGTGAGGGAAAAAAATGCTGCCATTGATCCTTATCGCTTCATGCGCGTTGTTTTTCATTGTCATGGAACGCATCAGACCGGGCCGCGAGCTGCCGCATTCGCGCGGCTGGTATCTTCGCGCGGTGATGATGAACCTGGCGCAACTCGGCGTCGTGATCCTGGCTGGTTACACGTGGGACAGGTGGCTGCAAGGAGTATCGCTGCTGCGAATCGAATCCATGATGCCGGCTCCCGTGCAGGGATTCCTCGCCTGGTTCGTCGGAACGTTCATCTTCTACTGGTGGCATCGGGCGCGCCATTCAATCCAGCCGTTCTGGACGGCGCTCCATCAGATCCACCACAGCGCAAGCCGCATCGAAACGTTCACGTCGTTCTACAAGCATCCTCTGGAAATTACGGTTAATTCGGTCTTGTCATCGGCGATCATCTTTGTGCTGTTGGGCGCATCGATCGAAGCGGCGCCGTGGTACAGCTTCTTCGCCGCCTTCGGCGAGTTCTATTACCACGCCAATCTCAGGACCCCACACTGGACCGGCTGGTTCCTGCAGCGGCCGGAACATCACTCCATCCATCACCAGCGCGGCGTTCATCACTACAATTACGGCGATATCACCTGGTGGGATCGGCTGTTCGGCACGTTCAAGGACACCGACCGATTCACCCACCGTTGCGGCTTCCGGGAGGATCGCGAACAACGCCTGCTTTCAATGCTGATTTTAAGGGACGTGAATCCTCGCGCCAGGACTGAAGTTGATGCCGTGTCGGAGAACATCTGACGATCGATGTTGACAGGAACTGCAGGCGCGGAAGGTGGCGCTGGGATTCGCTCCACTCACTCCAAGCTACGCGCTTTTGAACCCGTTGAGGCACACCGAGGAGCGGACGAAGGCCCGGTACTCGGGGCGTCGAACGCGGGCGCGGAGCAAGAAATCGAACTTTATTCCCAGCGAGATTTCCGTCGTGGAACAGCGAGCGGTGGCGAGAGCGAGGCGGGTCAAGCGTAACCCCGCTTTCGCTGCGCTCTCGCCAGGCTGCGCTCGACAAGAGCAAAGACTTCGTCATTCGCGGCTGGAAGCCGCTCCCACATTCCTTCGATCACCATCATGTCTATCCCATCACCAACGTGGTCACCTGGCTCGGACTGATCGTCGTCCCCACCATGTTCGGCGCCATCCCGTTCTGCGCCGTCACGGTCAGCATCCTTTGCATCGGCATTCCCGCCGCGAAGGTCTTCACGCTCGCAACGAGCGGCCGGTCCGGCCCGATGAATATCTGCGACACGAGCCCGCCCATGACGCCGCCGAAGTCGCCAAGGCTGATCGGCACGGTCGTCAGCAGGTTGTGCACCGGCATGGCGGTGACGAGAAAGGTCGGCGCCGTCGGGATGCCCATCGCGTGCATGCCCATGTTCGGATAAGGAATCGGAATGAACGGCAGCGGCGGCGCCGGCGTCTTGCAGACGTCGGGAAAGGCCATGTCGATGGCGGGCATCTGGGTTGTTGCGAACATGACTCTCTCCGGTTATCCCAGGTGAATCCGCTTGCCATCCACTTTCATGTCCTCAGCAGCGGTAATGACCGCGGTCTTCGCGCGCGAGGTGAACAGCCCTTTCACACGCTGCAGGATTTCCCGCGCATGCACGATTTCGGTTTCCTCGATGAAGCGGAAGGCGCGCTTCACGCGCTGCGTCAGCCGGTTTGCGCGGGTGTCGATGTTCTCGGCTTCCAGCGCGGCATCCCGCAGCGTCGCTTTCGCGCGGTTGCCGGCGAGTTCGGTGTCGCCGATGCAGAGTTTCGCCTCCGCGGCGGTGGCGTTCAGTGTGCCGGCGGCGAGCGTCACTTCACCGCTGGCGAGTTTCACCTGGTCGCGCGCGGCCAGCGTGACAGCACCTTCCGCCGCGCGCAGTTCCATGCCGGCGGCGTGGCTCAGAACGGCCGTACCGCCGCCGGGGCGCTCAAGGATGGCGAGGATGCTTCCGGTCGCGCCTTCCATTGCATAAAGAACATGATCGTTCTCGGCAGGTTCGACAAGACAGGAGAAGGCGCGCGCCAGGCTGCGCACGCCCTGCCCGGTGCGCACGATGTAACTGCCGTCTTCGCGCGCGATGACGATGCCGGTTTCGAGCCGGGTTTCCTCGTTGCCGAACAGCTTGATCAGGTTTGCGTGCTGCATGGTCGTGTCCTCTTGATTACTTCGCCAGGGCCTTCGCCTGCACTTGCGCCTCTGCAAGTGCGGGATCGGCGGGCTTCGCCGCATGACGGTTCGCGCCATCCCAGTCGGTGTTCTCTTCGATGATTTCGTGCAGGTTGGCGAGCTCGAGTTTCGAGTCCGCGAGATCCGCGCCGCGAAGGTCTGCCTGCGACATGTCCGCGTAGGTCAGGTCCGCGCCGATGAACGTGGCGTTTCTCAGGTCGGCTTCGGCAAACTGCGAAAGCTTCGCCCTCGCGTACGTGAACACCGCGCCCTGTGCTTTCGATTTCACGAACAGCGCCTGCTCGATGTTCGCCTTCTCGAAATTCGCCTTTTCGAGTTTCGCCTCGATGAACATCGCAGCGGGCGCCATCGCGCCCTTGAAATTCGCGCCTTCCAGGTTCGCGCCGATGAAACCGGCCTGTGTCAGGTCCGCATCCGCGAAATTGCAGCCCGCGAGATCGGATTCGCCGAACTGCATGCGCACGAAGTTCGCGCCGCTGAAATCCCGGCCGCGCAGGTTCGCTTTCTGGAAAAGACAAAGCGTGATGCGCGCCTTCGCGAGCTTCGTGCCCTCCAGCACGGGTTCCACGACCGCGGACTTCTCGAAACTGGCGCCATCGAACTCCGCGCGGCTGAGGTCGCATTGAACCAGGCCGCATTGCAGGAAACCCGCATTGGAGAAGTTCACGTCCGCGAGCCTGCCGTTGACGATATTGGCCTGCTCGAATTTCACGCCGCTGAAGTCCGCGCCTTCGAGGCCCGTGTGCACGAAGTTCGTGGTCACGCAGATGGCGTTGTTGAACCGCGCGCCGTTCAGGGTGCTGTCGACGAAGTTGGCATAAGAAAGGTCCGCGCCGGAAAGATCCGCCTTGTCCAGCACGCAGTTGACGAAACTGCATTCGCTCAACCGGGCGTTGCCAAGTTTCACGCCGGTGAGATCGCAGCCCTGGAAAATGCCGCCGCGCAGGTCCGCGCCCGCGAAGTCCGCGTTCGAAAAATCTTCGCCATCGAGAACGTCGAGCTTTCGAATGCGCTGTTCGAGTTCCGTCAGGTCCATCACGGCCTCCAGTCCTGCAGCACGGTGCGCTTCAGGTTCGCGCCGTCGAAGCGCGTCTCGCCCAGCGTCGCGCCGGTGAAATCGATGGAAAAGCAGTTGGCCTTCGAGAAGTCCGCGCTGACGATGCGCGTCTTCCGAAAGCGCGCTTCCATCAGGTTCGCGGCCACGAGCGACGCCGCGCTCATGTCGGCATCCGCGAAGATCGAGCGCCAGTAATTGCCTTCATCGAGTTTCGCGTGCGCGAGGTTTGCCTGCGAGAAATCGCACTCGGGCAGGCTCGTCCCCACCAGGTCCGCGTACTCGAGGTTGGCGCCGCGGAAACTCACCTGCGTGCCGCGCGCGCCCGTGAACACGCTGCCTGAGAGATTGCAGTTGTGGATGAAGCGGGTATTGGCAAGCTTCGCGTTCACGAACTGCGCGTTGCTGCCAACGAAATCCAGGAACGTGGTCTTGTCCATGAGCGCGCCGGAGAAATCCGCGCCGGCAGCCTTGACGTTCACGAACGCGACCGCGCTCAGGTCCGCTTCCCTGAAACACGCGCCGGCCAGGTCCTGGTTCAGGAATACGGCGTTCGGCAGTTTCACGCGGCTGAAGTTGGTCTTCGTGAACGTCGCGTCGAGCAGCATGGCCTCTTCCAGGACGGCGTCCGCCAGCATGGCGCCGCTCAGGTTCGCGGCGCTGAGAATGGCCTTGCCGAGTTTCGCGCCCGCCAGGTCCGCGCCTTCCAGGTCTGCGCCACCGAGATTCGCGCCGGTGAGGTCAGCGCCCTTCAGCTTCGCGCCGCGCAGTTTCGCGCGCGGCAGGATGGCGCCGCGCAGGTTGGCGCCGGAAAGATTCGCGCGCGTGAAATCCGCGTCCTCGAGAAAGGCGTTCTCGAAGTTCGCGCCGGCAAGATCCCTGCCCGGCAGCGCGATGCCGGCGAAGTCGCCGTTGTCCATGCCTTTCGCCGCGGCACCCGCGCCCAGGTGCGCAAGCAGGGCATCGACGCGATCGTTTCCGGGAACGCCCAGTGGCGGTGTGCCATCCTCGATGAGGTGCGCGCCCATGCGGTAACCGTCCACGAACAAGGCCGCGGCCTCGTCGAGCTGGCGCTCCATCGCCGCAAGGTCGATGGCCGGAATCCGCGGCAGGCGATCCTCGGGAATGCCCTCGGAACGAAGACGCTCGCGCGCCCGCTCCGCTTCGGCAAGCTGCCTTCGGATTTCATCCAGTTGCGTGGCCGCAGGCGGGCGCGGCAGCGGCTGCTTCGCATGCATGCGCGCGGTCGCGTCATCGATTTTCTGTTGCGCACCGGCCTGGGCATCGGCGGGCAGTGTCTTCACGGCGTCCGCGAGTTGCGCAACACGCGCCGCGGCCTGCGCGCGCTGCGCCTCGCCATAGGCGGCCAGGTCCTTCTGCAATTGGTCGAGACCGCCAAGGTCCATGCTCGCGGCGCCGGCCGCGTCGGCCGGCAGCATCTGCTCGATGCGATCGAGCAGGGCCTTCAGCGCCGGATCCAGCTCGCTTTCGCGCGCATCGAATTTCTCGAGATAAGGCGCGGGATCGACGCCGGCGTCGCGCAATTGCTTCTCGAGGCTTGCGCGCTGCTCCGCGAGCTTCCCGTCCATCTCCGCGCGCACTTCCTCGGCCCGCGCCTTCGCCTGCTGCTGGCGGATGAATTCCGCGCCCGGGTTCGCTTCGAGCATGCGCGCGAAACCGCAGCGTGCGTTCTCCGGGATGATGTCGCGCGTGTTGACGGCGTACTTGAGCTGGGTTTCGGGATCCTTGCGCCCCTGCATCGCGGCCTGGTAGTGCGCGATGTCGCGCGCCGCGTCGCCGGCGTTCTCGTAGGCGAGCAGGACGGTGGCAATGTCGGTGCCGTCGTCACTGTCGATGTTCGCCGTGCCCCTGTATATAAGAATGCCGACGTTTTCCCCGGGCAGCAGCCACAGCGTTTCGGCGCGAAGCGTAATTTCGTGGAAGTCGTTTTCCCGTTTCTTCCTTTCGATGAAACAGCGCACGCGGTATTCCGGCAGCACCCCGGCAAGTTCCGGGTTGTCGGGGTTCATGTTCGTGACACGGTACTTCTCGCCGCCGGCGAAGAAGCCTTCCAGCCACTGGTCCTCGGGCGCAACGTTGAAGAATTCCCAGTCGATGTCTTCCGCAAGCCCGGGCGCGATTTCGCGCACCCAGCGCTCGTCGTAGGTGCCGGCCTTCGGCAGGCGTTGCGGCCACATCATGTCGAGCGGCATGAAACCCGCGGGTTCGGGACGCTGACCGGAACCTTCGATGAGTTTCTTCGGGTTCTCGACGTTCGGCAGCGGCCGGCGCATTTCGCCGAACACATCCACCTCTTGCATGCCTTTTCCGAGCGGATTCCTGTCGAAGCCTTCACCGCCGAAGGCGTGTTCCCAGGTGAGCGGCATGGAACGCATCGGTTCGGGTGACGTCGCCACGCCCATCTGCCAATAGCGGTTGCCGAAGACTGCAAGCTCCTTTTTCACCGGCCCCACTTCGATCGCGACGCGATCCGCCTCGACCCTGTTGCCGCCCGGCGCGTGATACGCGCCCGCAACCAGCACCTCGCCGCGCGGCTTCGGCATGCACGCGTCGAGGACAGCGTCCTGTCCGAGCGCGCTCGCGGCAGCCTTCCACAGATCCTGTTCCAGCAGGACCTCGCCGCCGGTGAGCGGGAAGGCGAGCATCGCGCCCGCGCTCCAGCGGTCCTTGCCGCCGAAGCGGAAGGGTTTCGCGAACAGGCTGAGTTCCAGCGGCTTGTAGACCTGCATGCGCTTACCAGAACTTCAGGGCGGAAAGGTTCAGCGACATCGCGCCATTGGAAATCACGGTCGGCGCGCTTTTTATCATGATGCCGATGTTGCCGATCTCGGTGATCGCGGTCTCTATCGCCGTGACCTTGGTGCGCAGTTCGGCAACGCTTTCGGCTTCGATGACGGTGGCAAGGCCGAGTTCGATCTTCGTGCCGGCCGTCATTTCGAACACCGCGCCCACGGAAATGTCCGTCTTCGCGCCGAACCACATGTTGTTTTCCGCGCTCAGTGCGATGTTGTTGCCCACCGAGATGCACATCTCGTTCTTGCCGCCGACGAACATCTCGTTCGCGCCGCCAAGCTGCATGGCGTTCGAGCCGCCCAGGAGCATGTCGTTGGTGCTGCCGTGAACGATGGATTTCACGTCGCCATACACCATCTCGCTGCTGTCGCCGTGCACCGTGGCGTCCGAGCTGCCCCAGATTTCTTCCTTGCTGTCGCCCTCGTGCACCTCGTAGTTGTAACCGTGCTGGTACGAGTACGTATCGCCGTAGGTTTTCTCGATCGACGATTTCGCGGGATCGATCTTGCCCTTGTAGCTGTCGTGCTTCGTGCTGCCGTACTGCGAATCGAACGTGCCGCGCGACACTTCGTGCAGGTTCTCGACGTAGCTGTTGCCGTAGTTGTACTCCGGCCGCGAGCCGCCCGGTCCGTAACCGCCGGCCCAGTTGTAGCTGGCGCCGTAGTGGTACTCCATCTTGTTGCCCCAGTTCTTTTCGATCAGGCCCTCCTGCTTTTCGCGCGCCCTGCCGAGAATCGGGATATCGAAGACTTCCCGCCCCGGGTCATCCACGCAGTCGCTGCCATCGTACTGGCTGAACTGGTACCTGGTCTTGGGGTCGCCGGCGTCCTCGCCGACGTAATTGATGGCGCCGTGCAGCTCTTCGTAATCGTTGCCGAAGTTGAAGGTGTTCTCGCTGCCCCAGGAGAACTTGCTGCCCTCCGCGTAGCGGTAGGTGTCGCCGTAGGCGCGTTCGACGAAGAACTGCCCGCCGACCTCTTCGGACACGGACATTTCGGCGACTTTCTCGCCGGACATCGCGTCGATCTCGTTGAAGAGCGGTTCGGTCGGCGGGACGGTTCCGCCGCCGAACTTCTTCTTCATGTAGCGCACCGTGGCGACATTCCTGTACGCGCCGCCGGCGGCCGTCGTCTTCAGCAGGTCCGGCGTGGCGATCGTCGCCTGGTTGGCGGTTTCGGAATTCAACAGCGAAACGTTCGCGCCGTTCGGCACCGCGCCCGCGATCACCGGCCGGTCCGGATCGCCGTTGATGAAGGTGAGCAGCACTTCGGTATTCGCCTTCAGCGGAAAGTACATGCCCTGGTCCGCGCCCGCGTACGGCTGCGCCATGCGGATCCAGTGGCTTGCCTTCTCGCCGTCCGCGCCGGCCCGGTCGAACGGCAGGCGCACGCGGTAGTGGCCGGTCTCGTTCACTTCGGCGAGCTTCGAGGCGGCGTTTTCCGCGTACACGATCGCCGTCATCGTGCCGTCGAAGCGCGGCTTCGGCGTGACGCGTTCGGGACGGAATTGCACGTCGGCGGGAATCGCGGTGAAGGTGTTCGCGTAGCGCGGCGCGTTCTTCGCCGGCGCGCCTGCCGTGTTGTCGGGGTTCTCGCCTTCGTGCGTGACCGCGACCAGCAGGTACTGCCTGTCGTTCCACGCGCCTTTCTGCCCGGGATGCCCCGTCAGCGTGAAGGTGCCGCCGGCGGCGAATCCCGGCACGGCGCCCTGGCCGTGAAACAGCGTCCTGCGCGATCTCAGTTCCTCGGCGCGCACGGCGGCGAGCCTCTCGCCTTCCTCCTTCGTTTCGAAATTCTCGCCGTAGATGAACGCGCTGCCCATGCCGTCCGGATCCACGACGGCGCTGCCGGAAACGTCCAGCGACGGCTGCGCGTAGCTGAAATCGCGCAGCACGACTTCGTTCGGCAGGCGCTGCTTCCGGCAGACCCAGCCGTGAACGGTGCGATAGCGGTTGTTGTCGTCGGGATCGGCGGCGAAGGTGACGGTGTCGATATCGAGCGCGGGGTAGTTCGCGTCGTCCTGCATCACCAGTGTTTCCGCGTCCGCGCCCTGCTCGAAGCGGTACCAGATGCCGTCGCGTTCCATCTGCCGCGAGAGGAACGCGAAGTCGGTCTCGCCGAACTGGCAGGTGTACTGCCGCTCGGGATAGGCGGCCGTCAGCGCCGAAAGATCGAAATCGCTGCCGCTCGAAAAGCCGCCGCGCGTCAGCACCGCGTCGAGGATCGCGTCGACGGTCATGAAATCCGGACCGACGAAAACCTCGTTGGTCGGATACAGGGAGAGATTCCACAGCCTGGGAACGAGGCTCGCCACGTAATAGCTGTAGCCCGCGGCGCTGTGGCGCATCTCGAACTCGCGCAGCACGCCGTGGCGCGGATATCTCCTGCCGTCGAATTCGATGACGAACGTCGCGTCCGCGCGCAGCGCCGCGTCGAGATCGACCGTGACGCTGTCCGGGATCTTCACGGTGATCTCGAAGGCATAAAGCCCCGAGATCGCCTCGGTGCCCGTGAAGCGGACGACCGTGGACTCATCCAGGCTGCCGTCGGCAGTGCGCAGGGTGAAGACGGGTTGTGCCATTGCCTTGCTCCCGGTCAGGCGGCGGAATCGTTCCGCACGTCCAGACGCATGTGAATTTCAACGGGTTCGGGATTGCTGCCGTCGACCAGCCAGGTGTCCTGGCCGAGGCTTGCCCATTCGGTGACACCCAGCATCTTCGACCAGTCGTTGCCGCCGAGCGTCGTGGATTCGATGGAATTCGGCTGCACGATCAGCACAAGATCGCAATCCAGCGGCAGCACGAGGTAGTAAGCCAGGATGAATCGGATGAAACGCATGCGTTCGGGCTTCAGGAAGAAGCGGCCGTACTCCTCGGCGGGCATCGGCCCGATGCGAAGCACGATCTGGCCGTTCCTGTCGTCGATCGCTTCGCCCAGCGCACAGTTGTCGCCCAGCGCATTGCCGTCGCGCGACAGCCGCGCGCGTTGCTCGCGCGGAATCGGCACGGCGCGCGGCGCGCAGGATTCGATCTCCACGGGCAGGCCTTGCAGGTAGTCGGCGAGTATCGTCTTCAGTCCCGCGAGGCTGCGCTGCTGCTGGCTGAGAATGCCGAGGTAGCGCAGCACGCGGAACGGCTCGGGCACGCGCGCGCGCAGTTCCGGATCGTGCAGCCCGATCAGCGCGAACAGGCGGTCCCAGTACTGCGCGTCATCCTGTTCGACCGCCTTCAGCCCGAAGCGGTATTTCGCCCAGGCTTCGTACAGCAGCGGAAACACGTGGTAGTGAATGATGTCGAGAAAGCCGCGCGGCGCCTCATTGCCGTCCTGCGCCTGGTCGAGCAGCTCCTCGGTGTAGAACGCGGGCAGCGGCGAAGCGGTGCCGTAAAGGCCCATGAAGGTCGTCGTGATGCCGTAGCCGCCGGCGTCGTTGCCGCTTTCGGGCAGGCGTTCGATGGCGGCGATGTCGAAGGGCGGATAGTCGAGCGAAAGCTCGGGGCGCATGCGCAGTTTCAGCGCGCGCGCGTCGTCGCCGCTGCGTTCTTCGAGCAACGTCAGCAAGCGCACTGCCTGGAAGAAATCGTAATCCTGGCAGTTGTCGAGAACGTCCCGCTCTAGATCAGCGGCCGCGTTCCCAGTCTCGGTGCCCATCGATACCGTTCTCCGGTCTGCGTTTCGATCAGTGTCATTGCGGTAAAGGCGTTCAGGCTTGAAAAGCTTGCGAGCAATCGCTCCAGCATCGCGCCGAACAGGTAAAGGTCGCCCGGCCCCGCGAAGCCGTCCTTCATCACGCTCACGGTGATGTCCTGGCCGCGGAACACCGCGCCGTTGATGAGCCGGTCGGCGGCCTTCACCTTCACGTCGTGCACGCCCTGCACACGCTTGCGGTTCGCGGTTTCGGTTTCGCGTCCGCCGCGGCCGGGAAAGATGTACAGCGCGAGCAGGGCCTTGAGATTTTCACCGTCGGCGAGCGAGAGATAGTTCAACGCAAGATGCGACAGCAGCCGCCACAGCATCGCCTTGCCGACCGGCGCCTGCTGGCTTTCGGTCGGCGGGATCAGGTTGGCGAACTCGACAAGTTCCGAGGTCGTGCGCGTCGGTCGGTTGATGTCGCGGGGACGCAGCCTCGCGGGCAGGTCGCCGTTCGTGCAGCTGAGCTTTATCGTCAGTGTCTGCTGGCGCGGGATGCCGTAGTCGGGCGGATAGTTGATCGCGAGCAGCGGCTCGGCGATGCCGCGCTCGTCGTCGCGGTGAAAGCTCGCCTGGTAGACGGGGCGCGTCTGGTCGGCCGGATCGAACATGCCCATCGACCGGAATTCCTGCTTCGCGTTCGTACCGCGGCCGTGCCCGACAACGCTGTCGATGGAATGCACCTGGTAATCGCCGCCGCGCGAGCGCGCCGGACGGACGCGCACCGTGCCGCGGCTGTTGTCCAGCAGCACCGGTTCCGCGTCATGCGGGAAGAGATTGATCGCGGGCGTGGCGTGCAGCGCGAAACGTTCTGCGGTGATGCGCGGCAGCGGCACGTTCGAGGCGTCGAGTTCGAAGCGGATCACGAAACTGTCGCCCTCGCGATCGCGCCAGCGCGAAAGTCCCATCAGTTCCAGGAACAGGAATTTTTCCTTCAACAGGAAATATTCCTGCAGCATGCGGAACGCCGGGAAGGAATTGCCCGGATACGGCAGCATGGCGTGCTCGGGATCGAGTCCGACGGGACGCACGTAATTCGCCGGCAGCATCGTCGGCAAACCGGACTGGGTGAACACCGACACGCGCTTCAGGTGCCGCTGCAGCAGGAGGTAGAGATCCGCCGCGCCGGGGAAATCGCCGCCGATGTGAAAGCGGATGCGATCCGCGTTCCAGTCGGCGAGCTTCGCGCCCTGCATTTTCAGGTGCAGGTCGATGGCGTGACGCCCGCCGCCCATGTCGGTGCTGTCGGCAGCTTCGAGCACGATGGGCGAAACGTCCACGTCGTAAACCGTGCGGAAGCGGCAATGCGTGCCATCGACCGGCTGCGAATCCACGTACGTGCCGGCCGGCACGCGCAAGGTGTCCTTCAGGATGGTCTTCGGCGTGAACGCCATGATGGTCGCCGCCGGCAGCGGCCGCAGGTAATGCGGGAAGATGAGCTGCGTGAGGCCCTGGATGAACTCGGGAAAATCGTCGTCGATCTTCTGGCGGATGCGGCCGGTGAGAAACGCCGTGCCTTCCAGCACGCGCTCGACGTCCGGGTCGGGGCTCGGTCCGGTCAGCCGCGGCGCGAGCGCGGGGTTGGCGCGCGCGAATTCCGCGGCGAGTTCGCGCAGGTCGTCGAGTTCGCGTTGATAGTACTGGTTCATGTTCCGTTCCTCACACCTGCAGGGCCACGCTGCCATCGCCCTGCAGCACCGCGTCGAACTGCACCGGCACCGCGTTGTCGCGGAACACCAGGTTGCCGCTGACGTTGAATCGCAGCAGTCCCTCGTCGCCGTCGCGCGGCAGGTGCTGCACGCTCACGTCGCGCAGCCTGGGTTCGAACTTCTGTGTCGTTTCGCGAATCACGCCTTCGATCGATTCGATTCCGGGCGGCGTGAAACTGTTCAGCATGTTCACGAAATCCGGCAGCCCGTAGTCGCCGCTGATCTGCACCGAACCTCGGCGCGTGTTGTACAGGTTCGCAAGATCCGCGAACACGGATTCCGTGTACGCGCCGATATCCGCTCGGCGGCGCTCGGCGTCTTCCGGCGACTGCCAGTAGGTGACCCGTTTCAGCAGGCGTTCCTCGGTCATGCGTTCACGCTCCCGCCATCTCGCCCCAGACGTCCTCGTACTCGATGCCGTCCGGCTCCCACGACCAGATGACTTTCTCGTAGGTGAACGAGACGTCTTCCATATGCCTCAAGCCCGCGCTTGCCGGATCCAGCGCGTTCGGCACCCAGGGCTTCACGGATGTAATCAGCGCGCCCTCGAAACGCACCACGAAATACAGTTCCTGCGAACCCATCTGGTCCAGCCGGTACCAGTCGAGACGCACTTCGGTCATGCGCTCGCCGGTGCACAGCGCCTGGTAGAGCTTCGGCGTGGACTTGTCGATTTCCTTCGTGATCGTCGCGGGACGGTGCGCGCGGCGGCCGGAAGGAATGCCGCGATCGTCAGACGGCACTTCGACAAGATGATGGAAGGCCTGCACGAGGATCGTGCCTTCGCGGCGTTCAAGATCGCAGCTGCCTTCGATGGCGCCCTGGGTTTCGCCCGTTAAAGTCAGGTGGCCTGGTATAGGCATTGTCTTGTCCTCTTCAATAATATGTGAGAGGTGAGAGGTAAGAAGTAAGAGGACAAAAGCGGTTACTTGCGAACTCCCGTCTGACTGCGAAGATCATCCTCTTACCTCTCACGTCTCACCTCTCACTGCTTGTCCAGCTTCCCCGTCGCGCCCAGCGTGAACTGGCTGCCCATGTACTTGATGTGCGGCGTCACGGAGAGGTCGATCAAATACCAGCCGCTCTTGCCGGGAATTTCGCGCACGCTCACGGCGGCCTTGCGCAATGGCCGGCGGCCGCGCACGCCGGGCGCCGGATTGTCCATGTCGGCGACGTATTGCTTCAGCCAGTTGTTCAGTTCCCGCTCGATTTCGACGGGGCGGCTCCAGCTGCCGATGTGTTCGCGCTGCATGACCTTCACGTAATGCGCGATACGGCAGATCACCAGCAGGTACGGCAATTGCGCGCCAAGGCGCATGCCGATATCCGCTTCGCGATCGGCAGCTTCGGCGAACGCGCTGACGGATTGCACGGAGTTCGCGGAAAAGAATGCGACGCGGCCGTCCGACTTGTGCACGGCAAGCGGAATGAATCCGGAGGCCGCAAGCTCGGCCTCGCGGCGATCCGAGATCAGCACTTCGGTCGGAATCTTGCCGTCGCCGCCGGCACTTAGCCCGCTCACGCGCCCGTCATGCTGCCCTGTCATGTTCACGCACCAGCGGTACTGCGCGAAGCTCGACAGCATGCGCGTGAGCAGCGCGAACGCGCAGTTGCCCCACAGGCCCGCCTGCCGGCGGCCGGTAAACGTTTCGGTGTATTCGAAACGGTTTGCGCGCAAGTTCGCGCCGTACGGCTCGCGCAACAGGAAGCCCGGCATCGCGAGGCCGACATAGCGCGCGTCCTCGGTCGCGCGAAACCCGTTCCACTTCGCGAACGCCGGCTGCTCGAGAATCGACTTGATGTCGCGCAGCTGCGCGAGCGCGGACCAGGAATCGAGATTGAAGAAGGCCGGCGCGACGCCGGCGAGAAACGGCGCGTGCGCCATCGCCGCGACCGCGCCGAGCTGCTGCAGCAGGCGCACGTCCTGCGCGGACGGGCCGAAGGAATAATCGCCCGCCAGCACGGTAAAGGGCTTGCCGCCGAACTGGCCGAACTCCGCCGCGTAAACGAGTTCGTAAAGCCGCGATTGCGTGACTTCCGGCACGTCCTCGAATTCCTCCAGCAGCGCCTGCTTGCTGACGTTGAGAATGTGCACGCGGCAGTTCTCGCGTTCGTCGGTGCGCGCCAGCACGAACGCGAGCCCGCGCCACGCGCCTTCGAGCCCGCGGAAGGACGGGTGATGCATGACCGCGTCCATCTGCTTCGACAGCCGGCCGTCGATCTCCGCGACGAACTGGCCGATCATGTCCGGGTCCAGCGAATGGATGCTGCCGCCGTCGGCGAGCTGCTTGATGAGTTCGCGCTCTTCCGCGCTCGGCATGAGCGTGATGCCGCCTTCGCCGGCACGATCCATCTTGCGGCGGAGATTGATCAGCCGTTCGCGCTGCGCGATCAGGCTCGCGCAGGCGGGAATCTGCGTTACTACGCGATCCGGCGAAAAATCCTGCAGGGACGAGAATTTCAGTTCGACGTCGAGCGGGCCCATCGGCAGGTCGGAGAGCTTGTCCTCGACCTGGATGCGCAACACGGGCGCAAGTCCGGCGAGCACCGCGTCGAGATTCTCGCCCGTGACGTGCACCGGTTCCTGGTCGATGAATTCCGCCGAACGCGCATCCAGCGTGAAGTCCGCGAGGACCAGCGCGCGGAACGGCAGCTCGACGTCCTCGCCGCTCGCCTCCGAGCGGTAGACGAGGTTGATGCGCTCTACAGGCTGTGTTGATGCCGCCAGTTCAGCCACTCATTTACTCCTTTCAGTGAGTCGAAAGTCGAAGGTCGAAAGTCGAAGGTGCGCGCTTCGCGCGCCTTTCGCCTTTCGCCTTTCGCCTTTCGCCTTTCGCCTTTCGCCTTTTCGACCTTCGACCTTCGACCTTCGACCTTCGACCTTCGACTTACTTCCCCCAGCACATCGCCGCATGTTCCGGCAGATCCAGCGGCACGCCCGCGAGCATTCTCTGCACCGGCTGCTGGCCGCTGAGAGCGAAATTCACGTCCACGCGCGTGATGCCCATTTCCGCCAGTGCCGCGGCGTCATCCGGAAACGCCGAGGCCGGGTACGTGACGCTGCCGTCGCGGAAATCGTTCAGGAAGCGCGGGAAACCCTTTTCACCCGGCCACGCGCGCGTGAGCGTGGTGCGGCCGATGGAAATCGTGAGCGTGGTGTCGCCGCAGTTCGCCAGCGACCAGGCAAAGTCCCTGCTCACCGGGAAGTTGAGATTGGTGAGCGTCTGCGGTCCCGCCGCGCATTCCAGTTGCAATACGGTCGAGGACGGCAGGACGGTCGCCTCCGGGTTCACGCCGGTCGGGCGGCCGGAAATCGACACGACGTATTCGCCGCCCAGCAGGTTGCGGCCGACATCGGCGTCGTTGATGAAATCCAGGAAGTTGCCGGTGAACGCCATTTCGTTTTCGTTCGCGACGCGTGGCAGGTAACCGCGGCCGGCGCGCTTCTCGATGAATGGCGCCGCGGGTCCGGCGATGTAGGTCCAGACAAGGCCGCTTTCGCCGATCAGCAACGCCGGCAGCTTGTCGCCGCGCACGCCGTCGGCCTCGGCAAGCACGGCCGACTGCCAGGTTTCATCGAGGCGGCAGTTCGCTTCCTCGGCCATGTAACGCTGCACGAGGCGCGCGGGACCGGTGTAGAGCTGCCAGAACAGTTCATTGGCTTCGTAAGGTCTTCCTGCAATCGCCTGCAATGCGTTGATGGCGGTGTACGCCATGGCGACAGGACCGGCGCCGGATTCCGGCGCGTTCGGCGTGTTGAACGCAACGACGGTGGTGTCGTAGGAAACCTGGCGCGTGTCCGCCGCGAATGCCGCATCGGCAAGCGCTTTCTTGTAATCCTTCAGCGTCGTCGCCGCCTGCTCCAGGCTGGTATCGAGCTCTTCCTTCGACGCGCCTTTCTTGCCGGAAATCTTCTGCACTTTCTTCGCGGTCTTGAGGCCCTTCTTCGCAACGCCCGCGATCGCCTTGCCGACCTTGCCGGTCTTGCCGAGCAGCTTGAGGCCGAGCTTCGCCGCCGCGCCCTTGTTCGCACCGCCGCCTTCGCCGCCCGCGCCGACGAAGTTCTGCATGTCATTGAAATACGTCACCAGCATCAGCGCGGGATCGGCTGCCGCGGCGGTTGCGAACGGCGCGAGTTCCGCCTGCATGCGGCCAAGCAGGGTGAAGTACGGGTTTGTGTCCAGCGGGAACTGGTTCAGCAAATCGATCCAGTCCTTGCGCGTGGCAAGGCGCTGCATGCCGGCGTCGAAGCGCGACGCGAAATTCCGCCACGCGTCGAGATAGGCGGCGCGATAATTTTCTTCCGTCGCGCTGTTGGCGTTTTCTTCCGGCAATGCGAGCGCGATTTCCGCGCGCACGCCCTGGATGAAATCGTGTCCGGCGACGGTGAATGCCGCGTCAATTCGTGGCGCTTCCGTGATGCGCTTGCTGCCGGGCCAGAAATCGTCGAGTACCACGCCATCAAGTCCCTGGCGATTCGCGAGCCGCACCAGCCATCGAATGTCGCCGGGCGCCGCTGCAAGTGCCGCGACCAGTTCCGCGCGAACGGCATCGCGGCGCGCGCGAATGACCGCGTCGTCGTCCTGCCAGGCGAGCCAGGCAAGAAACGCGCTGTGAAACTCCAGCGCCGCGTCGCCGGCGAAACCGGCGCCGAGCAGGCCGGGATATTCCGGCGGTGGCGCGGGCAACGCCGACGGCGGCTGCATGGCGTCGTTCAGCAGCCGCGCATCGAGCAGGTTGACTTCACGCACCAGGCCAAGCAGAAGGTCGCCGCGGCGCGGATCGTCCGGGTTCGCGTTCAGCTCGTCTTCCAGCGCGCGGCGGCGCGCGTCGAGCGCGTCCAGCACGCCGGTTTCGAACGCGCGGGCATAACGATGCTTCATCGATTGCAACGCAAGCGTTTCGCCGCCGGGCAGCGCCCAGGGCACGAGCCATGCCGCTTCCGTCGCTTCCAGCGCTTCGACGAGCGCGCGGATTTCCGTCAAGGAATGGAACTGTTCGACGACATCGTCATCGTTCACCACGACGGGACTCGCCTCGGCATGCAACTGGTCGAGCGCGCGCAGGTCGGTGAAGAACAGGCCGCCGAGTGCGATGAACGCGAGCACCACGACCGCGCCGCCGATGCTCGCACCGTACTGCAATGCGAGCCGGCGCAGGCGCTCCGCCTTCGGCAGTGTGCGCAACAGGTCGCGGTCCGGCGGCATGACGCGCGTGAAGAATTCCTTGAGAAACAGGCCGCGCGCTTCCGTCGGCGCGTTCTTCTTCTCATTGACGGCCTGTTCGCTGGAGCTGAGGAACAGTCCGCGCAGGTACGGCGTTTCCTGGTAGGCGTTCTCCGCCAGCGCGCCGGAGGCGAAGGCGTGCAGGCCGCGGCGAAGCGTTGCCAGCGTTTCGGGCAGGGAAAGCGCGTCGTTGTCGATGTTGCGCTTGCGGTCGAGCAGCACGAGACGCAGTTCCTTGCCGCGCGTGATGACGGCATCGAGCGCGGCGTCGAGGCGTTCGAGCGTCGTGCCGCGCTCATCTTCCAGCAGTTCGCCGAGCGCCTGCGCGGTCACTTCGTCAGGAAAGTGATTCGCCCACGCGGTGAACCCCGGCAAAAGGTCCGCCTTGGTGATCATGACGTACACCGGCAGCTTCACTTCCAGGCGCGTCATGAGTTCGCTCAATGACGCGCGCACCTGCCGCCCTTCTTCCATGAGTTCGGCCTCGGAACATTTCAGCAGGCGATCCGCCGCGACGACCATCACCACGCCGTTGAGCGGTTCCTTTTCCTTGTGGCGCGCGAGCATGTCGAGCAGTGCCGCCCATTCGAGACGGTCGCGCGCGGCGTTGTCCGGCACCGCGTAACGGCCCGCGGTGTCGATGACGATGGCGTCCTCGTACAGCCACAGATCGAGATTGCGCGTCTGGCCGTTGTCGTGATCCATCGATTCCAGCAGCGGCGACAGCAGGCGCGCGTTCTTCATCGCCGTGCTCTTGCCCGAGCGCGGACGGCCCATGACGAGATACCACGGCAGGACGTAAACCGGGTTGCCGTGCTGCTTCAGCTGCGACTTTCCGAGCGAACGCATCGCGTTCTGCCAGCGCGCCTTCAGGTTGCGCAACAGCTCGCGCGTCGGAATGCCCGCTTCCGGATCCGGTTCGTCTTCGTTGATGACGCGCTTCGCCTGTGCACGCGCGCGCAGGCGAACGTAAATGCGGCGAATGAGCCAGATCAGGAACCAGGCGCCGAAGACGATGCCGTTGACGACCAGCGCGTCCTCGACCGTCTTGCCGAGATAAAGCACGATGCCCGTGACCGCGGCCGCGACGAGCGCGAATATCAGCAGCCAGAGCAGGAACTTGAGAACCTTCTTCAACATGGAGTCGTGCTTTCCTACCAGGTCACGAGCGCGGCGATCGCGGCCGCCGCTTCATTGATGCGAAACCGGAAAAACAGCGCGGCCGCGAGAATCAGCACGAGCGGCGTGCCGATCACCCACGGCAGCAGTCTTGCGCGCGGCCTGAAACTGCCGCGTCCGTCGCGCGCGCGCGAACCGTAGGCGCCGGGGAACAGCGTCAGCGCGGAAAGTTCGCGCACCGTGTCGCCGGGCAGGATCTGCGCGAGTTCCTGCGACTTGATCTCCTCGATGCGATGCGCATCGTCACGACGGAAGTGCCTGCCGCGAAAACCGAGCGCAAGACACAGGAAGAACACTTCACGCACGGCGAGGTCTTCCGGTTCCTTGCCGAGCGCGTTCAGGCGTTCGTAGAATTCGACGCCGCTGTTGACGGTGTCGAAGCGCTTTTTCTGGACCGTGTTCTTCTGCCATTCCGCGCGGCCGCGCCAGCGCGACACCAGCATGATTTCGTCGATGAACGCGCCGGCAGCGAAGTTCGCGTGCTCCAATGCGGCATCGGAATATTCCGCCGCTTCCGCCGCATCGAGCGCGGCGTCGAGTTTCGCGATCAGCGCGCTTTGCAGTTCGGAGAACTCCGGCAGCGTGTCGTCGGCGCGCATGGAAAGCTCGCGCGCCTCGAGCAGGAGCGGCAGGAAGTAATCCGAAAGTCTCTGGCTCATGGCGGGCCGGCCTCAGCGGCGAATGACGGCCAGTTCGACTTTCACGTCGTCCGGCGCGCCTTCCCAGAACAGTCCCGCCGACTTGTAGCGTTCCACCGCCTGCCATTCGTCGTCGCGCGTGTCCAGCTTGATGTACTGCGCGCCCGCGTTGCGCGGCAGCCCCGGCGGCGCGAACGGCAGTTGCACCATGGAAACGCCGGGCAGCGCGCGCTCGACAAGGTCCTGCATGGAATCGCCCGCGCCGAACTTGCCGGCCGACAGCAGCGAACCGAGATAATCCGCCGGCGCCTGGCGGCTGGTGATGATGAGGTAGAAGTTGTTGCCCGCTTCGAGATGCTCCAGCGGAATGTCGGCGTTGAAGAACGTGCCGTCGAAGGTCATCTGCACCAGGTATTGCGGGCCGACGGTGATTTCGTCCAGCACCTGCGAAAGCAGCCGGCGCAGCGAGAAGAAGCATTCGCCGGCGTTCGCCTGGTCGTAGGGCAGGATCATGCGCTCGCCGTTGCCGGTCTCGCCGAGCAGGTTCACGGTGCGCGTGAAACTGCTCGCCTCGCCCAGCAGTTCGCGCAGCACGCCGTACACCTGCCAGGGATGCACCGGTCCCGCTTCGGTGAGATGGAACAGCATCGGCACGTAGCGGCTGAGCGTTCGTAGCGCGAGCTTGTAGCGCAACAGCACCGGGTCGAATTCCTGCTGCTCGCCGCCCTGCGACTTGTAGCCGTCAAGTTGCAGCGCGCGGCCGGCGAGTTCGTCGCGGATTTCCTTGACGAGCTTTCTGAGCGTTTCCGAGGCGTTGACGTCGAGCGCGGCGGGCACGAACTCGGGATCGAGACGGAAACCGTCGCCGGCGCGTTCAAGCCGCGCGACCGGAACGAGATGATGGTCCTCCGCCGCTTCCGGTTCCGTGGAGAAGAACACCTTCACCACGTGCAACAGCGTCTTCACTTTCGCTTCCGGGCCCTCGACGTAGGCGTCGCGCACGGTTTCCGGATCGGCGAGCGACACGTAGCGCGTCTGCACGCGTTCGAGCGAATCGAGGTTCGGCAGCACGGTGACGCTTTCCTGGTGGCCGTTGTGCTTTCGAAGGCCGAGATATACGGTGAGCGGCGCTTCAAGGTCCGGCCAGTTGTCGCCGACGACGCGCGGCTCGATGATCGCGTTGCCCGGAAACTCGACCCAGGTGCCGTCGGGGAACAGGCAGTCCGCGCGATCGATGTCGATACTCAAGTGCTTGACCGACGATTCCTGCATGCCGAAGCGCGCGACGCCCCAGAAGTGCGGCTGGGCGTACTTGAGCAGCGGAGTGAGCATCGCCTGGTGCAGGCGGTCGCTGATCTGGAAATGCTGCGGCATCAGGAACTGTCCCTGGTGCCAGAAAATGGGTTTGTCGATACTCATGCTGTTCTCCGCGTCAACGCATCGCGTTCATTTCGCGCTTTCGGTTTTTTCGCTGCCTGTCGCGGCTTCTTCGGCCGCTCCGGTGGCCTTGTCCTTCATCGACTGCTTGAAGTCGTCGAACAGGCCGGATTCCTCCGCCGCCTCGGCGAGCGCCGCGGCTTCTTCGCCGAAGTCCGCCATGTCCTCCTCCTGGACAATGGGTTTCACCTCCAGCAGGCCGCGCGGACCGAGATGCACGCGCAGCCAGAGCCTGCCCGGTTTGGCCTGCGCCTCGTCCGCGACGAGTTGCAGGAACACCAGCGATTTCTTGATGAAGCCGCTCGGCTTCGCGACCACCGGGTAGGCCATCAGGCGCGCCGCGCTCGACGGCGTCAGACCGTAGTAGCCGAAGATCACGCCGACGTACTGCGCCGTTTCCGGTCTTGCCAGCGTGATGAAATGCTTCTTTCCCGGCTGGACGGTCACCATCCGGAAATCGAGAATGCTCGGGTCCGCCGCCTTGCCAAGCGACAACAGCGAAAGCGCGCCGTCGCGCGTTCCGGCGAAACCGATGAAGGGATTCGGATCGGCCATCTGGAAGATGCCGACGTTGAGCGCGTGCGCACGGCCGTTGAACACGTTCAGTTCTTCGGCGGGCTGGATGGCGAGCACCAGCGCGTCGTCCTGGTAAACCCAGGCCTCGGGCGCAATGGTGAGCTCCTGCCTGCCGGCACAGGCGCAGAGCGCGAGCAGCGCGGCTGCCGCGCAGGAACGGACCAGGATATCGAATGACATGGCGTTCATCGCAAGGAATCCGGGCGGCCCGCCTTGCGGCGAACCGCCCGAATAATCCTCTTTCCTCATGCCGCCGCCGGCGCGCGCCAGTCGTCGCTGCCTTCGGTGCCGCCGATCTCGTGGGTCCACGTGATCTTGCGGTACGCAAAGGAAACTTCTTCCAGGTGCGTGAAGTGCGCGGACGTCGGGTCCTGGCAGTTCGGCATCAGCGCCTTCATGTCGACGACCACGGCATCTTCCAGCGCGTGCGTGAAGTAATGCTCGTGCGTGCCCTCGGACGACGTGCGATACCACTTGATCTCGCAGGTCAGCCGCTCGCCGGTCACCAGCGCCTGGTACAGCAGCGGCGAGGACTTGTCGAAGATCTTGGTGATGATCAGCGGCTGGTGCACGCGCTGTCCCGTCGGCTGGCCGCTCTGCGGATCGCGCGGGATGATGATCTTGTGGCTGAAGGCCTGGACGAGCACTTCATCCTCGTGCCCTTCCTGGTAGATGTTGCCGACGCTGTCTTCCGAGAAAGCGCCTTCGGTGATGAGGCCCTGGGTGACCCCCTCGATGGTCATGTAGGCTGGAATCGGCATTGCGTTTCTCCTCGATTGTCAACTGCCCTTGCGGGCGTTTTGTAATGCTTTGCCCGGACAACGTTTACCGGGGGCAGCGCTTCGCGTTCAGCTCGAAAACACAGGCTCGAAGCCCCCTTTGTCCGAGATCGCGAGCTGGATGCGCGAAAGGGTTTCCTCGCCGCCGGTGCGCTTGAGAATCTCCGTGGAGAGCAGCGGCAGCAGGGTGCGGTTGATGATGTGATCGACGTTGCGCGCGCCGGACTCCACGTCCGTGCAGCGCGCGGCAATCTGCGCCACGACCTTGTCGTCGTAGGCGAGTTCGATGTCGCGGTTCGCCTTCAGGCGTTTCACCACCTTGTCGAGCTTGATGCGCACGACGCGCTCCAGCGCCTCTCCCTTGATCGGGTAGAACGGCACGATATTCATACGCGCGAGCAGCGCAGGCTTGAAATGCTTCTGCAGCACCGGGCGGATCGCCTCGGTGAGTTCCTCCACCGGCGGCATCGTGTCCTCGGCGCAGGCCTGCATGATGATGTCCGAGGCAAGGTTCGAGGTGAGGAAAAGAATCGTGTTGCGGAAGTCGATCACGCGGCCTTCCCCGTCGGCCAGCGTGCCCTTGTCGAACACCTGGTAGAACAGGTTCATCACTTCAAGGTCCGCCTTCTCGACCTCGTCGAGCAGCACGACGGAATACGGCCGCTGCCGCACGGCTTCGGTCAGCACGCCGCCTTCGCCGTAGCC
>DASVCH010000146.1:0-17867 GCA_036381715.1 Gammaproteobacteria bacterium | reverse complement strand
GCGTTCGTAGCCGGTAATGCTCTCGAGCGCGTGCGCGAAGGTGTGGCCGAGGTTGAGCAGGGCGCGCTGGCCGCGTTCGCGTTCGTCGGCCATGACGATCGCCGCCTTGATCTCGCAGCTGCGATGGATCGCGTGTACCACGGCGTCCGGCGCGCGTTCGCGCAACCGGACGGCGTTCGTTTCCAGCCAGGCGAGAAATTCCTCGTCCGCGATCAGGGCGACCTTGACGATTTCCGCGATGCCCGCGAGGTATTCGCGTTCCGGCAGCGTCTGCAGGGTGTCGGTGTCGGCCAGCACCGCGACCGGCTGGTGAAACGCACCGACAAGATTCTTGCCGGCAGGAAGATCGACGCCGGTCTTGCCGCCGACCGACGCATCCACCTGCGCGAGCAGCGTTGTCGGTACCTGGATGAAATCGATACCGCGCATCCAGCAGGCGGCGGCGAAGCCCGTCATGTCGCCGATGACGCCGCCGCCGAGCGCGATCAGCACGGCATCGCGGCCGAAATTCCTGTCGGCGAGCAGCGACCAGATGCTTTCGACGGTCTCAAGCGTCTTCGCCGCTTCGCCGGCGGGCAGGATCAGCGTTTCGGCGTGCGGCAGGGCAGCGTGCAGTTGCCCGAGCCAGGCAGGTGCGACGTTGA
Organism: Gammaproteobacteria bacterium; assembly: GCA_036381715.1. Lineage (GTDB taxonomy): Bacteria > Pseudomonadota > Gammaproteobacteria > Natronospirales > JAJUFS01 > JAJUFS01. The sequence continues at coordinate 17,223 of DASVCH010000146.1, read as the reverse complement.
CATCCGTCACGATCACCGCGGGCCGCGTCCCGATGGCGTTGCGAAGATGATCGCCGGCAAGCACGCCAGCGCCGATGACGACGTCATATTCTCCGTTGCGATGACGAACGTTCACGCGGTTCATGGGCCGATTCCCGTCTTGCGCAAGGCGTCCATGACGGCAGTGGCAACGGCCGCGACGCGGCGGCCGTCCGTGTTCACGGTGACGGTGGCGCATTCCCGGTACAGCGGTTCGCGCATGGCATAGATTTCCGCGAGCGCGGCGCGGGGGTCCGGCGTATCGAGCAGTGGCCTGTGATGTCCCCGGCGCGTGCGCGCCAGTTGCCAGTCCACGCTGGTTTCCAGGAAAACGACGTTGCCGCGTCCCTTCATGCGCTCACGGTTCGCCGCATCAAGGACAATGCCGCCGCCCGTCGCAACGACCGCCGTCTCGTTCACGAGATCCGCGAATACGGTCTTTTCGCGGCGGCGGAAGCCTGCTTCGCCTTCCTTCTCGAAAATGAAATCGATCTCCACGCCCGCGCGTTCGCGGATTTCCTGGTCCGTGTCTCGAAACGGCAGCGCGAGCATCTGCGCCAGCCGGCGGCCGATGGAAGTCTTGCCCGCGCCCATGGGGCCGATGAGGATCAGGGTGTTCATGACGAGTCCGTAATGCCTTGGCGCATTCTAAACCGTGTCCGTTCCGGGAAACGAAAAACGCGGCCCGGAGGCCGCGTTTTCCGTTTTTGCAGACTCAGGCTCAATAAAGCGTGGTGTTCGTGTCTTCGTTGCTGCAATTGTTCTGGAAGAAATAATCGGTGCCGAAAGGGCTGACGCCGTTCGGCGGGCTTTGTACATCGTTCGCGGTCATCGGCAGGCCGGTGAGCTGTGAGTACTGCGATTCGGTGCCGGCGACAGACGCCTTGGCGGTCAGGATCACGTCCATCCACAGCGCAAAGCTCTGCGGATAGATCAGCTGGAATTCGGCGAGACCCGTTTCGTCGGTCGTGACGGTGCCTGGCGAGACGAGCGCACGGTTGCCGGGTTCCAGCACGCCGAAACCCAGATCTTCATCCAGCGTTGATCCGTTGTTGTTCGCGTCCCCCTGAATCTGTTCCGGGTATCGCGCGAGGTTCTGGTCCTCGCCCGCGTCCAGGACGCCGTTCAGGTTGAGGTCTTCGTTGGCGCAGAACGCTTCGACCTTCGGCGCGACGTCGCCGGTGAGCGCGTCTTCCACCAGGTAACCCAGCCGGTACATGTCCGGCAAGGCGCTGATGGTGACCGTCTGATTCGGCACGCCCGCACCGGACGCGTCCGTGACCATCACCACGTAATTGAGGATATAGCGTGTGTCGTTCGCGTCCTCGACGATGGTGTTGCCCGTTCCGAAATTGATGAACAGTGCATCCCCCGAAACAGTGAGTGTCGTGTCCGCCTGCAGCGCGGTATTCGCGACGCGCCCCGTAACAGTCACGCCGTCATCCGCGCTGGTCAGCGTGCTTGCAGTGTAGACGGTCTGCGCACGTCCCTGGCTGTCCGTGATGGCGGAAGCCGTTGAAAGCGAGCCGCCGGTGACGTCCGCGACGGTAAAGTTCACGATCGCATCCTTCACCGGATTGTTGTTGGGATCCAGCACGGTCGCAATGATGGTGCTGCTCTGCTCCGGGGCGACGACGCCCAACGTCGGCTGCAGTGAAATTGTGTCGGGCACGGTAGCGACGAACTCGACGTTCGTCTGCGTGGATGTACCGTCCGCGTTGATGGCGGTTATGACCGCGGGACCTGCAGTGCTGGACGAAATCTGAAACGTTTGCGTCCCGTCGGCACCGAGGGTGACGGTAGGACTGCTCAACGTGCCGCGGGTCGTTGCGAGGTTTATCGACGCGCCGTCCTGCGGATCGCCGTTCTTCTCCCAGGCAATGGTGACATTTTCGACCGCGCCCAGAACGATTTCCTTGTTTGCCGAAGGCGCGGTAAACGTGAAGATGTCGCCGGAGACGGAGATGCCGGTAGACACGGTAACCGTTGGTGCGCCGCTCGTGTCCGGCAACGCGGACGCCGTCAGGGTGTCCGACCCGGTGACGACTGCTTGCAGCTCGACCTCAGCATCGCCGTTGGCATCCGTCGTCAGCGTCGCGGCGCTCAGCGTGTTGCCGTTTTCGGAAGTGAGCGTGACGGTCTTTCCCGCGATGCCGTTGCCCGCCGAGTCGGCCAGGCGAAGTATGTAAGTGCCGACGTCACCGTTGGCCAGGCTGGCCGGTCCCTGGATCTGCAGCGTCGAGCCGACGACTTCGATGTCGACGCTGTCGCTGAGTACCTCGGTTGCCGTCGTCGTGCCCGTTGTAACCGTGCTCGCGGTGACGGTGATCGTGCGGTTGCTCGGGTCACCGCCCGTATTGAGTTCCGCGGTCGCAACGCCCTGTTCGTTCGTTACCGCCTCCGTGACGACCAGCGTGCCGGAGTTCGCCGAGAACAGGACGTCGATGCCAGGCACGACCTGGTTGTTCACGTTCTTCGGCAGGGCGGTCAGGGTCACCGTGGTGGAACCGTCGGATTGCAACTGTGGAGCGCTCGCAAGCACTTCCATGCTTTGCAACGTCGGCGGCAGTTCCTCTTCGGGCGTTTCCTGCGGCGGACCGTTTCTGAAGCCCGCCAGTCCTTCACCTTCGCCGCCGCAGGATGCCAGCGCGAGCAAAAGCAGGATTCCGAGCCAGCCAGTTTTTCTGTTCATGGTGTTGCTCCAGTTTCTCATCTTCGTGCACCGGCTCAATCGATGTTCAGGTCTTCATCCAGGATCTTGGGCGTGATGAAGACCAGCAGTTCGCGCTTGTCGGAGACCTGCTGCGTGGTCCGGAACAGTGCGCCCAGTCCCGGGATGTCGCCCAGCAGCGGCACCTTGCGAACGGCGTGCGTGCGGGTGGTTTCGTAGATGCCGCCGAGCACGACAGTGTCGCCGTTGTTGACCAGCACCTGCGTGGTCAATTCCCGCGTGTCGATACTCGGAATGAAGCCGCCCGTCCCGCTCGCGACGTTTTCGCCCAGGCTGTCCTTCTTGACGGCGAGGTCCATGATGATGCGGTCGTCCGGCGTGATCTGCGGCGTGACGCGCAGTTCCAGCACCGCGTCCTTGAACTGCGTCGTGGTTGCGCCGCTGGCCGACGCTTCCTGGTACGGAATTTCGACGCCCTGCTGGATCATGGCCTCCTGCTGGTTCGCGGTCACGATGCGGGGCGAGGATACGACTTCGCCGCGGCCTTCCGCCTGCAGCGCGGACAGCTCGAGATCCACGAGATACGAATTACCGAGCACCGCAAAGGCGATTGCGCCCGCGGGGCTGGTGACCGGCATGTCCACGTTGAAGCGGTCCGGGTCGATGAACTCGAGCGTCTCGCCCTGCGAGATGTTTTCCACCAGGCCGAGGTTCTGGCTGGTGGATCCCGAGGTCAGGACCCAGTCATCGGAATCCGGCGTGACGTTGAAGTCGGTGTAGCCCAGGCGGACGCCGAGTTCCTTGTTGAAGTCCTCATTGGCGATGACGATGCGCGATTCGATCAGCACCTGCTGCACGGGCACATCCAGCGTCTGCACCAGCCGGCGCACGTTGGCGAGGTGTTCGCTGGTGTCGCGGACGAGCAGGGTGTTGGTGCGCTCGTCGAGGGAAACGGAACCGCGTTCGGACAGGATCGAGGTGCCTTCGGCTCCCCGGATGAGCGTGGCGAGATCCGCCGCCTTGGCGTAGTTAACCTGGATGAATTCGGAGCGCAGCGGTTCGAGCTTCTGGATCTGCTGCTGCGCTTCGAGTTCCAGGCGCTCCATTTCCGCGAGTTCCTGCGCGGGCGCGACCAGCATGACGTTGCCGTTCTGGCGCATGGCCAGGCCCTTGGTGCGCAGCACGATGTCGACCGCCTGGTCCCACGGCACGTTCTGCAGGCGCAGAGTGATGTTGCCGGTGACGGAGTCGCTGACGACCACGTTCATTCCCGTGAGGTCGGCAATGATGGAGAAGAAGGCGCGCACGCTGAGATCCTGGAAGTTCAGCGTCAGCCGCTCGCCGGTGTATTCCTTTTCGCGGTTGGGGTCGGCGGTTTCCTCTTCTTCGACCGGTTTGACCTCGAGGATGAACTGGTCGTCCATCTGGTAGGCGAGCTGTTCGAACTCGCCCGCGGTGCTGACGATGATGCGGGCGTCCCGTCCGCGGCGCAGCGTGTCAACGGTGGTGACCGGCGTGGCGAAATCCGTGACGTCGTAGCGTTGCAGCAAGGCGTCCGGCACCTGGACATTCTTCAACTCGAGAATGATCTGTTCGCCTTCCTGTTTCAGGTCCACTGCCGTCCGCGGACTGGCAAGGTCGATGATGATCCGGCCCTCACCGTTTGCGCCACGGCGAAAGTCGATGCTCTCGATGCCCGCTTCGCGCGGGACTTCGCCTGTCTTGCCGGGCGGCGGCGCCGGTTCGCGGGTTTTTGCGACGACCGGTGCGAGCGATGGCGCCGCTTCGCGGCTACCCAGGGTCACGAAGACGTTGTTGCCTTCGACGCTCGTGGCGTACTCGACCATGTTGGACAGGTTCACGACGAGGCGGACGCGGCCTTGCGATTCGGCGCCCATGACGCTGCGAACCGGACCGATGCCGATATCGGTGCGGCGGTTTTCCGCGGCCCAGTACGTGTCCGGCAGATCGATCGCGATGCGCGGCGGGTTATCGGTGCTGAAGGTTTCAGGCTGCGGGGCGGCTTCGCTCATGCGCAAGCGCAACTGCACCTGGTCGCCGGGCAGCGCCGCCACTTCGATCGCTTCAAGTGCATTCGAGCCCTGCTGGGCTTGCGCCGGGAAAGCCATGGCCATGGTCGCGGCAAGGGTCATGGCGGCGGCCGCCATGAAGCGTCGCGCGCCGGTGTGTTCGTGATTGTTGTTCATGCTCATGATCCTTACTCCCCGGCCTGCGTATCGGTTGCGATCGCCGCCTGGTTCTCAACCCAGCCGCCCAGTCCGTCCGGGACAATTTCAGTGATTGTTATCTGCATGTCCGTGATCTCGATGATCCTGCCGTGGTTCTGTCCCACGTAATTGCCCACCTGTACGCGATGTACCGCGCCGTCCGGATCCGCAACCAGGCCGAATTCCTTGCCGTCCGCGGTGATCGTGCCGACCATGGACAGCGTGTCCAGCGGGAATCGTTCGAGGTATTCCTTGTTCCGGTTGAAATCCGGCTGAATTCCGCTGCCGCCGCCTGCGCCGCGTTCCGCTGCGGCCTGCCCCGAGCTCTCGTCGGGCTGGAACGGCGAGCGGAGATCCTGCGCCTGGTAGGTGAAGGTTTCGTAGGGCTGAATCTGCGGCAGCGGTTCGATCGGGCCCGGCTGCCTGGATTTTTCCTGGGCGACGAACTGCTGAAGATCGGACATGTCGCCGGCACAGCCCGCCAGCGACAGGGCAAGCATTGCGGCGGCGAGAGCCTTGTGCCGGATTTCCGGCGCCGGGAAACGACGGGAGATGCTCATTTCGCCGCGCCTCCCTCGGTATTGCCCGCGTCGCCTTCTTCCAGGTAGCGGTAGGTTTTCGCGACAACGCTCATGGAAAGGCCCTCACCGCCGCTGTCACGTTCGATGCTGATGTCGTGCAGCGTGACGATGCGCGGCAGGGCAGCCACCGCGCTCGCGAATTCGCCGAACTGGTGGTAGTTGCCCGTCAGGACGATCTCGATGGGGACTTCGGCGTAGAAGTCCCGCAGGACTTCGTTTTGCGGCGAAAACAGTTCCTGGTGCAATCCGGTGGCGAGTCCCGCCTGTGAAATGTCGACCAGCAGCGTGTCGATCTCGGTTTCGCCCGGAAGTTGCCGCAGCATGGCGCCGAATGAACGGCGCATTTCCTCCAGCTGGGCCTTGTAGGCGTCAAGATTGGCCGCGCGCGCCTGCTTGCCGGAAAACTCGGCGCGCAATTGCTGTTCCTGCTGTTCCTGGCGATCCAGTTCCGCCAGCTGTTCGGTTATCAGGAACTTGTAGCCGAGGCCAAGCACGGCGATGAACGCGATGATCAGGACGATGACCTTGACCGGCGCGGGCCAGCTCCCGATGTTGTTGACATCGAGATTGTTGAAATCGAAATTCTTCAGTTCATTCCAGTCCACGGCCTATTCCTCCGCCTCTTCGTCGTCGTGCGGCGACTCCTGCTTCGCGGTCAGCGAGAACTCGCTGCGGCGGAAGCGGCCTTCGGCCGTGCTCTGGATGGGCCCGAGCTTCGGATCCTTGAGCCACGGGGATTCCTCGATGTTCCGCATGTAGGCGGCGATGCGGGCGCCGGATTCGGCGGTGCCTTCGATTTCCAGCGTGTCGCCGGTCTGCTTGACCGATGTCAGGTAGACGCCGTTCGGCAGCGTCCGCGCCAGCTCGTCGAACAGGTGGACGATCTGCGGACGGCTCTTCTGCAGCCGTTCGATGACCTGCATGCGCGCGATCAGCGCCTGTTTCGTCGACTGCAGCGTCTTGATTTCCTCGATCTTCTTGTCGACGGCGGCGATCTCCGTCTTCAGGTAGGCATTGCGCGCATTCTGGTTGCCGACAAGCTGGCCGACATGCAGGTTGGCGGCAAAGACCACCGCGGCACCAAGGCCGATCGTCAGGCCGAGCTGGACGATGAACTGCTGCTGCCGCTCGCGGCGCCGTTCCTCGCGCCAGGGGAGTAGGTTGATGCGTGGCATGTCAGTCGAAGCTCCTCATCGCCAGCCCGCAGGCGAGGACCAGCGCCGCGGCGTCGCTTTCCACCAGCTGCGCCTTGGCCTTCGAGGACAGCTTCATCTGTCCGAGCGGATCTCCCACCACGGCCTGCGTGCCGACGCGTTCGGCGATGTGCTCCGCGGCCCCCGGAATGGAACCGCATCCGCCGCAGATCACGATCTGGTCGAGCTCGGTGAACTCGCTCTGGGATGACAGGAAGAACTGGATCGACCGGTTCACCTGCTGCGCCATGTCTTCCAGGAAGGGCTCGAGAATTTCCGGCTGGTAGTTCGTCGGCAGGCCGCCCTCGCGCTTGGCCTTGCCGGCCTCTTCGAAGGAAAGCCCGTAGTGGCGCATGATTTCCTCGGTGAGCTGCTTGCCGCCGAAGGCCTGGTCGCGGGTGTAGATGATCTTGCGGTCGTGCAGCACGCTGAAGGTGGTGGTCGTGGCGCCGAAATCGACCACGCCGACGGTCTTGTCCAGGCCCTCGTCAGGCATCTGGTAGGTCAGCAGCCGGCACGCGTTTTCCAGTGCGTAGGCCTCGATGTCAACGACTTTCGGAACCAGTCCGCCGATTTCCAGCGCCGCCTGGCGGGCCTCGACGTTCTCCCGCCGGGTCGCGGCCAGCAGCACGTCGACCATTTCGGGATCGTGATTCGAAGGGCCGAGAATTTCGTAGTCGAAGCTGACTTCCTCCAGCGGGAAGGGGATGTACTGGTCGGCCTGCAACTCGATCTGCTCGCCGAGTTCCTGGTCGGGGAGGCTCGCCGGCATGGGAATGATCTTGGTAATGACGGAAGCGCCGCCAATGGCAACCGCCGCGTCCTTGACCCGGGAGCCGGCGCGCTTGGCCGCTTTGCGAATCGCATCACCGACAGCCTCGACGTCCTGGATCACCTTGTCCACGATGGCGTTGGGAGGCATCGGCTCGGCCGCGTACGTCTCCACCTTGTAGGAGTCGCCGGAGCGGCTGATCTCGATCAGCTTGACCGAGGATGTAGAGAGATCCACCCCCAGTTTCGGCTTTGCCTTCGGCTTGAGCAGCACGGCATTTTTCCTTTTTCTATCGGCTAGTTGGGACGAATACATCGTCCAGAGCCTTAACAACCAGTTTCAACTATATATCAATAAATACCTAAATCAAATAAGACCCTCGAAGGACTGCGACGCGGGTCGTATAATGCGGAACCTTGCGTTTTCAGCGCCTCGTTTTCAGGCCTGACCGTACATAAAATCCCTTGGTGACCATGTCCCGCAAACTCCGACTCCTCTTATATGCCGCCACCGGCGGGCTGACCCTGCTGGTCCTGGGCCTCGTGACCGTGCTTGGCGCCTACCTGTACTTCGCGCCCGGCCTGCCCGATGCCGAGGCCCTGAAAGACGTGCAGTTGCAGGTGCCGCTTCGCATCTACACCCGGGACGGGCGGCTGATTGCGGAATATGGCGAACAGCGGCGTGTGCCTGTCACGCTGGAAGAAGTGCCCGATCTGCTCGAGCACGCCATCCTCGCGGCCGAGGACGACCGGTTCTACGAGCATCCGGGCATTGACGTCTTCGGCATCGCGCGGGCCGCGGTCAACAACATCATGGCGGGCGAGATCGTCGGTGGCGCCTCGACGATCACTCAGCAGGTGGCGCGCAATTTCTTCCTGAGTTTCGATCAGACCTGGACGCGCAAGATCCGCGAGGCGTTTCTGTCGATAAAGATCGAGCAGGAACTGACCAAGGACGAAATCCTCGAGCTGTATCTCAACAAGATCTACCTCGGCAATCGTGCCTACGGTTTCGGCGCGGCGTCGGAGATCTATTACGGCAAGCCGCTGAACCAGTTGAACCTGGCGCAGATGGCAATGCTCGCGACCATTCCGAAGGCGCCGTCGAAATACAATCCGCTGGCCGATCCCGAACGCGCCCTGATCCGCCGCGCCTACGTGCTGGGCCGCATGCTGGAGCTGGGCTACATCGACAAGGCCGCATACGACGAGGCCATGGGCGCACCCGTCACCGCCGCCTACCACGGTTCGGTCTCCGAAGTGGACGCGTATTACGTCGGGGAACTCGTGCGCGCGGACCTCGTGGCGCGCGTCGGCGAGGAAGCGGCCTACGCCGACGGCTATCGTGTCGTGACGACCCTGGACAGCCGGCTGCAGAAGGCCGCCAACCAGGCCGTTCGCGACGCCTTGCAGGAATACGACCTGCGCTACGGGTATCGCGGCCCGGTCGCTCATCTCGAGGCGGGCACGTTCGACGTCGCCGCGCTGACGGAAGACTTCGACGAAATCGTCGGTGACATCCGCGAGCCGGGCAACCTGCAGACTGCTGTCGTCCTGGAGCTGACGGAAACCGCCGCGCGTGTTTTCGTGCGCGAGGTCGGCCCGGTGGAGATCGGCATGGCGGGACTCGAATGGGCCGCGCCCGCGCTGGACTCGCGCCTGACCGGTCCTGCGCCCGAGACGCCCGCCGACGTCCTCGCCGCGGGCGACGTCATTTACGTGCTTCACGATCCCGAGTTCTTTCCCGAGGCCGAATCCGGCACGGGCGAAAGTTCCGACGCGGCCAACGCCGGCTGGCGGCTGGCGCAGATACCGGAAGTGCAGGGTTCGCTGGTGTCTCTCGATCCGCGGGACGGTGCCGTCGTCGCGCTCGTCGGCGGCTATGATTTCTTCTACAGCAAGTACAACCGCGCCGTGCAGGCGCGCCGCCAGCCCGGTTCGTCGTTCAAGCCGTTCATCTATTCGGCGGCGCTCGCCAACGGCTTCACGCCCGCGACCATCGTCAATGACGCGCCCGTGGTGTTCGCCGACGACGAGCTCGAAGACGTCTGGCGCCCGCAGAACGACTCCGGCCGCTTCTACGGTCCGACCCGCCTGCGTGAAGCGCTGGTGAATTCGCGCAACCTGGTTTCCATCCGGGTGCTTCAGACCATGGGCATCGGCACGGCGATCGACTATCTCTCCGGTACCTACGGATTCGACCGCTCCCGGTTGCCGCGCAACCTGTCGCTGGCCCTCGGCAGCGGCGCGTATTCACCGATGGAAATGGCGACGGCCTACACGGTGATCGCGAATGGCGGTTATCGCGTCGAGCCGTATTACATCGAGGAAATCATCGGACCGGACGGCAAGACGATTTTCAACGCCGATCCGGCGATCGTCTGTCCCGACTGCGAAGCGCTGCAGGCGGAACTTGCCGCGGCGGAAATCGGCCCAGGGGGCGAAATCGCGAATGAATCGGCGCCGCTGCCGGGCGACCCGGAGCCGGCATTGCCGGACGAAGACGCGGACGACGCGACTGCGACGCCCCTGCCGTTGAACGACGCGGCGTTCGCGGGCTTGATCGAGCGGCGCGAACCGCGCCTCGCCGAGCGCGTGCAGTCGGCGCCGGTCAATTACCTGATCGCGGACATGATGCGTGATGTCATCCAGCGCGGCACCGGGCGGCGCGCGCGTGTGCTCGGCCGCGAGGACATTTCCGGCAAGACCGGCACCACGAACGAATACCGCGACGCCTGGTTCTCGGGGTTCAATCCCGAGATCGTGACCACCGTCTGGATCGGTTTCGACGACTTCTCGACGCTCGGCCGCGGCGAGTACGGCGGCCGCGCGGCATTGCCCGCATGGATCGACTACATGCGCGTCGCGCTCGCGGGCACGCCGGAGGTTTACCACGACCGGCCGCCCGGCCTGGTGACCGTCCGGATCGATCCCGAAACCGGCCTGCTGGCCGGCGCGGGCAATCCCGACGCCATTTTCGAAACCTTTGTCGAAGGCACCGTGCCGCCGGAACAGCCCGCGATCGTGCGCGAGAACGGCGAAGACGGCGAGGAAGACGACACCGAAGAGAGCCTGTTTTAGTCGACGAGGTAGGCATGGGTAAACATCGCTGGGGGCGCGGCGACGACATGCGCCGCCTGCTGGCCAATGAAGCCGCCCGCCTGATCGCGGAAGACGGCGTGCGCGATTACCTGCAGGCCAAGCGCAAGGCCGCGCTTCGCTACGGCGTTTCGGAACGCGACGGCGGCTTTCCCACCAACCAGGAAATCGAGCAGGCGGTCGCGGAATACCAGCGCCTGTTCCAGGCCGAAAGCCACCCGAAGACGCTGCGTGAATTGCGCGAGGCGGCCCGCCAGGCCATGCGCCTGTTCGGCGAATTCCAGCCGCGCCTGGTCGGCCCGGTCCTTAACGGCAACGCGAACCGGCACTCGCCCGTGCAGCTGCACCTGTTCGCGGACGCGCCCGAGCGAATCGTCATGCACCTGATCGATCGTGACATCCCGTTCGAAACGACCGAGCGGCGTTTCCGGCTCATGGGCGGTTCGCAGCAGGATTTTCCGGCCTACCGTTTTGTCGCCGGGGACATCGTGATCGAAGCCGTCACGTTTCCGGTCGACGGCGTGCGCCAGGCGCCGGCCTCGCCGCTGGACGGCAAGCCGATGAAGCGGGCGGGGCTGGCGGAAGTGGAAGCGTTGCTGGAAGGCGATTGAAGGGCGAAAGGAAAAAGCCGGGAGGAGTCCCGGCTTTTTTTGTGCCTGCGGATCAGCGCTTGGCTAGCGGCACGTAATCCCGCTTGCCGGCGCCAGTGTACAACTGCCGCGGACGGCCGATGCGCATCGCGGGATCCGCGATCATTTCCTGCCAGTGCGCGACCCAGCCGACGGTGCGCGCGATCGCGAACATCACCGTGAACATGCTCACCGGAATGCCGAGCGCGCGGTAGATGATGCCGGAATAGAAATCGACGTTCGGGTAGAGCTTCTTCTCGACGAAGTACTCGTCCTTCAGCGCGATGTCTTCCAGCTTCATGGCGAGTTCGAGCTGCGGGTCGTTTTCCTTGCCGAGCTGCTTCAGCACCTTGTAGCACATGTCGCGAATGATGGTGGCGCGCGGGTCGTAGTTCTTGTACACGCGGTGGCCGAAGCCCATCAGGCGGAACGGATCGTTCCTGTCCTTGGCCTTGTCGATGTACTTGTCGATGTTCTTCACGCTGCCGATTTCATCCAGCATCTTCAGCACGGCCTCGTTCGCGCCGCCGTGCGCCGGCCCCCACAGGGTGGCGATGCCGGCCGCGATCGCCGCATACGGGTTCGTGCCCGCGGAACCGGCGAGGCGGACCGTCGAGGTCGACGCATTCTGCTCGTGGTCGGCGTGCAGGATGAACAGAAGGTCGAGGGCTTCCGCCGCCACGGGATCGATTTCGTATTCCTCCGCCGGGACGGCGAAGAACATGCGCAGCAGGTTTTCGCAGTAGCCGAGATCGTTGCGCGGATAGATGAAAGGCTGGCCGATGGAATGCTTGTAGGCCGCGGCGGCAATCGTCGGAATCTTGGCGATGATGCGGGTCGCGAACAGGTCCCGATCTTCCGGATCGCGGATGTTCGTGCTGCCGTGGTAGAAGGCCGACAGGGAACTCACCACGGCGGACAGCATGGCCATCGGATGCGCGTCGTAATGAAAGCCGTGGAAGAAACGCAGCAGCGATTCGTTGATCATCGTGTGATAGACGATGTCGTTGCTGAAGGTCGCGAGCTCCTTCTTCGCGGGCAGTTCGCCGTTCAGCAGCAGGTAGGAAACCTCGAGAAAGTTCGAGTCGATTGCAAGCTGCTCGATCGGATAGCCACGGTACAGCAGCACGCCCTTCTCGCCGTCGATGAACGTGATATCGCTCTGGCAGCTTGCCGTCGCCCCGAAGCCGGGGTCGTAGGTGAACACGCCATGGGCCTTGTAGAGCCCGCCGATATCCAGCGTCGACGGCCCCAGCGTGCCTTCCAGCAGCGGCAGTTCGGATTCCTGTCCGGTTTCGGGGTTCGTCAGCTTGAAGTGCTTGTTGCTCATTCCGCTTGCTCCTGGTCTTTGACATCGGCGGGTGCGCCGCTGCTGGCGAAAGAAGGCGGGGTCCGCGGCCCGTCGGCGCGCAGGGCGGACGGAACGTTCGAGTTGTTGGCTTGTTGGATGCGGACGTCCGGCTCGGGTTCCTTGAATGGCGAACCCTCGAATCCAGCGGGGCAGATTATAGGCAAGCCGTGCTGCCAAGGACAGTTTGACCGATGCGGGCGAAGGAATCGAAGGGCAAAACGACGCGAGGCGCCGCCGGGTTCCCGGGGCGCCTCGCCTGTTACGTCACCTGCGGCGGCGATGCCGCGCAGGATCAGCGGCCGTACTTGCGGCGGAACTTGTCCACGCGGCCGCCGGCGTCGATGATCTTCTGCTTGCCGGTATAGAACGGATGGCACTGCGAACAGACTTCCACCTGCATGTCTTCGCCCATGGTCGAGCGGGTTTCGAAGGTGTTGCCGCAGCTGCAGGTCACCTTGACCGCCTGGTACTCGGGATGGATTTCGGGCTTCATGACTTTCCTCGAATCGGTTGTTCGGCTCGCGGATGTTCCCGGAGCCTGAAGCGAGCCGCGCATCTTAACGGCATTCATGGCGCCGGGCAAGGGCGGAAAATACACCGCCTCGCGCGGCAAAAAGGCGGGCGTTCTTGCGTGGCCTTGTTAGTACGCTGCATCACGATATTTCGCTAAGTCCCTGACGGCGAGGGGCTTTCCGCGCTATCCACAGATTCTGTGGATAAGTCTGTGCACAAAGACCCGGCAAATGAAAAAAACAGCGGAAAAGGCAGCTTTTGTTTCAAATCGGTGAAAAAGTCGCCACACACAAAAATATATAAAAAACAGTGACTTGCAAGAAAACAGTTTGTCCCGGGCTCGAACCGCCCCGGCGAAAGCGCCAAAAATCTCAGGGTCGTCCCGTATGTGAATAACTGGCCTCTGCGGGCCCGCTTCCCATAACGCAGGTTCCTGATTTTGGGCTGTTTTTTTTCCGGCTCAGGGACGCTCGCGGGCTTCCAGGATGCGGTCCAGCCGCAATACCCGTTCCTCGCCCGCGGCCGTACGCGTGTACAGGAACTCCTCGCCGTCGCGCGCCCGCAGGTCGAAGGGCAGAAGCGTTTCAAGGTGGGTCATTCCGCCGGCGTCGCGCCAGCGGATGAAAAGCGTTTCGCGATGCATGATGGCGAGTTCGTAGCGCTCGTACAGATCGCAATCTATCGGTGTGTAATCATCACTCATCGTCCCGCCTGGCGGTGAATCGCCAGCTGCCGTCCGGTTCGGCAGCCATGTCGAATTCTACAGGACGGCAGCAGACCGGGCAGTCTTCGATGAACTGCTGGGTAGCGAGCCCGGGTTCCGCTTCGACCGCGAACGGCGACCCGCAATAGGGGCAGGTGACCTCGATTTCATCCAGCAGGCTCATCAGCTCACCTCAAAATTGTTCCGCCGTACCGGGACCTCGTTCGCTCGCGACGTTTCGAGGCGATCCGATCGACTCGTCGAGTTCAGGCAGGAACAGGGCCTGGAGTTCGTTCAGCAGTTCGAGTCCGCGCGGGGTCGGCCGCCAGCCGCCGTCGCCGCGGCGCTCGACCAGTCCCAGTTCGCGCGCCCGGGCCAGCCCCGGCTCGAGCCGGGACGCGTCCAGGCCGGTAAGCGCCGTGAATTCCGACGGGTGTCCCCCTTCGACCAGCCGGCATCGATTCAGCATGTACTCGAAGACGCGTTCCGCGGGCGGAATTTCGCGGCGTTCGGCGATCGCCGATTCGCTGCCGGACGTCGCCTGGTAATCCTTCGGATGACGATGCCGGGCGGTGCGAACGATCCCGTTCGGAGTGGTCAGCTTGCCATGCGCGCCCGCGCCGACGGCAAGATAGTCGCCGTATCGCCAGTAGTTGAGGTTGTGCGCGCTTTGCCGGCCGGGCTTCGAATACGCCGAGATTTCGTAGCGTTCGAAACCCGCTTCAGCGAGGCGTGCCCGGCACGCGGCGGCGATTTCCATCGTGCGGTCATCGTCCGGCAGCCCGGCCGGCGGGCGCACGGCGAACAGGGTGTTCGGCTCCAGGGTGAGTTCATAGTGGCTGATGTGGGCGGGCCGCGCGGCGATCGCTTTCCCCACGTCCGCGAGCGCGTCTCCTGCGGCCTGGCCTGGCAGCGCGTACATCAGGTCGATGTTGAAATTCCCGAGGTTCGCGGCGTGCAGCTCGTCGACCGCGCGATACGCGGCGCCGCTGTCGTGAATGCGGCCAAGCGTCTTCAGCTGGGCGTCGTCGAAGCTCTGCACGCCGAGCGAAACGCGGTTGATGCCGGCTGCACGGTAGTCCCGGAAACTGTCATGTTCGACCGTGCCCGGATTCGCCTCCAGCGTGATCTCGATGTCCGGCGCGAACGGCAGCCTCGAGGCAACGCGCTCGAGAAAGCCGCCAATGCCGCGCGCGGAAAAAAGACTTGGCGTGCCGCCGCCGAAGAAGATCGCTTCCAGCGGCCGGGGCGCGTCGAGTTCGCGGACCGCGAAATCGAAATCGCGCGCGAGCGCCGCGAGATAGCCGTCTTCCGGCAGCGCGTTCTTCAAGGCGTGGCTGTTGAAATCGCAGTACGGACACTTCTGCACGCACCACGGCAGGTGCACGTAAAGCGTGAGCGGAGGGGGCGCGTTCATTCAGGTGCGGGCGAAGTCCCGCAGGTGGTCGACGAGCGCGGCGAGCGCCTGGCCGCGGTGGCTGAGACGGTTCTTTTCTTCCTTGCCGAGTTCGGCCGACGTCTTTTCCATGCCGGTCGGGAGAAACAGCGGGTCGTACCCGAAACCGTTTTCGCCCCGGGGCGCCGCGAGAATCCTGCCTTCCCAGCTGCCGGAAACGATCGTCGGCATCGGATCGTCCGCGTGGCGGACGAGCGCGACGGCGCAGCGGAAGCGGGCGGTGCGCTTCTCATCGGGCACGCCGCCGAGCGCATCAAGCAGCTTCGCGTTGTTGGCGGCGTCATCGCCGTCCGTGCCCGCATAGCGGGCGGAATAAATGCCGGGCGCGCCATGGAGCGCATCGACCTCCAGGCCCGAATCGTCTGCAAGCGCCGGCAGGCCGGTGACGCGCGACGCATGGCGCGCCTTCAGGATCGCATTCTCGACAAAGCTCAGGCCGGTTTCCTCCGGCGGCTCGACGCCGAACTCTGATTGCGCCTTTACTTCCAGTCCAAGCGGCGCGAGCAGGGCCTGGATTTCCGCGAGCTTGCCGCGATTGCCGGTGGCGAGCACGAGCGTGTTGCCGGGAAGCATCATTTCCTCCGGTTCGCCAGCACGTCGCGCTGGATGCCGATCAATTGCGCGATGCCATCTGCCGCGAGGTTCAGCATCGCGTCCATTTCCTCGCGGCGAAAGGCGTGGCCTTCGGCCGTGCCCTGGACTTCGATGAACGCGCCCGCGTCGTTCATCACCACGTTCATGTCCGTTTCGGCTTCCGAATCCTCCGCGTAATCCAGATCCAGCACCGGCTGGCCGCGGTAAATGCCGACCGAGATCGCCGCCACTGCGCCGATCAAGGGGTTCTTTTTCAGTTTCTTTCGCGCGAGCAGCCGTTCCACGGCAATGCCCAGCGCGACATAGGCGCCGGTGATGGCCGCCGTGCGCGTGCCGCCATCCGCCTGGATGACGTCGCAGTCCAGCGTGATGGTGGTGTCGCCCAGCGCTTCGAGGTTCGTGACCGCGCGCAGCGAGCGGCCGATGAGCCGCTGGATTTCCTGCGTGCGGCCGGACTGCTTGCCGCGTGCCGCCTCGCGCTGGGTGCGCGTGCCCGTCGCGCGCGGCAGCATGCCGTATTCCGCCGTCACCCAGCCCTGGCCCTTGCCTTTCAGCCAGGGCGGCACGCGATCCTCCGTGCTGGCCGTGCACAGCACGCGCGTGTCGCCGAAGGTCACCAGCACCGCGCCTTCGGCGTGCTTCGTGAAATCCGGAATGATGTCGATGGAACGCAACTGGTCGGCTGCGCGGCCGGAAGGTCGCATGGGCAGGTCCTGCAGGAAATGGGGCGGGAATTATACCGGGCGGGGAAGTCGAAGGGCGAAAGGCGAAGATTTCTACTCATCCAGCCGCAGCGCCACGGCCGTCACGTTGTCCGAGTGCGGTTTCGCGTGTTCCCGCGCCTCGGCGGCGAGCGCGTCGAGTTCGTCCTGCAGATCCTCGGCCTCGCCCAGCCGTTCGGCGACGATATCCATGTCGAGCGGCGACCAGAAGCCGTCGGTGCACAGCAGCAGGGTGTCGCCCGGCGCGAGCGTCTCCGGCGTCGCGATGTCGATGCGCGGCAGGTCCGCTTCGCCACCCAGGCACTCCTCGACGAAATTCCGCATCGGGTGCGTGTGCATCTGCGCCTCCGTGATGGCGCCGCGCTGGTACAGCGCCTCCACCGCGCTGTGATCGCGCGTGCGGTTGAACACGCCGTCGCCGCGCAGGTGATAGACGCGCGAATCGCCGACATGCGCCCAGACGGCGACATTGCCCGCGATCATCGCGAGTGTGGCGGTGGTGCGCGGCCGCTGATCGACGGGTTTCCTGATTCCGGCGCGCACCACGGCGCGGTGCGCCTTTTCGATCACGTCCTTGAAAAAGGCGGGCGCGGCGTCGAGATCGGGCTTGTGTTCCTTGAAACCGGCGAGGAAGGTGTCGATCGCGGTCTGGGCGGCAAGCTCGCCGTCCTCGTGCCCGCCCATGCCGTCGCAG
>DASVCH010000145.1:0-12155 GCA_036381715.1 Gammaproteobacteria bacterium | reverse complement strand
CGAGATTCGAGTACGCGTAGCTTTCACCGGGCGGAGACTGCAGGCCTTGTCCTGGCAACGCCGCGATCGCATCCTCGCGGGCAGGCTGGTACAGCCGGTCAAAGTCGGTAAGGCTGCTGTCCCTGGGAAGCCCGCTGGCATGCGCAAGCAGCTGCCTGATCGTCACCGGCTCGTTGCCGGTGTCCGGCGACCGGCGAAGCTCGAACCAGTCAAGATGATGCTGGACAGGATCGTCCAGGCCGAGCACGCCATCCTCAACCAGCGCCAGGATTGCAGTCGCAGTGAAAAGTTTCGTGATCGAAGCGATGCGAAAGCGTGTCTGCGGGGTTACCGGGCGCGCATCGTCCAGCGCCATCACGCCATAGCCCTTTGCCCAAACGGGTTCGCTGCCGCAGACAATGCCGGCGGCGAGCCCCGGAATTCCATCCGCCTCGCGGCGGTCCGCGAGCATGGTGTCGATTTTTTTGAAGACTTCTCCGGACGCGGCAGCCGGCAACGGGCAATTCCGCGCTGCTTCGCTGGCCGCGGCGGGCGCCGGCGGCAATGCAAGAAGAAGAGCGACCAGCAGCATGTCGGCCATGATGCCCTGATGTTTCATTTCGCTTTCAGCTTTCCCCGCGAGCAACCCTTGAACTTCGGACTACTTCTTCCAGAACGCCGGCGTAAAGAGAATCAGCAGTGTAAAGATTTCGAGCCTTCCCAGCAGCATCGCCAGCATCAGCACCCATTTCACGGCATCGGGAATGCCGGCGTAGTTGGTGGCGACATCGCCGAGCCCCGGACCGAGATTGTTCAATCCTGCCGCCACCGCGGAAAACGCCGTGACGTGATCCAGTCCCAGCGCCATGGTGACGAGCATCAGTGCCGCAAACACGACAACGTAAACCGAGAAGAATCCCCACACCGCCGAAACGACTTTCTCCGGCACGGCGCGGCTGCCCATCTTGGCGGCGAACTGCGCGTGCGGATGGACGAGACGGCGGATTTCGCGCGTCCCCTGCTTCGTCAGCAGCAGCCAGCGAATCACTTTCATCCCGCCGCCGGTCGAATAGGCGCAGGCGCCGATGAAGCTGGACAGGATCAGCAGCACGGGCAGCATGTCCGGCCAGTCGGAGAACGTGCCTGCCGAAAAGCCGGCCGTCGTCATGATGGAGACGACATGAAAGATGCCGTTGCGTATCGATGCGCCGGTGTCGTCGTGGTAATGCGTCGCGGCCAGGTACGTGCACACGAATACCGCCAGCCAGAACAGCAGCAGGATGTACGTGCTGAACTCGGGATCGCGCCAGTAATGTTTCAGGCTGCCCTTCTGGAATGCCTGGAAATGCAGGGCGAAGTTCACGCCGCCGAGTATCATGAAAACGATGGCGACGGCTTCGACGGCGACGCTGTCGAAATAGCCGATGCCGAGATCGTGCGTGGAAAGGCCGCCGAGCGAAACGGTGGAGAACGAATGGCCGATGGCGTCGAACCAGCCCATGCCGGCGACGCGGTACGCGATCGCGCAGACGACGGTGAACAGCAGGTAGATCGTCCAGAGCGTTTTCGCGGTCTCGGTGATGCGCGGCGTGAGCTTGGTGTCCTTGGTAGGCCCTGGTGTTTCGGCCCGGTAGAGCTGCATGCCGCCGACGCCAAGCAGCGGCAGTATCGCGACCGCGAGCACGATGATGCCCATGCCGCCCAGCCATTGCAGCCACTGCCGGTAGAAGAGAATCGATTCCGGCAGCACGTCGAGACCGACCATGAGGTCGGAGCCGGTCGTCGTGAGCGCCGCGACGGAAACGAACACGGCGTCGGTAGCCGTCAGCGAAAGGCTGGACGCCAGCAGCAACGGTATCGCGCCCGCGGTGCCGAGCACGGACCAGAACAATGCGACGATCAGCGCGCCGTCGCGCCGGCGCAGGTCGCGCTTGCGGTTTCTCACCGGGATCCACACAAGAGCGCCAATCGCGAAGACGACCAGGAAGCCCTCCAGGAACGTGAGGTATTCGCCGTCGCCGTAGAGCCACGACACGCCCGCGGGCGGCAGCATGGCCAGGCTGAAGACCATCAGGAGCAATCCGAGTACGCGTTGCACGGCGAGGAAATTCACGGCGCTAGTGTCTCCAGACGTCCGGCACCAGCAGCGCCAGCACCGTGAAGATCTCGAGGCGTCCCAGCAGCATGCCCGCGATGCCGACCCACTTCGCGGAATCCGGCACGTCGGCGAACGTGGTCGCGACCTCGCCGAGACCCAGGCCCATGTTGTTGACCGTGACGGCCACGGCCGAAAACGCCGTGACCTGGTCGAGCCCGGTGGCCATGAAAAGCAGCATGAGAAACACGTACACGAGCAGGTACAGCGCGAAAAAACCCCAGATGGCTTCCATCACGCGGTCCGAAACGACGCGCCCGCCGAGCTTCACCGGTACCACCGCGTTGGGATGCACGATGCGCTGGATCTCGCGCATGCCCTGCTTGTAGACCATCATGAATCGAATCGTCTTCATGCCGCCGGACGTCGAGCCCGCGCACGCGCCCATGATGCTGATGAAGATCAGCAGCACCGGCAGGAAGCCGGGCCAGTCGGCGAAGCTTTCCGTCGAGAAGCCGGTGGACGTCATGACGGAAACGGTCTGGAACGCGGCGTTCATCAGGCGGTCCCAGACGGTCGCGTCGGGATTTCGCATCAGCAGATACACCGCCGCGATCAGCGAAACGACAGTAACGATCAGAAGGAACGTGCGCGTCTCGGCGTGGCGCCAGTACTCGCGCAGATTGAAGGATCTCAGCACCTGGAAATGCAGCGCGAAACTGATACCGCCTGCGATCATGAAGACGATGCAGATGATCTCGACGGCATCGCTCTGGAACCATGCGATGCTCGCATCGTGAGTCGAAAAGCCGCCGGTCGAAACGGTGGCGAAGGCGTGACCGATGGCGTCGAAAACGGTCATGCCGGCTCCCCAGTACGCCGCGGCGCAGGCAAAGGTGAGCAGGAGATAGACGCGCAGGAAAGCGCGCACCGTGTCGGTCAGCCGTGGCGCCAGCTTGTCCTGCTTGGAGGGGCCCGAGGCTTCCGCGCGGTAGATCTGCATGCCGCCGACGCCCAGCACGGGAAGAACGGCGAGCGCGATGACCGCGACGCCAAGGCCGCCGATCCAGTGCAGTTGCTGGCGGTACCAGAGAATCGCATGCGGCAGTTCGTCGATGCCGACGATCACCGTCGAGCCCGTGGTCGTCAGGCCCGAAACGGCTTCGAAGATCGCGTCGGTGAATGAAAGGTGCGGTTGCTGCGAAAAATGGAACGGCAGCGAGGACACGCCGCTCAGCACGACCCAGAACAGCGTGACCACGAGAAAGCCTTCGCGCACGCGCAGCTCGCGGTGATCGCCGCGGCGCGGCAGCCACAGCAGGATGCCGGCGGCCAGCGTGCCGAAGAAAGTGTAGGCGAAGGGCTCGAGCGCGCCGTCGCGGTAGATGAGCGCGACTGCCGCCGGCGGCAGCATGGCGGGGCTGAAGGCCATGAGGAAGATGCCGACGATGCGCTGGATCAGCCCGAATCTCATGTTGAGCCGGCCGCGCTAATCCAGCGCCGCTTCCACCTGGAACAGTTTTTCCACGTCCCGGATCTGCTCGCGATCCACGAGGAAGAGAATCACGTGATCGTCGGCTTCGATGCGCACGTCGTGGTGCGCCATCAGCACTTCGTCGCCACGCACGATCGCACCGATGGTCGCGCCCTTCGGCAGCGCGATCTCCGCAACCGTGCGGCCGACGACGCGCGAGGTTTCACGCGTGCCGTGCGCGATCGCTTCGATCGCCTCCGCCGCGCCGCGCCTGAGCGAATGCACCACGACGACGTCGCCGCGGCGAATGTGCGTCAACAGCGCACCGATGGTGATCTGCTGCGGCGAAATGGCGATGTCGATCGAACCGCTCTGCACGAGATCGACATACGAGGGCCGGTTGATCAGCGACAGCACCTTGCGCGCGCCAAGCCGCTTGGCAAGCATGGAGGAAAGGATGTTCGCTTCCTCGTCGTTCGTCACCGCGCAGAACACGTCGGTCGCCTCGATGTTTTCCTCGACCAGCAATTCCTCGTCGGCCGCATCGCCCGACAGCACGATGGTCTTGTCGAGTTGCTCGGAAATCTCCCGCGCGCGCTCGCGGTTGCGTTCGATGAGCTTTACCTGGTGCGTGGATTCCAGCGCGTTGGCGAGCCGCACGCCGATATTGCCGCCGCCGGCGATGATGATGCGGCGCACGGGTTTGTCGAGCTTGCGCAATTCATTGATGACGGCGCGGATGTCGGCGCGCGGCGCGATGAAGAACACCTCGTCGTCGGCTTCGATGACGGTGTCGCCGTGCGGCAGTATCGCCTGGCCGCGGCGGTAGATTGCCGCGACGCGCGAATCGACATCGGGGATGTGATTCTTCAGGTTGCGCAGCTCCTGGCCGACGAGCGCGCCGCCGTAATACGCCTGCACGGCGACAAGGCGCAGCTTGCCGCCGGCGAAATCGAGCACCTGCAGCGCGCCGGGATACTGGATCAGGCGGCGGATGTAATCGACCACGAGCTGTTCCGGCGAGATCAGCATGTCCACGGGCAGCGCTTCCTGCGTGAACAGCTGCGGGGTGTTGAGGTATTCCGCGGCGCGGACGCGCGCGATCTTGGTCGGTGTGCGGTGCAGGGTGTAGCAGACCTGGCAGGCGATCATGTTGGTTTCGTCGCTGTCCGTGACCGCCACCACCATGTCGGCTTCGTCGGCGCCGGCTTCGTGCAGGACTTCCGGGTGCGAGGCGTGACCGCAGACCGTGCGGATGTCGAGCCGCTCCTGCAGGTCCTGGAGCAGTTCGCTGTTGCGATCGACGACGGTGATGTCGTTGGCTTCCTCGCGCGCGAGGGAATACGCGACGGTGGACCCGACCTGGCCTGCGCCCAGAATGAGGATTCTCATGAGGCGCGAACCTTACGGCGATGTGCTGCTGCTTTCAAGCCGTCTGCCACGCTGTCCGCCTTCTTTTTCTTGCCGTTGGCCGCAACGGCGCTCGGGACGATTCTTATTATATATGTGTCGCTCGACTTTGCCGGGAAACGTGTAGCCCGGATGGCGTTGCGCGCCAGCGCAACCGAATCCGGGGCAACGAGGAGTCCCGGATTTCAGCGCGCTATTCGCGCGCTTCCATCCGGGCCACGATCAAACCACCTCGAGATTCGCGAATCCCAGCACCAGCCACTTCGTCCCCGCGTCGTCGAAATTCACCTGCACGCGCGCCTGGCTACCCGCGCCTTCATAATTCAGCACGATGCCGTCGCCGAACTTCTGGTGCCGCACCCGCGCACCGAGCTTGAGTCCCGCAGGCGGCGCTTCGAGCGGCGGCGGCGCCGAACGGCTTCGCGGCGCGTACGCGGGACGGCTCACCTGCACGCGCGGGCGGATCTCGTAAAGAAGGTCCGAAGGAATCTCGCGCAGGAAACGCGACGGCACGCCCATCTGCTCCACGCCCCAGAGTCGGCGCTGTTCCGCGTAAGAGAGGTACAGGTTCTTCATCGCTCGCGTCATGCCGACGTAGCAAAGCCTGCGTTCCTCTTCCAGGCCGAGGCCGTCTTCCAGCGAACGCTGGTGCGGAAACAGGCCGTCTTCCATTCCGCACATGAACACCAGCGGAAACTCGAGACCCTTCACGGAATGCAGCGTCATCAACTGCACGCAGTCCTCCCATTCCGCTGCCTGCGCTTCGCCGGCCTCGAGCGCGGCGTGGCTCAGGAATGCGGCCAGCGGCGGCAGCGCTTCTTCGTCTTCCGGCACGTCGGCGGGATCGAAACCGCGCCCGGCGCTGACCAGTTCCTCGAGGTTTTCGATGCGCGCCTCGCCGCGCTCGCCCTTCTCGCGGCTGTAATGATCGATCAGCCCGGAACCCTGCACGACGTGATCGATCTGCTCGTGCAGGTCGAGGCCGCGCACCGCGGCGTCCATTTCATCGACAAGATCGAGAAAGGTCCTGAGCGCGTTCGCCGCGCGCGCCGGCAACAGGTTTTCCGCGATCACCGCCTGCGTCGCCTGCCAGAGCGACTGCGTGCGTTCGCGCGCGGTCTGGCGCACCAGGTCCAGCGTCTTCGCGCCGACGCCGCGCGTGGGGAGATTCACGACGCGTTCGAAGGAAGCGTCGTCGTTGCGGTTTTCCAGCAGGCGAAGATAGGCGAGCGCGTCCTTGATTTCCTGGCGCTCGAAGAAGCGTAATCCGCCATAGACGCGGTACGGCACGCCGGCGTGAATCAGGGCTTCTTCAAAAATGCGCGACTGCGCGTTCGAGCGGTACAGCACCGCGCAATCGGAACGCTGGCCGCCCTCGTTCACCCACTGGCGAACGCGCTCGACCACGAACTGCGCCTCGTCCTGTTCGTTGTACGCGGCATAGAGACGGATCGGATCGCCTTCCTCGTCGCTGGTCCAGAGGTTCTTGCCCATGCGGTCGCGGTTGTTCGCGATCACCGCGTTCGCGGCCTTGAGAATGTTTCCCGTCGAACGGTAGTTCTGCTCCAGCCGCACGACCTGCGTGCCCGGATTGTCCTGCTGGAAGCGGTGAATGTTCTCCACGCGCGCGCCGCGCCAGCCGTAGATCGACTGGTCGTCGTCGCCGACCACGAACGGCTTCCCCGTCTCGCCCACCAGCAGCCTCACCCAGGCGTACTGGATGGTGTTCGTGTCCTGGAACTCGTCGACCAGCACGTGGCGGAAACGTCCCTGGTAATGCTTCAGCAGCTCGGGGTTGTCGCGCCACAGCTCCAGCGCGCGCAGCAGCAGTTCCGCGAAATCCACCAAGCCTGCCCGGTCGCATGCGTCCT
Source organism: Gammaproteobacteria bacterium (assembly GCA_036381715.1). Taxonomy (GTDB): domain Bacteria; phylum Pseudomonadota; class Gammaproteobacteria; order Natronospirales; family JAJUFS01; genus JAJUFS01. The sequence continues at coordinate 5,326 of DASVCH010000145.1, read as the reverse complement.
GGTAGGCGGCGTACAGCTGCACCATCTGGTTGTGCACGGGGTCGTGGCCGCCGGCGATATTGCCGGCGCGCAAGCCCTCGTCCTTCTTCGCGTTGATGAACCACTGCACCTGCTTCGGCGGCCAGCGCGTTTCATCGAGATCCAGCGATTTCACGATGCGGCGGACCTGCCGGAGCTGGTCCTCGGAATCGAGAATGCTGAAACCCTGGGGCAGGCCCGCCTCGCGCCAGTGCATGCGAAGCAGCCGGTGCGCGATGGAATGAAACGTGCCGACCCACATCGCGCCGGACGAAGTGCCGATGAGCTGCTCGATACGGTGGCGCATCTCGGCCGCGGCCTTGTTCGTGAACGTGACGGCGAGAATGGAAAACGGCGAGACGTTTTCGACATTCACCAGCCACGCGATGCGGTGCGTGAGCACGCGCGTCTTGCCGCTGCCCGCGCCGGCCAGCACCAGCACGGACGGCGCGTTCGCCGTGACGGCTTCGCGCTGTGCGTCATTGAGGGGATCGAGAATCGGGGTGACATCCATCGGCGAATTCTATCAAATTGCACTCCGCCGGTTTTCCTCGCCGGAATGCGCGGTGTACACGAAATCGCAAGGTTTGCCCCTCACCCCACCCTCTCCCCGGAGGGGAGAGGGAGCGGCTGCGTCCTTTGGACTGTTCTCTTCTTCTTGGCCGGATTTCCCTTGCATTTCCCGCAGAACTGCTATGCTTTCAAGGCGCCGAACCTGCGACGCCGACGATCTTGATGTTCCGTGCCATTGAGTTGAGATTGCCGATCCGATGCGTAATGGCACTGTCTCGACGGGATGGCTTTCATGATCAATATCTACGTGGGCAACCTGCCCTACCGCATGAGTGAAGACGAGCTTCGCGACCTGTTCGCGCCCTTCGGCGAAGTGACTTCCGCGAAGATCATCAAGGACAAGATGACGGACCGCTCCAAGGGCTTCGGCTTCGTCGAAATGTCCGACAGGGCGGCGGGCGAAAAGGCGATCGGTGAAATCAACGGCAAGGACTCCGGCGGACGGCCGCTGCGGGTCAACGAGGCGCAGCCGCGCGAGAACTCGCCGCGGCCGCGCTTTCGAAACGCCTGATCCGGATTCCGGATTGCTGTAACCTGACGACGGCGCCGAAAGGCGCCGTCGGTTTTTCCAGGCCCGTTAAGGCGCGCCGGATTTCGTCAAAGCTTCCGGATTCGACATGCTGCCCGAACTGATCCCCGAGTTGATCGCCATCGCCCTGTTCGCGGCCTTCGTTTCCACGCTCACGCTGTTTTCCGGTTTCGGCCTCGGAACCCTGCTGTTGCCCGCCTTCGCGCTGTTCCTGCCTGCCGACGCCGCGGTCGCCGCGACCGCCGTCGTGCATCTTGCGAACAATCTTTTCAAGGGCTCGCTGCTGCGCCGCGATGTCGACTGGCGCGTCGCCGTCCGCTTCGGGCTGCCCGCGATCGTCGCCGCTCTCCCCGGCGCCCTGCTGCTCGGGATGCTGTCCGGCCGCGAGCCGGTTTTCGAGTATGCCTTTCGCGGCGAGACCGTCGCGGTCACGCCGCTCGCGCTGGTTCTCGGCGGCCTGATCCTGCTGTTCGCGTTCATCGAGCTGGCGGACATGGATCGCCGGCTCCGGATGCCGCCGAAGTGGCTGCCGCTCGGTGGCGCGCTGTCGGGATTCTTCGGCGGGCTTTCCGGCCATCAGGGCGCCCTGCGGGCCGTCTTCCTTGCGCCGCTTGGGCTCACCGCCGCCGCGTTCGCCGCCACGCAGGCGCTGATCGCCATCGGCGTGGATGCGGCGCGACTCCTTGTATATGGTGTCGCGGAGATTTCGACGGGCGTGGAGGGAAACGCCGCGCCGCTGATCGCGGCCGGCATCATCGGCGCGCTGGCCGGCGCCTTGCTCGGTCGCCGGCTGTTGCCGAAAATCACCTTCACCGTCGTTCGGCGCATCACGGGACTCCTGCTTTTCGTTACCGGCGCCGGACTCGCCTCCGGCCTGATCTGACTCATGCACGAACTTGCCCTCACCCTGGACAAAGAGAAGCTTCTGGTGACGCGCGCCGATGGCGTTGCGATGGAAAGCGCCTGCGCCGGCGGTTCGCGCGCGTTCTCCGCCGCCGAATTGCTGGGCGCGTCGCTTGGCAGTTGCATCGCGGCCAGTCTTCGGCCGCTGCTTGCGCGTCACGGCGCGGACTGCGGCCGCCTGCGCGTGACGGTGCGCCTGCGAGATGACGCGCTGGAACAGGGCTTCGCCGTCGCCATCGCGCTGCCGCCCGTAAACGCCGCGCTGGACGTGCGCTGCCGCCGGGCGGTTGCGGCGTGCCCGGTGATCAGGGCCATGAACCTTCCCATCGACATTCACTGGCAGGATTGCTGAACCGACATGCGCTCACTGGAAAACGTTTTCGGCCAACCGGGCGCGGACCGGCGCACCGTCGAACGCGACAACGACGAGTGGATCAGGCTGCAGCGCGAGTCGCCGGCGGCGCGCTTCGTCGTCATCGACACGCGGCATTGCCTGGTCGACGACAAACCCGCGCTGGCGCGGCTGCCGCGCGAGGCGCTGCCGGAAGGCTGGCGGCAATGGCAGAGCGTGTTTCTCGGTCACGTCGATGAAGCACCGCTGTTCGCTCTCGCCGCACCCGCGGATTTCGAAACGCATTTCGAGCGGCACGGCAGGCACGAGGAACTGCGCCCGCTTGCGCTGCTGCTGTCATCGACCGACGCCGCGCTGATTGCGCATGCGCGCGCCGTGATGCACTGGCACGAAACGCATCGCCATTGCGGCCGCTGCGGCGGCGAACTGCAAAGCGCTGCCGGCGGTCATGCGCGCCGCTGCCGGAACGACGGCTGCGATACGAACGAAATCTTTCCGCGCATCGATCCTGCCGTCATCGTGCTGGTGACGCACGAAGACCGCTGCCTGCTCGGACGGCAGCGCAGCTGGCCGCCGGGACGCTTTTCCTGTCTCGCCGGTTTCGCGGAGGCGGGCGAGACGCTGGAAGAAGCCGTGCGCCGCGAAGTGCTGGAGGAATCCGGCGTGCACGTCGGCGATGTCGCCTACCACTCCTCGCAGCCGTGGCCGTTTCCGCAATCGCTGATGATCGGCTTCACCGCCCGCGCGGTTTCGCCGGACATCACCCTGCATGACGACGAGCTGGAAGAAGCGCGCTGGTTTTCGCGCGACGACATTCGCCGCGGCGTCGCTGCCGGCTCGCTGAAACTTTCGGCAAGACTGTCGATCGCGTACCGCCTGCTGCACGACTGGTACGCGCAAGCCGGCGATCCCGGCGACCTTTCGCATCCGGACTGACATGATTGCCGAGAGCAGGATACGCAACGCCTTTTTCGCGCTCGGCCTGGTCGCGCTGATCTGGGGCTACAACTGGGTGGTGATGAAGGTCGCGCTCGATCACAGCGGCCCGATGGATTTTTCCCTGCTGCGCAATTTTTTCGGCGCCGTCACCCTGTTCATCGTCATTGCCATGCGCCGCGATCCGTTGCGCCTGCCGCCCGCGCCCGGCAAGGTGCTGCTGCTGGGATTGATGCAGACCACCGGTTTCGTCGGCCTGATCGCGATCGCGCTCACCGACGGCGGCGCGGGCAAGAGCGCCGTGCTCGCCTACACCATGCCGTTCTGGGCGCTGCTGTTCGGCGCGTGGTTCCTGCACGAGAAAGTGCGCGGCCTGCAGTGGCTGGCCGTCGGGCTCGCCGCCGCGGGTGTCGTCTTTCTCGTCGCGCCGTGGGAGCCGGGCTACGCGAACGTCAGCAGCCTGACCTCGCTGCTCGCCGGCCTCGTATGGGGGGCGAGCATCATCGTCGCGAAACGCATTCCGCAGGACGAACCCGGCGCGCTGCTGTCCATCACCGCGTGGCAGATGCTGTTGGGCAGCGTGCCGCTGGCCTTGCTGGCATGGCTCGTTCCGGAACAGGACATCGAGTGGACATCCGGTTTCATCATCGCGCTCGCCTACAACGCGGTGCTTGGAAGCGCGCTTGCATGGATGCTGTGGCTGTACGCCGTTCGCATCCTGCCTGCCGGCACGGCGGGGCTGGCGTCGCTCGGCGCGCCAGCGGTGAGCGTGCTCACCGCCTGGCTGCAACTGCATGAGGTTCCGACACCCTTCGATGCGGCGGGCATGCTGCTGATCTTCGCGGCGCTCGCCGTGCTCACGCTGCGGGCGCTGCATGGCCGCCGTGACCGGCTGTGACTCGTCGTGATCCCGATCCATCCGCAAACGCGCATGCTGCAAAATGATGGAAAACCTGCGTATCCCCGCTGACGGCATCGAGCTTGCCGCAAGCCTTTACCACGACGAAAACGCGACCGCGTCGGACACGGTCGTTCTCCTCAACGGCGCGCTGGGCAAGTCACGCGATTTCTACGCGCCCATGATGCAATTCCTGGCGGCCAGCGGAATCGACGGCGTGTGCTGGGATTACCGTGGCGCCGGCGATTCACTGAACGGGTCCGTCGCGGACACGCAGGCGGCCGTGCACGACTGGGGAGAACGCGACCTGCCCGTGATGATCGACTGGCTGCGGGCGCGCTATCCCGGACGACGGCTCGTGATCATCGCGCACAGCATCGGCGGCCAGATCATCGGCATGACGCCGCGCTCGAATCTCGCCGCGGGCATCGTGCTGATCGGCAGCCAAAGCGGGTACTGGCGGCTGTGGTCGGGTTGGGAGCGGCTGCGCATCGGCTTTCTCTGGCATGTTGTCATTCCTTTCGTTTCGCGCCTGCACGACGAGTTTCCCGCCCGCTGGTTCGGCTTCGAGGCCAACCTGCCCAACGCCGTGGTGTGCGAGTGGGCGCGCTGGGGACGCGACCCGGAATACCTGATGGGAAGACACCGGCGCGCGTCGGCGGACAACTACGCCGGAATCGACCGGCCGATCCTCAACGTCTGGATAGGCGACGACGACATGGCGCCGTACGCCGCCAACCGCAGGATGCTTGGCTGGTACCCGAACGCACGCATCACGAACCTGGACCTGCGCCCGGCCGACCTGGGTGTTGACCGTATCGGGCATTTCCGCCTTTTCCGGGAAAGCGTCGGACCGAAGTTCTGGCCGAAACTGCTTGAATGGCTCGTTGAGAAGTCGAAGGTCTAACGTCGAAAGAAAAAAACCGCGCTCCACGGGGCCTGCGTAGGGCGGGCTCTGCCCGCCAGCATGATACGACGGCCAAAGGCCACCCTACGCAAACCGTCAATCCGGTCCATTGTCTTTCGCCTTTCGCCTTTCGCCTTTCGCCTTTCGCCTTTCGCCTTTCGCCTTTCGCCTTTCGCCTTTCGCCTTTCGCCTTTCGCCTTTCGCCTTTCG
>DASVCH010000144.1:0-26417 GCA_036381715.1 Gammaproteobacteria bacterium | reverse complement strand
ATGCAATTCTCCTTGCCTTTCCGCTGCCGCTGTTCCTGGGCGCGCTGTTCAGCGATATCGTCTATCGGTCGACCTACCAGGTGCAGTGGGTCAATTTCGCATCATGGCTGATCGCCGGCGCCTTGCTGTTCGGCGTGTTTGTCCTGGTATGCGCCGTGGTCGACTGGATCCGGAGCGGCACGGCGCGTACGGCGCGGCACGTCGCCTATTTCCTGTTGCTGCTCGCAATGTGGGTGCTCGGTTTCATCGACGCGCTGGTGCATGCGAAGGATGCGTGGGCGGCGATGCCGGGCGGCGTCTGGTTGTCGCTCATCGTGACGTTGCTCGCGCTTGCCGCGGCCTGGGTCGGTTATTCCGGATTGCGGGAGGTGAAATGATGCGCTCGATCCTTCTCATTGCCAGCGTCCTGGTGCTCGCATTGTCCGCCTGCAGCGGCGAACCGCCGCCGCCGGATCTTGGCGCGGACCCGGAGCTGCCGGAACCGAAGCGCGGACTGCTGCCCGCCATGGAAATCCCGAAGCCCGCCTCGTGGGGCGACGAGCAGCCGACGGTGCCGCAGGGGTACGCGATCGAAGCCATCGCCACGGATCTGAAGATTCCGCGCCAGACGCTCGTGCTGCCGAATGGCGACATCCTGGTCGCGGAAGGTTCGGGCGGCAACGCGCCGGTGCTGCGGCCCAAGGACGTCATCTCGAACTACATGAAGAAGCAGGGCAAGAGCGACGTGAAGGGTGGCGATCGCCTGACGCTGCTGCGCGATGCCGACGGTGACGGCGCCTACGAAACCCGAAGCGTGTTCGCGGAGAATCTCGATGCGCCCTATGGTCTCGCGCTGATCGACGACACGCTTTACGTCGCCAACCAGGATGCGCTGGTGCGCTTCGATTATCGGGACGGCCAGCTCGAAGCGAGCGGACCGCCGGAGAAAGTGACCGCGCTGCCTTCCGAGATCAATCATCACTGGACGAAGGCGATGACCGCGAGCGCGGACGGGCGCTTTCTTTACGTCGGCATAGGCTCCAACAGCAATATCGCGGAACGCGGCATGATCGCCGAGGTCGACCGCGCCGTGATCTGGCAGATCGATGCGGAGACGGGCATGCACCGGCAATACGCCAGCGGACTTCGCAATCCGACGGCGCTCGCCATTCAGCCCGGCACGAACCAGCTCTGGGCGACGGTGAACGAGCGCGACGAAATCGGACCCAATCTCGTTCCGGATTACCTGACGGCCGTGCGCGAAGGCGGCTTCTACGGCTGGCCGTGGAGTTACTGGGGAAAGAACGTCGATCCGCGCGCAAAGCCGCCGAACCCGGAGAAGGTGGCCGTCGCCATCGCGCCGGACTACAGCCTGGGGTCGCACGTGGCGGCACTCGGTCTTGCCTTCTCCACGCCGGCGATGGGCGAGCGGTTCGCGAAAGGCGCGTTCGTCGGCGAGCACGGCAGCTGGAACCGCAGCGAACCGGTCGGCTTCAAGGTGGTCTTCGTGCCGTTCCGCAATGGCCGGCCTGCGGGCGAGCCGGTCGATTTTGTTACCGGCTTCCTCGGCGATGACGGCAAGGCGCGGGGCCGGCCGGTCGGCGTGACGGTCGACCCGCGCGGCGCGTTGATCATCGCCGATGACCTGTCGAACACGATCTGGAGAGTCACGCCAGCCGAAGGCAACGCGGGGAACTGAAGCCAGGCGTTACCGTTGTCCTGCGCCGCCGTTCGTGCGGCACGCGCAACGCCTTTCTGCCTATCCAAAATTGGGGATGCCGTCCGCCGGACTTGCCTTTAACCTCACGCCGCGCCCGCAATGGCGGGTCCTGAGGAGAGGCACACCGTGAACGCGATCTTCCACTACCGGGTTTCATTGTTTTTCCCGCTGACGCTTGCCCTGCTGCTCGCCGCCTGTGGCGGAGGCGGCGGAACGCTTGAAGATGATGAAGGGAACGAGCCGGGCGCGCCCGTCGCGGTCGCCGGCGAAGACATGACGGTACAGTCCGGCGATACCGTGGAGCTCCATGGCTGGGACAGCACCGACGAGGACGGCGCGATTGTCTTCTTTGCCTGGGAACAGACCGCCGGCACGACGGTGACGCTGGAAGACGACGGTTCCGGCACGGCCACGTTCATCGCGCCGCCATCCGGCGAATCCGATCTCGCGCTCACCTTTCGCCTCACCGTCGAAGACGATGAAGGCAAGACGGACACCGACAGCGTGACCGTGACGGTCGAGGCACAGGGCTCGACGCCGGAGGGATTCGGCCTGCTGCACGATGACGCGATCAACCCGTGGTACCTGACCGTCGTCGGCGACAAGGCGTTCTTCGTCGCGGACGACGTGGATGATGGCCCGCTCACGTCCCCCGATTCGGAGCAGGTCTGGATGACGGACGGGACGTTCTCCGGCACGCGCATGGTTCTGGAACTGGCCGTCGATGATGAAGCGGACGGACACGCGACGATTCTCACCGCCTTCAAGGGTGGTGTCGTCGTCAACGGCTGGGACGGCGAGCACCATGACGCGCTGTGGTTCACCGACGGAACCGAAGCCGGCACGTATCTCATCAAGGACATCACCACGGCGGTCTCGGAGACCATCAGGCTGGTTGGCGTCGGCGGCGACTATTTCTACTTCACGGCGAACGACGGCGTGCATGGCCGCGAGCTCTGGGCGAGCGACGGCACGCCCGAAGGCACGCACATGATCGTCGATCTCAACCCCGCGGGCGATTCGAACATCGAACGCGCGAGCGAGGCGACATACTGGAACGGCAACTACTACGTGTTCGCCTGGTACTACGAGGCCGGCACGTTCACGGCGTACCCGCAGCTCTATCGAACCGATGGCACGCCAGGCAACCTCGTGCAGCTCACGAACAGCACCTACCCGGGCTCCTCGCTGCTCGATTACGAGATGATGGTGTTCAACGATCGCCTCTTCTTCACCTGGCATTCCTGGGAAAACAGCCAGGAGCTGTGGTCGACCGACGGCACGCCGGCGGGTACGCAGCTGTTCGTGAACATCGCGCCGGAACACAGCGGCTACACGTATGGCAGTTGGCCGTCGGCTTTCCACCTGCTCGGCGATTCACTGCTGTTCTTCGCCTACGAGGACGGCACCGGTTCGCACAAGTCGCTGTACCGCACGGACGGCACCGAGGCGGGTACCGAGCTTGTGTACAGCGTGGACCTGGGCGTATTGGTCGAGAACATGGTGATGATGAACGGCAGGTACTACTTCCCGGGCCGTTCGCACGATGAAAACCTGCTGTCGCTGTGGTCAACGGACGGCACGAGCGCGGGCACGCAGCAGGTGAGTACCGTACGTCCCGAGCAGAACTTTTTCGATGAGCGTGCGGTCGCCGTTGGCGACAGGCTTGTCTTTGCGGCGACGGACGAGGCGCGGGGCTGGGAGCCGTGGGTCAGCGACGGCACCGCCGGCGGCACGTTCATGCTCAAGGATGTCCATCCGTCCGGTGACGGGTTCGCCAGCGGCGGCGGGCGGTACACGGTGCGAAACGGCAAGGCCTACTTCGTGGCCGCCTTCACGGACACGGACTTCCAGCTGTTCGAGACGGACGGCACGACGGCGGGAACGCAGGTCATCGCGCCTGACGACGCCACGAATACCGCGAACACCATGGGTTACCAGGTGTTCAGCGACATGTACCCGCTTCCGCCGCCGACACTGCTCGGCAACACGCTGCTGCTCAACGGCAATTTCCACGGCAGCTACCGCCTGTACCGGAACTGAAAACCGGACGGCCACGAAGCCCCGCTCTCGCGGGGCTTCGTGGCGCCGGCCTTCCCGTTCATCCTGCCGCTGGGCGCAGCTGCTTTTCGTACCGCCACACGTCCACGGGGAACGTGCCGCCGGGAATCGGCGTCGGATACGTCACCCTGCCGTTGCGATGCCATCCCTGTTTTTCGTAGAAACGTTCCGCGCGGGCATTGCCGACGGCGCAGGCGAGCCACGCGACGAGGACGCCGCCCTCGAGCAGCGCGCGCTCCGCATCGGCGATCAGCGCGGTCGCCGTGCCCGTGCCGCGCGCGCGGGCGTCGACGTACAACTGGTACAGCTCGTCGCGCTGAATGATATGAAAACCCAGCGTGGCGCCGGCATCCGCCACGCGTACGTTGCAGAGCGCCTCATGCAGTCTTTCTTCGAAGCTGTCGCGCGTGCGGTGCTGCGCGAGTTCCGCGGGCAGGATTTTTGCGTGCGCGTCCTGCCAGCCGTCGTGCCAGATCCGCGCGAGGGCGGGGATGTCACGCTCGCTTGCGTTTCGGATGTTCATGCCGGTTTCCTCGCTTGAAGCCGGTGCCCGGATGTTACCGCGCACCTTTCATATTGTCCTTGCGCTCGTGTTTAATGCCCGGGTGCAACGATATTGCGTCATGCGACTCACGGGAGGGGGAAATGAATCATCGGATATGCGCTTTCGCACTGTTGGCCGCGGCCGGCCTCTGGGCGGACACGGTCACGGCGGTTGAGCCTCCCTGGGGCGACGGTTACCCGGAATTCCTGCCGGACACGAAAGCCTTGCATGACCGCTTGCCGCACGAACACCCCAGTCTTGACCACGAGTCTCCGCTGCCCGAGGACGCAGAGACCGCGCCGCTCGTTCCCATCGAAACGGTATATCCGGAGTTCCCGCACACTGCGCTGGAAGACCGCAGAAACGGATGGGTATTCCTTGAGTTCGTCGTCGGAAAGGACGGCAAGCCCCGCGACATCAGGATTCTCGCGCAGGATTACCAGGAGATTTTTGGCGAGAAAGCGAAGCGGGCCGTCGCGCGATGGCGCTTCAAGCCGGCGACGGTGAACGGCGAGCCCATCGACAGCGTTGCCACACTGCCGATGGAGTTTCGCCGGCCGGGTGTGTGCTGCGGAGATCACAGGCTGGACGACGCGTCGCTGGATTCTCCTCTCATGCTCCCGGTCCAGGCGAGCGGCGGGCTCGAGCGCGCGGACATCGTGTTCCTGCCGATGTTCGACAATCTTTTCGGATCCCCGGAGTTAGCCTACATCCACGCGCAGAAATGGGTGGCGGGCGACCGCATTCACTTGAGCCTGGAAGGCATGAGCGGCGATCTCGCCATAATGTGGCCGAAGGGGGATGCGTCGACCGTGGAAATTTCCCCCGCGATGGCGAGAATCGCGCGCGTGGTTCCGTTCGCGCTCTCCGGCGAGACGGCGCGATTCACGGATGCAGCCGGCAGAACGCTGGTCCTGGTTTACGCGGACCGGGAATCGACCATTCGCGGCGAATCGGCCGTCGGCAGCGTCACCATGCACCATCGGGTCGACTTGCCGGGCGCCGGTTTCTACTGGGTCGAGTTTCGAAAGGGAGCGGATGGCGAGTATGAATCCGTCATGGTGAACGATGTCGAACAGGCGCACCTGACCCTGCAGAAGCGATGACGCGAGCGGTAGCGATCTCCACATGAACAAGGCCCCGCTCGCGCGGGGCCTTCTCGTATCGCGGGAACTTCTCGCGCGCGATCAACTGCCGTCAATCAGCCGCCCAATGCCGCCGAGAACCGAACCTTCGCCCTTGTCGCTGCCGCCATGGCCCGGCGCGCTCTGGAGGACGCGATCGGCCATGCGCGAGAAGGGCAGGCTTTGCAGCCAGACGGTGCCGTGTCCGGTGAGGGTCGCGAGGAAAAGGCCCTCGCCGCCGAAGAGCATGGACTTCAGGTTGCCGGCGCGCTGGATGTCGTAGTCGATCCCGGCGGTGAACGCGACGAGGCAGCCGGTATCGACGCGGAGCGAGTCGCCCTTGAGTTCCTTCCGTATCACCGTTCCGCCCGCGTGGACAAACGCCATGCCGTCGCCTTCCAGCTTCTGCAGGATGAAACCTTCGCCGCCGAAGAAACCCGCGCCGAGGCGCCGGTTGAAGGTGATGGAGACTTTCGTTCCCAGTGCCGCCGCGAGAAAGGAATCCTTCTGGCAAACGAGCGACTCGCCGATGCTCGCCATGTCGACGGCGATGATGTTGCCGGGGAAAGGCGCCGCGAACGCCGCGCGCGCCCTCCGTGTTCCGTGATTCGTGAAGTGCGTGGTGAAGATCGACTCGCCGGTCAGTGTGCGCTTCGCCGCGGAAAACAGCTTGCCCATGACGCCCTGGCCGGGTTCGGAGCCGTCGCCCATTCTCGCTTCGAAGGTGATTCCCGGTTCAAGGTAGGTCATCGCGCCGGCCTCGGCGATCACGGTTTCTCCCGGATCGAGCGCGATCTCGACCAGCTGCATGTCGTTTCCGATGATTTCATGATCGACTTCGTGGCATCGCATATGACTTCCCCCTTCGAGCGCGACAGGTTTGTTCGTTGCGAGCCTATCCTAAGCGCTGGGGAACAACGGTGCACGAAGAGGCAATCACGTTCTCCATCGGCGCCGCAAAAACTCCGCCGTCGCGCCGCAGACGAGCCCCCACACGGCGTGCGTCGCGAAGCCGCGAATATGCGCGCTTTTCGGGTAGGCATCGCGCGGCGGCGTGATGCCGAGCAATGGATTCAGCGTTTCGTCGACGATGAGCGAAAGCGCGGCGCCGCTCGCCACGCCCGCCACGACCGGCGGCATTGGCGTGTGCCGGCGCAGCCAGCAGTAGACGGGACCCCATGCCGCGCCGAGACCGAAATGAATGCCTTTCTGCAACGCCTCGATCCGTTTCTCGGGCGGATCGTCCGTGTCCAGCGTCAAGAGCATGCGCGCGGCCGCTCTTGCGGAGGAGCCGTCTTCGGTTTCGGGTTCGCGGGCCTTTTCGCGCGCGGGCGTCCCCGCCAGGAAGACGTGCTCGACGAAATCATTGACCTGGGTGGCGACGATTCCGCCGATGATGCCCGCCGCAAGGTCGACGGCTGTTTCGCGTGCGCCCGCTGCCTTCTCCCGTGCGGGTGAGCCGTCACGGTGCGTGGCGGACGTTCGGCGGGCAATCCGCCGCTTGCCTTAGGCAGCGCGCTTCATCAGGTGCATCTACTCGGCGGCGGGTTGCGCGTTCGCCGCATCGAGACGCAGGAACCGCGCGGCGTTGTTATAAAGAATGTCACGCTTCTGCGCCTCGCTCAGGAAGGGCGCGTTTTCGATCGCTTCGATGCCTGCGCCGATCTTCTCCGGCCAGCGCATCTGGTCGGACCCGAACATCAGGCGCTTGCCGAGCCCGGCGCGCACGAATGCTTCGAGATAGTCGTGGAAGGCCGCGCGCGGTATGACCCAGGTGATTGTCGAGATGTCGGCGTAAAGCTGCGGATACTGGTACATCATCGCGATCATCTGGTCGCGGTAGGGATAGCCGGCGTTCTCGACGAAAAGCCGAAGCTTCGGATGGCGAACGAGCACGTCTTCCAGCAGCAAGGGCTCGCCCGCGCCCGAGCGAAAGCCCGGCATGTAGGGACCGATGCCTTCCGTGTGAATGAGCACGGGCAGGTCGTACTGCTCGGCGAGCGCGAAGTACGGCTCGAGCGCGGGGTCGTTCGGCGGCACGCCGGTGAGCTGGGTCGCGATTTCCCCGACCCCGCCGAGCCGGCCGGCTTCGTACTCGCCGCGGAGCATTTCCGCGGCGGGCCGGCCGGGATGCAGGATGAACGGCGCGGCGATGAAGCGATCGGGAGACGCTTTCACCCATTGCTGGACAATCCTGAGATCGACGCCGCTGAGGAAGGCGCGGGTGACGTTGTAGCGATCCATCACCTCCAGCGTCCGTTCGCGCAATCCGTCGAGGTCCGCGATCGCCGCGCCGTCGCCTTCGCACGGCTCGGGACGGCAGAGGGAAGGCGCACCGGCGGGAATCTCGTGGGGCGGCAGGTCGGCATGCAGGTGCATGTCGATCACGGGCGGCCGCTCCTGGGCGAAGACGGGACTCGCCAGGATCGATGAGAGCGAGAGGATCAGAAGTGCTTTCATGCGCGTCTCCTGCCTGAAACCGCTTGCCTGCAGTTGACGATGGAAGCCGGGCGGTGCCGGTGCGGATACGTTCAGTCTAGTTCACGCCCGTGCTCGCGCCAGTACGCCCGTCGCCGGCCGTCGAGCGCGTCACCAGCAGGCGGTTGTCGAGATGGAGGTCGTCCGGTGCGTTGCAGAGCGTGTCCAGCAATTCCTGGAAACGGAAATCAGGATTGCAGTGCCGCCCGCGCAGCGAAACCCAGCCGTTCTTGCCGTTTCGCTTGGCAGCGTAAACGCAAAGGTCGGCCACCTGCAGCACCTGCTGCCAGTCCAGCGCGCGGGCGCGGTCGGGAAAGAAGGGAAAGTGCGATACGCCGATCGAGCAGGTGGCGGGTTTTTCGTCTCCCGGCTCGTCGAGGATGCCGCGTTCGCGAACCTGCGCCAGTATTCTTTCGGCAATGATCCCGCCGTCCTCGGCGCCGACGTCTGTCGCCAGCACCACGAACTCCTCGCCGCCCCAGCGCACCACGTAGTCGGAATCCCGCACGGCGGTCTTGAGGATTTCCGCGAAGCGGACCAGCGCCCTGTCGCCGCGCACGTGGCCGTAGCGGTCGTTGAATTTCTTGAAATCGTCGATGTCGATGACCAGCAGCGCATTGCCGGGAGCCTGCGCGCGCCGGCTGCCGTGCAAGCGCAGGATGCGCGCCGCTTCGCGGGCCAGGTGCGCGGTGAGGAAGCGGCGGTTCAGCAGGCCGGTGAGCGGGTCGGTGATGGCTTCCTCGGCGAGGCGCCGGTTGGCTTCAAGCAGGTTTTCGTTCTCGGCGCGGGCCTCGGCGAGGCGGTCTTCGAAGAGCGTGGCCAGGCGCGCGCGGAGTCTTTCACGGCCTGCCAGTCCCCAGATGGTGCCGATCGCGATGCCGAGCAGCGGCGGCATCACGTACATGAGATAGAAATTCGTCATCGCCGCATTCCGTCTCGCCGCCGGTATCCGCCTCTCCCGGCTCGTTGCGTCAACCGGATTAACATAATTCCGTTTTTACAAGGACGGGGGATGACGCGTCTTTATCGCTGCGTCCAGAATGCTTTGCCGGATGTCCGGCTCTGCGTTGCAGCAGCCGGGGCAGGCGCGTGTTCCGGGAGGTGATGCGCGATCCTTTCCACGATCAATGAACCAGGAGGAGGAAACATCGATGTCGAAGGTCAGTGTTCGCTACATGATCAATGACGTGCCGGGCGCGATCCATTTCTATACCGCGCTTCTCGGTTTCACGCTGGAGCACGACGCCTCGCCGGCGTTCGCGTCCGTGGTGCGGGATGGAGTCAGGTTGCTGCTGAGCGGCGAGGGCAGTTCGGGAAAGCGCCCGCTGCCGGACGGCCGCCGGCAGGTTCCGGGCGGCTGGAATCGCCTGCACCTGGAGGTGGACGATCTCGCCGCGGAGGTCGAGCGGCTGCGCGCCTCGGGCGTTTCCTTCCGCATGGATGACATCGTGACGGGACCCGGCGGCTCCCAGATCATTCTCGATGATCCGTCAGGCAACCCGGTGGAGCTGTTCCAGTCCCGGCGCTGAAATCCGCGGACGGGAACGTCAGTCCGCCGGCACGTTCCTGGAATTTCTCATCAGAAATCGAACAGGTCCTTCGGCTTTGCCTTCAGCGCCTTCGCGATCTCCGCCAGCGTCGGGAAGCTCGGCCCCGTGAGGCCGCGCTCGATGTTGCTGATCGCCTGGTAGGACACGTTCACTTTTTCGGCGAGCTGTTCCTGCGTCAGGCCGCGCGCCTTCCGCAGTTCCCTGAGCTTCTTTCCGAATTGCTGTTCGAGTCTTGCCATGGGACGGCTCCTCCGTGAAACCGTCCCTGACTTTATTCAATTGATAATTGAGTTATTATCAATTGACAGTTGAGTTTTGGCAGCGCGTTCCAGGGAGGAAACCATCGATGAGCGAGCAGGAACGAGCGGTTGCCGGGGCAGGGAGGCGCGCATGAAGGCGCGCATGGAACTCGCGCTCCTGCCGGCCGCCATGCTTGAGGCGCTGCACGGCGAGCGCTGGAGGGAAAACGTGCAGGCGGCGCTGGCAGAGGTCGAGGCGTGCGTGGGAAAGGTTCATGCGCATATCGATGCACTGCCTTCGGGCGCCGTGGAACCGCTTCGCGTGCTGTCGGGAACGCTGCGGCATCTTGAACGTCACCCGCCGGATGATTCTTCTGCAGCAGCGGTCCGGCTGGAACTGACCTGGCACGCGGCCAGGCTCGGCCGCGCGCTGATCCAGGACGTCATGCACAAACTCGAAGCCCCTTGAGAAAGGCCGCTCGCGTGGACCGCCGGTGCGCGGCTCCGATATCATCGGCCGCATTCGAATCACCAGCGCGAGCAGGTTTCAGGGGGGGTGATGCAACCAGCAGACGATCACGGCCGGAAAGGAAAACGCCTTCGCGAAGACGCCTTTTTCAGGCATCCGGCCGGCATCCTTGTCGCGGTCAGCATCGTCGGCGCGTTCGCTTACAGCGTCGCCGAAACGATGCTGCTTTCCGAAACCTACGCGGCGGGATTTCCGTGGCTGAAGGTCGGCGCAATCGCGCTGCTTGGCGCGGGCGCCGGCCTGCTGGTGGTGAGAAAGGTTCCGCTTCCCGGGCGCGAGAAGGTAGCGCTGCCGATATTGCTCGGCGTCGCCGCGGGTTTTGCCGCGTACCCGGGGCTGCTGCGCATCAACATGCTGACCGATGACGACGGCCTGCGCTCCGAGGCATTCCGCCAGGCCGAGGACCTCCGGCTGGTGCCCTTGAAGGAGAATTTGCCGGTCATCCGCGCGCCCCGCTACGACCATTACTGGCGCACTTTCGAGACGGGCAGGATTCATGAAATCGAGATACGAAAGGGCGGGCTCGGTTTCTATCAGTACGACCGCGCGCCGATCGAGACGGCCATGCTGCTGGAAGAAATCCGCCGCCGGTTGGGGGGAGCGACGATTGAGGTGCAGTGAAGCGGCAAGAGCGGCCTTGTCGCCCACGCAACGCGCTCGTGATTAAATACCCGCCCGTTTCACGGTTCGCCGAAATCACTGCCTTGGACATCATC
The DNA here is from genome assembly GCA_036381715.1 of Gammaproteobacteria bacterium. Lineage (GTDB taxonomy): Bacteria > Pseudomonadota > Gammaproteobacteria > Natronospirales > JAJUFS01 > JAJUFS01. The sequence continues at coordinate 15,477 of DASVCH010000144.1, read as the reverse complement.
CCCGATCAAGACCTGCAATCGATGAACACGCTCGCGGTGCCAGCGCGCGCCGCGCGTTACGTGCGCGTTTCGGGTGAAGCGGCGTTGCGGCGCGCGCTGGAATTTGCAGAGGAGCAACAGCTGCCGTTGCTGGTGCTCGGCGGCGGCAGCAACGTCGTGTTGCCGGAACGTTTCGCCGGACTGGTCGTCCAGGTCGCGATCAAGGGGATCGAGGTGATCAGGGAAGACGACGAGTACGCCTGGATTCGCGCCGGTGCGGGCGAGGTGTGGCAGGATCTTGTCGAATTCAGCCTGCAGAGGAATTACTACGGGCTGGAAAACCTCTCGCTGATTCCCGGCACGGTCGGTGCGGCGCCGATCCAGAACATCGGCGCCTACGGCAGGGAGCTGGACAGCGTTTTCGAATCGCTTACGGCGGTTGGACGCGACGATTTGCGGCAACACGCTTTCGATGCCGCCGCCTGTGCGTTCCGCTACCGCGACAGCGTTTTCAAGCATCGCCTGCGCGATGCGATGGTCATTACCCGCGTCACGCTCCGCCTGCGCAAGCACGGTTCGCTCAACATCAGCTACGCGCCGCTGCGGGAAGCGTTGTCGGAGATTCCCGAAGACGCGCTCACGCCGCGCAAGGTGAGCGACGCGGTCATCGCCATTCGCCGCAGCAAGCTGCCGGATCCCGCAAGAATTCCGAACGCCGGCAGCTTTTTCAAGAATCCCGTCGTGAGCCTGGAAAAGCTCGCCGAGTTGCAGCGGACCTGGCCGGACATCGTCAGCTATCCGTTTGAAGAGGACACGGCGAAGCTGGCCGCCGGCTGGCTGCTGGAGAAGGCGGGCTGGCGCGGGCATCGGCAGGACGGCGTCGGGATGCACGCGCAGCAGGCGCTGGTGCTGGTCAACCCGGGCCATCGATCGGGCGAGCGCGTTCTCGATTACGCCGCCCGAATCCGGGAGGACATCGCAAACCGCTTTGGCGTCGCGCTCGAGCGCGAACCGGTCGCCTACGTGTCGCAAACGGAACGGGAGAAACGCCGCACATGACGGCGGATTCATCCATCCGGATCCGGCAGCTTGTCCCGGGCGATCACGCCCTGATGGACGGCATGCTGACGATGTTCGGCGAAGCCTTCGACGACGTGCCGACGTACCGTGACAGGCGCCCGGATCGCGAGTACACGGACCGCCTGCTGGAGACGGATTATTTCATCGCGCTTGCGGCGCTGGACGAGAACAAGGTGGTGGGCGGACTCGCGGCGTACGAGCTGAAGAAGTTCGAGCAGGCGCGCAGCGAAGTCTACATCTACGACCTCGCCGTGGACGAAACGCACCGCCGGCGCGGAATCGCGACCGCGCTCATCGAGAAGCTGAAGGAAATCGCGGCAGATCGCGGCGCGTACGTGATTTACGTGCAGGCCGATTACGTGGATCCGCCGGCCATCGCGCTGTACACGAAGCTCGGGGTGCGCGAGGACGTGCTGCATTTCGATATTCCGGTGCCGCTGAAAACAGAAGACAGGAACTGACATGGCGCATCAATGGCTTGCAGCGGTGCTGAGCCTGTTCACGATTGCCGGCGGACATTTCCTCAACCGGCGTCCCTGCAAGGCGTTTCTTTTCCTCTTCCTGTTCCTGTTGTTTTCGAACGTGACATCCATCCTCCTGCCGCTGGTCCTGTCGGCCGAAGGCATCGCCTATCCCGAAGCCCTTCGCGGATCGGCCTGGCTGCAGGTGATCATCGCGGCTGCCTTCATGCTGGCCAGCGCGTTCGTGTCGTTCATCGACGCGGGCCGCGAGAACGGCGGGGAGAGCCAGGCAATCGTCATCGCTTCCGGCGTCATCGCGTCCGCGTTCGGCGCATTGATGATCGCCATTGCCGTGACGACACTCGCTTCCATGCATCTTTTCCTGCCCTGACAGTCGGACGACGCGCATCGCAAGGCCATCTCCGGATGGCGAACGGCGAGCGAAGCGGTATCCCTTTTCCGCGAGAGCAGGTATAAAAGGCGTCCGTCGGACCGTGAAATCAATGACCAACAAGGACTCCGCCATGACGCCGGCAATCGAAACCAGCGCCCTGCTCAAGACCTTCGGCGAAACGCGCGCCGTGAACGGCATCGATCTCTCGGTCGGCCGCGGCACGGTGTTCGGCCTGCTGGGCCCCAACGGCGCGGGCAAGACGACAACCATCCGCGTGCTGGCCACGCTGCTGAAGCCCGACGGCGGGTCGGCGCGCGTGCTTGGACACGACGTGATCAAGGACGCGGCAAAGGTGCGCGAGAAGGTCAGCCTGACCGGTCAGTTCGCGTCCGTGGACGAGGACCTGACCGGGCAGGAGAATCTCGTGCTCGTCGCGCGCCTGCTCGGGTTCTCCTGGGCCGCGGCGCGCGCCCGCGCGAAGGAACTGCTTGACGCGTTCGAGCTCGCGGACGCCGCGAAGCGCCAGGTGCGTACCTTTTCGGGCGGCATGCGGCGGCGGCTCGATATCGCGGCGAGCCTGGTGCTGACATCGGAACTCCTGTTCCTCGACGAGCCGACCACGGGCCTCGACCCGCGTTCGCGAAACCAGGTCTGGGACATCGTGCGGGCCATTGCCGCCGAGGGAACGACCGTGCTGCTGACGACGCAATATCTCGAAGAGGCGGACCGCCTTGCCGACCGTCTCGCGGTCATCGATCACGGCAGGCTCATCGCGGAAGGCACGAGCCGCGAACTGAAGCGCTCCGTCGGCGGCAGCACGCTGCACGTGCAGGTCGCCGAGGCGGATCGCCGCGCGGAAGCGGACGCGCTGCTGCGGCAGGTTTTCGGTGACGGCGTGCATGCCGGCGACAACGGCGCGCTGACCGTGCGCGTTTCGCGCGACGAACTCGTGCCGCAGGCGCTCGCCGCGCTGACGGGCGCCAACATTGCGTTGCAGGAATTTTCGCTCGCGCCGCCGAGTCTCGATGACGTGTTCTTCGCGTTGACCGGCCGGCCCGCCGAGGACCAGAAAGAAGAGGAGGCCGCATGAGCAACGGAACCCTGCATCGCGCCCTGTCGCGCGAAGGCCGGCCACAGCGCGCAAGCGCGCTGTCCGCGTCGCTGACACTCGCATGGCGCGCGGCGTTGAAGATCAAGCACGTGCCGTTCCAGCTGTTCGACGTCATTGTCTTTCCGATCATGTCCACCGTGATGTTCACGTATCTCTTCGGTGGCGCGCTCGCGGGATCCACCGAGGCGTACCTGCAGTACCTGCTGCCGGGCATCGTGGTGCAGACGATGGTGTTTCTCACCGTGTACACGGGCGTCGGCCTCAACACCGACATCACCAAGGGCCTGTTCGACCGTTTCCGCTCAATGCCGATCTGGCAGCCGGCGCCCATCGTCGGCGCGCTGGTCGGCGACCTGATGCGCTATGCGCTGGCGGCGATCGTGGTGCTGGTCGTCGGGCTGCTGATGGGGTTCCGTCCCGAAGCCGGCGCGCCCGGCGTGATCCTCGCGATCGCGCTGATGCTCGTGTTCACATCCGCGGTGTCGTGGCTGTGGATCATTGTCGGCATGCTGGTGCGTTCACCCGAGTCGGTGATGACGACGAGTTTCCTGCTGCTGTTTCCGATGACCTTCATCAGCAACATCTTCGTCGATCCCGTGACGATGCCGGGCTGGCTGCAGACCGTGGTCGGCATCAATCCCGTCTCGCATCTCGCGACCGCGGCGCGCGGACTCATGCACGGCAACGCCGCCGCGAGCGACATCGCCTGGGTGCTGATCGCGTCGGCATTCATCACGGTCGTGTTCGCGCCGATCGCGATGCGGATGTATTACCGCGAGCGGTAGCGGTTGCGGCAACGCAAAGAAAAGCCCCGGCATGCCGGGGCTTTTTCGTTTCAGCCCGCGATTAGAGGAAACACCGCATTTAAGCCGGATGACCGGCATCCCATTCCTGTTCGTGGCGGTCACAGGAGTTCTGCAGTGTTCCACGGCATTTCCGCACGACAGTTCGCGCGCGATCTCTACCGGGAGATCAGCGAGGACAATGTCTTCAACGGCGCCGCCGCGCTGGGTTACTACCTGACGCTCGCGATCTTTCCCGCGATGATCCTGCTGATGACAATAATTGCGTACCTGCCGATAAGCGACGTGGACCAGGCGATCATGGACGTGCTGAAGCAGGCGTTGCCCGAGGAGGCTTCGAACATGGTTGCCGGCGTGGTTTCCGAGGTCACCGGCAAGCAGCGCGGCGGACTGCTGTCGTTCGGCATTCTCGGAACGGTGTGGGCGGCATCGACGGGCATGTACGCCATCATGCGCCAGCTCAACATCACTTATGACGTCACGGAAGCGCGCAGCTTCATTCGGACGCGCGCGTGGGCGCTGCTGTTGAGCGTGTGCTTCGGCGTGCTCGTGATCGGCGCATTTTCGCTGGTCGTGCTCGGCGGCGTGTTCGAGGACTGGGTCGGCGATTTCCTCGGGTTCACGGGCATCGTCGCGGTACTCTTCGAGGCGCTGCGCTGGATCGTGATCGTGTCCGCGCTGCTGCTCGGCTTCGCGCTGATCTACAAGTTCGGACCCGATGTCGAGCAGGAGTTCCGCTTCATCACACCCGGCAGCGTGCTCGGCGGAACCTTGCTGATCATCGCGTCCGTCGGCTTCTCCCTCTACGTCGGCAACTTCGCCGATTACGACGCGACCTACGGCAGCATCGGCGCCGTCATTGTCCTGATGCTGTGGCTTTACATCGCGGGACTCGTGATTCTCATCGGCTCGGAAATCAACGCGCTGCTCGAACATTACAGTCCGGAAGGAAAGCGCAAGGGCGAGAAGACGGAAGGAAGCCGTCGCGGCCGCCCGCTGTCCTGAGGCGTTGCCCCTGCCCGAAGTCGCTTATTGCAGCTGTCGAAAAGCACCCGCATTTCCTCAAGGAGCAACAGCAAGAGGTTGACGCCATGAACAAATGGTCAAATGCGTTTCTGATTCTTGCGCCGCTGCTGGCAGCGGGCTGCGCGTCGCCGGAGCGGGAGCCGGTCAGCACCTACGAGCGCGAGCAGGTCGGCGAAGTGCAGCGCGTGGAGAACGGCCGCATCGTCTCGCTGACGCCGGTCGATATCGAAGGCGACGACTCGCGTGTCGGTACCGTCGTGGGTGCGGTCGCGGGCGGCCTGGCAGGAAGGCAATTCGGCAGCGGCAGCGGCCAGGACATCATGACGGTCATCGGCGCCGTGGCCGGAGGCTATGCGGGCTCCAGGATGCAGGATGGCGAAGCGCGCGCGGATGGCGTCGAAATCGGCCTGAAGATGGATGACGGCAGGGAGATTTCCATCGTGCAGGAGCTGGAGGAAAACGAAACCTTCCGCGTCGGCGAGCAGGTGAGCGTGGTGTTCAACGGCGACAAGGCGCGGGTCATGCATTGACCACGCGGAACGCGAGACAAGGTTGAGGGAATTCCCCTCAGCCTCGCATGGGTTGAAGCTCAGGTGACGCGGGTATTCGCCCAGCCCGGTTGCGGCACTAGCGTTTCCTTCTGTCATTCACGAATACAGGACGGAAACCATGCATTCTTCGGACAAGGCGATCACGCGCGCGTTGCGCTGCGTCCTCATCGTGCTGCTCGGATTCTCCTTGCTTGCCTGCAGCGACGACTCGGGCCCGGCGCCCGGCGACAATGGAGACCCCGGCGGCCAGAACGACCAGAGCGGCGATGACAACGCGGGCGACGACAATGACGACGACGACCCGGGTGACGGCGACGAAAGGCCCGCAGCAACGTTGTCGTCGGACGGCACGCTCGGCGCACAGGAACCGCTGACGGTCACGTTCAGCGAGGCGATGGATGCCGATTCGTTGCATGTCGGCGGCACGCTCGCGCCGGATGCCGTCATCGAATGGACATCCGCGAGCGCGCTGACGCTCACTCCGCGCACCTACTGGCCGGTCGGGATGCAGACGCTGGTCATCGACGCCGGCAACGCCGACGGCGTCGCCATGGACACGCTGGAAGCGCCGCTTGAAGTGCAATCCGGCTTCGTCACGTTCCAGGCGGCCGAGGTCGTCATCGGCCAGCAGGACTTCACCAGCGGTTTCGCGCGGCAGGACCCGGAGGCGCTTTCGGCCGGCGCCAACACGCTCGACCACCCGAGCAGCGCCGTCGACTACGCGGCGGAAGAGGACATCCTGTTCATCGGCGACACGTTCGAAGCGCGCGTGCTCGGCTTTTACGGCGTGCCCGACGTCAACAACGCCAACGCGGATTTCGTGATCGGCCAGGCGGACCTGAACGCGTCCGGCGGCGAAACCAGCCGGGAGAAGGTCCGGCGCGCGCAGGGCATTTCCGTGCAGGGCGACCGCCTGATGATCGCCGATCCCGATTCGCACCGCGTGACCATTTACGGTCCGCCGCTGCCGCCGCCGGGCATCGTGCCGGCGGACGTCGTGCTCGGCCAGGCGAACTTCGAGGACTTCAACAACGCCTGCGGACCGCTGCGCATGAACCACGTGCACAACCAGTTCGTCACGCCGGACGGCAGGTTGCTGGTCGCGGATTCGAACAACAACCGCATACTCGTCTGGAACGAGATTCCTGAGGCGACCGGCGAGGTCCCGGATCTCGTCATCGGCCAGTCGAGCCTCGACACCTGCGCGCACAACGACGACGACCAGAACGGCGCAAGCCTCGAGAACGGCCTGCCGTCGGCAAGAACATTGCGACACCCGACAGGAATCTGGAGCGACGGCGAACGCCTCGTGATCGCGGACAACTACAACAACCGCGTCCTGCTGTGGCACGAATTCCCGACCGGGAATTTCACCCCGGCCGACGTGGTGCTGGGCCAGGCGGACATGAATTCGGTCATCCCGAACGACGACAATGGCGACGGCGTGTCGGAGGCCGAGCCCACCGCGCGCGTGGTCGATTACCCGTGGAGCGTCTGGTTCGAGCAGAACCAGCTGTTCGTGGCGGACGCCAACAACAACCGCGTGCTGATCTGGAACGGCTGGCCGCGGGAGAGCTTCGCGCCCGCGGACATTGTCCTCGGCCAGGAATCGTTCGACACCGGCGACATCAACGCAGGCAACGCGAACCCGACGGCGCAGACATTGAATCATCCCATGGGCGTGCGCGTGATCGGCGACGAACTGCTGGTGACGGACACCGACAACTCGCGCGTGCTGATCTACGGCGCCGAATAGGCAAAGGCCGAACGCGGGCATCAGCTCGGATGAAAAACGGGAGATGGACAACGACAAGCCGGTAGTCGTGATCGGCGGCGGCATGGCGGGCCTGTCATGCGCCGTCGCGTTGTCCGATGCCGGCATTCCCGTGCGGCTCTTCGAGGGCGCCGACGTGTTCGGCGGGCGGGCGCAAAGCCGCGTCGACGATACGACCGGCGAGACCGTCGATATCGGCCCGCATGTTCTCACCAGCGACCACCGCAACATGCTCGCCCTGCTGCGGCGTCTCGGAACCGCGGCGAACGTCTGCTGGCAGCCGGAGCGCTTCATCACGCTCATCGACGACGGCAAGGCCGTGCGCATGCGGAACTACCGGATGCCCGCGCCACTGCATTTCCTGCCGAACTTCTTTCGCGTCGACAAACTTTCCCTTGCCGATACCTGGTCCGCACGACGCGTGCTCTGGCACGTGATGCGGATGAGCGAAGACGGCGTGCTGCAACTCGATGACCGGATCGCGGAAGACGTGTTGCGCGAGATGGGCGTTTCGGACGCGTTCATCGACTGGTTCTGGCGCACCGTCTGCATGGCGATCATGAACGTCCCGCTGGAGCAGTGTTCCGCGGGCGCGTTGTTCCGCTTTCTCAAGATGATGTCGGGCAGGAACGATTTCCATTTCGGATTCCCGACGACCGCGCTCGCGGACCTTTACGTGCCGCGCTCGCTTGACGTCGTTGCCGCGGCCGGCGGCGAGGCGCGCACCGAAGCGCCGGTGCGGGACATCGAAACGCAGAGCGGCCGCGTATCCGCGGTGGTGCTGGAAGGCGGCGCGCGCATTGTCGCGCGCGACTGCGTCATCGCCGTGCCGCCCGACGCACTGGCGCAACTGGCTTCCGGCAATCCCGCGCTGCGTGCGCTGGTTCCCGGCCTGTCGCGGTTTCAACCGAGTCCCTACATCAGCACGTACCTGTGGTTTTCGCGCAAGCTGACGCGCGAACGCTTCTGGGCGCGCATCTGGTCGCCGGACAACGTCAACTACGACTTCTATGATCTCTCGAACATTCGTTCCCGCACGCATCGCGGCTCATTGATCGCAACCAACGTCATCTTCAGCGAGCGCTGTGCGCGAATGAGCGACGAGGCGATCGTCGACGCAACCTTGCGCGAGCTTGCCGAGTTCCTGCCCGGCGCGCGGCGCGAATTCCTGCAACACGCCCGCGTCCACCGCATCGCCATGGCGATAACCGCTCCGCGCCCCGGATTCGAAAAGCTGCGGCCCGCGACGCGCACTTCCATCGGCGGCCTGTTTCTCGCCGGCGACTGGATACGAACGGCCGTTCCGGAATCCATGGAAAGCGCCGTGCGCGCGGGCTTCCTCGCCGCGGAAGCGGTGGCGGCCGATCGCGGCGTAGAACTGCATCGCGCCTTGCCGTTGCTGCCGATGCGCGGAATGGCGGGATGGCTGCGGCGGCATGTCCCGGACAAGGCCTGAACGGATCGGCAGATCAGGGCAAAAAATCTCAACTTCTTGCCTATACTTGGGACCAGCAAGCTGGCAAAAGCTTCGCATGAGCGGGGAGCCGTCTTCAAAGCGACGGTAATGGATCATGCATAGGGGGACGGTCATGAGCACAATGAACGTGCTGTCTGTCGTCATCATGATGCTGCTGGCGACACCGGGACCAGCGGCGGGCGTGAAAAACTGTGATTTGCGGGAGCTGGACCGGAGGTTCACGGCCATCGCCGGTGCCGACGGACTGATCCGCGAATGGCGCATACGCCCCGAGGAGGATGACAGCTTGTCCTGCTATTCCGAGTATCTTCGAAGGAATGATCCGGGACTTGCCCACCTCGACCGTGTTGAGCTTCAAAGGCGCATCGCAGAGCGTTACCGTCCGCTTGCACCAGGCGGGAAATCCGCTTCCGTCATTACCATTGTCACGCGCGAACTCGCCCTTGCCGCGCCGGAAAAAGACCTGCTGCCTCCCCCTCCGCCTCCACCTCCGCCACCCGTCGCGGAACCCGGCTCGCCGGAATACCGTCGTGATGGCGCGGCGGCCAGCCCTGTGGAGGATACGATGAACGACGTGCGGCCCGCGGCGCTCGCGATCGACTTTCCGGCGCGACTGGAGAAAGGTGAAACAGCCGAGTTTCGCCTGGGCATCAGTATGAACGACAATCGTGAGGCCTTGTTGCGGGAACTTGGATTGGACAAAGGCGCGCGGATTGACAGCATCCAGGTGACGCCGTGGGTCAGGGCGAAGCTTGTGACGAACGACAACGACGCATTTGACATCACACCCCTTCAGTCGGAAGACATCTTGCTGCTCGAGGAAAACAGTGTTGCGGAATGGGCATGGTGGGTTCGTGCGCTCAAGGAAGGGCACTACAAGCTGACAGCCGTCGTTCACTATCGCATCGACGTTGCAGGAGGTTCCGGAACGCGGTTTGTCGAAACGCATCACCGTGACCTTGAGGTGTTCGTTGGGCCTGCCCAGGCGATCGGGGAGTTCCTGGGCGAAAACTGGAAACTCTTTGCAACCTCACTGCTGTTTCCGTTGCTGCTCTTCTACTTCAACAGGAAGCGCGGCGAGAAATCCGGGCGGCCTGCCGCCACGTGATGGTGCAGCCGCAAGCGGCCGCGATAAAAGGATCAACAACAACAAAAGAGGGTGGACATGGGGAAAGGAGAAACGGCGCAGGGAAAGACCGACCCGAGGACGCTGGTGATCGTATTGCTGACGATGGTGCTGATCATCGCGGCGGTGGGTCTTCGCCTGTGGGCCAACGAGCAACGTCTGCAGGTTCCGAACTTCAAGGCAATGACGGTGGCGCCCGACGGCCGCGTGTTCATCGTCGTCGGAAACACCTTGTTCATCGAAAGCGCGGAAGGCGAATCGCTGCGGGTTCTGCCGCTGGAGGAGTGGGGCGTGCGTGCCTTTCACGGCGATTTCGTCGTGTTGCGGGACGGCTCCGTCATTCTCGCTGAAGGACGCCTTCCCGATGTCGGCCTGGAAGAGGGCCTGCGCCTGTACGTGCGCGACGCACCTGCCGCGGACGATCCCCGGGAAGGGTTGATGCGTTGTCATCCGGCAAGCGGTAAATGCAGTCCGCTTTCAGGCGGAGGCGATCGCGCGCAGTTCCGGCGCGCGTTCAGCATCGACGTGGATGAGACGGCCGGCCTGCTTCATGTCAGCGAGCCCGGTATGCACCGCCTGGTGCAGCTGACGCTGGCGGGCGAACGGCGCGCGGTGAACGGCACGGGCTGGCGCTTCCCGAACGGGCTGCGCGCCGTGGTTCCGGGCCGGGTAGGCATTGTCGACACCAACCATCATCGCTATGTCGAACTGCCGGTCAGCGGCGAGGGGTTTGGCGGCATCGTGCATGAGGAGAGCATTCTCGAGTGGCCGGATGTTGACGAATCGCACCGCTTCCCGTTCGACGCCGTGAAGGATTCGAACGGCGCGCTGTGGATGCTGGTCGCCGATACGTCGATGGATGACGCGTGGCTGTATCGCCGGCCGCAGGATGGCCGGGCAGGACGCCTTGCACTGCCGGAGAGCGCCGATCCCGTCGCTCTCGCTGCGGTTCCCGGCGGAATGCTCGCCGCGGATGCCGGAACCTTTCGCATTCTTCGCTTCAATGCGAAAGGACAGCCTGAACGGGATTTCGGCTCTTCCGCCTTGACCAATCATCTTGCCGCGCTCGAGGACCAGCATGCGCGTTACAGCGGGCTTTTCGACTACAGCCTCTTTGCCGTGCTGTTGATAGCCGTACCGGCGCTGGGCGCCGGGCTGTACCTGCAATACAAGCCGAAACCGGAAGACGCCGTCGACAGGGAAAGCGACATCGTCGCGACGGCGGAGCCGCTGCCGGCATTCAGGAACGTGGAAGCCCAGTTCTCGCGCCTGCAGGGCGAGTTCATTTTCTGGCGAAAGTTCACGGTACTGAGCACGAAAGAATCGTTTCGTTTCGGCCTGTTGGCCGCCATCTTTTTCGCGGCGGCGATCGGAGCGGCGCTGTACCTGATGCAGCAGGTCGCCGAGGAAGACGGCCGCCGCTTTGTCGATACGCTGGCGGAAAGCCGCATGCCGGCACTCCTGGCGCTGGCCGGCGCCACCTTGCTGGTCATGTGGCTGAGCGCGACGTTCGAGCGCCTCATCGTCAACCGGGACGGCATTCGATACCGGTCCTGGATGCCGGGCCCGCTCGGCTACCTGCTGCCGTTCCACGGCCACTGGCAAATGCGCTGGACGGAAATCGCGAGCCTGAAGCTGGTTCACGTGGCCAGGGGAAGGAACCAGTTGATGTGGCGCTATGAAATCCTCGCGAAGGATGGACGCAAGCGGCGCATTCATCCGCTGTCCTGGCGGCTCGCGGGCGAAGCGGAAACCGGCATTCCCCTGCGCCAGGCGCATCGGCAGAACCCGCGCATGATCCGGGACGTGATTCAGCGCACCCTGCTGTTCCGGCTGCTGGGACGACAGTGGCAGTCAGTGACGGAATCGAAGGCCGAAGCCGCGTGAAGAAAACCCTGTAACGGCGCATCCTGCGGGAAGCCGAAAACGAAAAAGGGAGATTCACGACCATCGCGAATCTCCCTTCGGAGCCGGATCTTCCGATCCTGTCTTTCCGCTTTTCGACTCTTGCCGTGCGCTCCGCCCTTGCGAATGACGGTGGCGTTTCGAACCACCGGGTTGCGCGGGACGAGGCGCCTGGGCTTGTCAGCCATGCCGCACCTCCTGTCTGTGAAATGAAAAGCGGCAATACCGCTTTTCCGCGCGCATTCTACCCTGGCGGGTTCATCGTCGAAAAGGAACAGCGCTCAGCGATGCCTGAGATGCGTGTTATGGCCGTGTTCGGCGGTAGGCTCGTCGAGCTGGAACGCCCTGGTCAGTGGCGCCAGTTGCCAGAGCGCGGACAGGCCGACGATGACATAGATCAGCCGCGTCAGCGCGGAACCGTCGCCGAATATGGCGGCAACGAGATTGAAGTCGAACAGGCCGACAAGGCCCCAGTTGATGCCGCCGATGATGGTCAGTATCAGGGTGGTCAGATTCAAGGGCTTCATGGTTTTGCCTCCTCACGTTAACGGGATCGCACTCTCGTGAGGTGAATTGACGCTGCCCGCCCCGGATTCAAGACGTGATGCGGCAAATCGGCGGATAGCCGATTTGACCTTGCGCGGGTACGCAACGCAACGGGAGTCGCCTTCAGGCCGGTCCCATGCCCTGGACGATGACGTGATTCGCCGAAGCCTTGGCGCGGTACATGATGCGATCGGCCGCCTTGATCATCGCATTGATGTCCTTCGGCGCGGTCCTGCACGCCACGGCGCCGATGCTCGCGGTGACGTCGCCCGCAATGAAGCCCTCGTCCCCCGCCAGCCGGCTGCGCACCTTTTCCAGCGCGATCGCGGCGGTTTCCTCGCCGGTTTCCGGCAACAGCACCGCGAACTCGTCGCCGCCCAGCCGCGCGGCGATGTCGCTGGAGCGCAGGGTCTCGTTGAGCACGTCCGCCACCTTGCGCAACAGCGCGTCACCCGTCTGGTGTCCGAGCATGTCGTTGGCGTTCTTGAAATTGTCGAGGTCGATGTACGCAAGCGTCGCGGGCTGATTGTCGCGGTGACAGACGGCGAGCACGCTGCCGGCGCGCTCGAAGAAGGAGCGGCTGTTCGGCAATCCGGTGAGCGCATCGGTGCGGCTGAGCTCGCGCTCGAAGTGCAGGGAATCGCGCACTCTCGCGAACAGCAGCGTGATCAGGAGAAACACGATCGCCTGCATTCCCGTGTTGAACGCCCAGATGTACGCCTGCGTATAGCGAAAGCCGGCAAGGTAATGCACGAACGCCCACGCCGCGGTGACGAGCAGGGCGACGACGAGCGCCGGTCCGCGCGGCAGATACCAGGCCGCGATCAGCAGAGGCAGGAAATACAGCGGGAAGACGCGCAGCTCCGTGCCGGTGACATAATCGATGACGGCAACGGCAAGCACGCCGATACCGGTCAGCAGGTGGGCCATCCAGTGCTTGTCGTGATCCAATGTTCTGCGCCTGTCGTGGGAGGCGTTCAGATTAGTACAGCCGCCGCACCGCCGCTTGCGGAATTAACCTTAGGTCTTTCCTGCGCTCTTCGTCGCGCCGAAAGGCTGTCTCGCATAACCGGGAAGCTGCAGCTTGCGGCGGTACGCACTTGGACTGATGCCGGTGACGCGCTTGAACAGTCGCCGAAAGAAGGCGGCGTCCTCGTAGCCGACCTGGCTCGCGACTTCATCGACCGCGGCGGCGGTCCTTTCCAGCCGGCGCTTGGCCGCTTCGATGCGCAATTGCTGCACGTACTGGATCGGCGAGTAACCGGTCGCCCTGGCGAAGCGCCGCTTGAAGGTTCTCGGCGGCAGGCCCGACTTGCAGGTCATGGTGTCCACCGGATTGCTCACGTCGAGATGCGAGTCCAGCCATTCCTGCGCGTCGCGGATAACGGCGTCCCGGTGGTCGCGCACGGGCAGGAATGAAAAGAACGGCAGCTGGCCGTCGACATGCCATTCCAGCAGCATGAATTTCGCGACAGCCTGCGCCGCGGCGATCCCCGCCGTGCGCGAAACGAGATAGAGCGCGAGGTCCGTCCAGGAGCCGCTCGCACCCGACATCACCAGTTCGCGGTGCTGTCCGGTCTGCACGAGCAGGTGCTCGAGCCGCAGGCGCACGTCGGGAAAATGCCGGCGAAACAGCCCCGCGTACGCCCAGTGCGTCGTCGCTTCGCTGTCGCGAAGCAGGCCGGTTTCCGCAAGCAGCAGCCCGCCGGAGCACGCCGAGCAAAGCGTGGCTCCTTTCGCGTGCATGGCTTTCAGCCATTCGACGACTTGCGGAAGCCCGCCCGGCCGCCATTCGGTCGTGCTGACCATCAGCGAGGGAACAATGACGATGTCGGCGTCGTCGATCTCGCCGATGTTCCGTTCGACGCGAAAGGGCAGCGCGGCGTCCCTGCTGTCGCCGGCGCCGGCAACGCTGACACGGAAAGGCCGCGTGGCGGGCATGGCGTCGTCGAACGCCCGCAAATCCGGAATGACGTTGAACACGTCCGCGAGCCCCGCGACGGTCGAGTGCGCGGCGTCCGGCAGGCCGGCAATGACGACGTGTTGCGGCTTCGAATTCATGCGCACCCCCCGATGGCACAAACGAACCGATAGCGGCCACTTTCGCTCTCGCGCCGCGCGCTTGCAAGCGCGACCCTGTGAGCGCCAATCCTTTCTTCAACAGGGGAGAACGAACATGCAGGTAAACGAAGAGCGGCTCAACAGTTTCGTGCAGCAGGTTTTCGGCGACCTGTCGGCGACCGCCGGCGGCATGATGGTCGCGCTCGGCGACAAGCTCGGCCTGTATCGCGCCATGCGCGGCGCGGGCCCGGTCACCTCGGTCGAACTTGCCGACCGCACCGGCTGCGCCGAGCGCTACGTGCGCGAGTGGCTGAACAGCCAGGCGGCCGCGGGTTATGTCGAATACCATCCGGAGAGCGGCAGCTATGAGCTTTCGCCGGAACAGGCCATGGTGCTGGCGGACGAGACGAGTCCCGTGTTCATGCCAAAGGCATGGGAAGTGACCGCGTCGATGTGGCTCGACGAGGACAAGGCCCTGCAGGCGTTTCGCAGCGGCAGGGGCGTGCCGTGGGGCGACCACAATGCGCGGCTTTTCTGCGGCACGGCCGCGTTCTTCCGCAACGGCTATCTCGACAACCTGGTCTCGCGCTGGCTGCCCGCGCTCGACGGCGTGGTCGAGAAACTGGAGAAGGGCGCGAACGTCGCGGACATCGGCTGCGGTTACGGTCATTCCAGCGTCATCATGGCAAAAGCGTTTCCGAACTCGAACTTCTTCGGTTTCGATTCGCACGGCGATTCCATTGCGGCTGCCCGCGAAGTCGCGAAGGAGGAAGGCGTCGAGGACCGCGTGAGGTTCGAGGTTGCCACCGCGAAGTCCTATCCGAAGAAGAATTTCGACCTGGTGTGTTTCTTCGACTGCCTGCACGACATGGGCGATCCGGTCGGCGCGGCGGCGCACGCGCGGGAAGCGCTCGCGAAAGACGGCACCGTGATGCTGGTCGAGCCGTTTGCGGGAGACCGTGTCGAGGACAACATCAACCCCGTGGGGCGAATGTTCTACGCTGCATCGACGACGCTGTGTTGCGCGCACTCGCTTTCCGAGGACGTGGGTCTGGCGCTCGGCGCGCAGGCGGGTGAAAAGCGTCTCGGCGAAGTGTTTCGCGAAGCGGGTTTCACGCGCTTTCGCCGCGCGACCGAAACGCCGTTCAACCTGATCCTCGAGGCGCGGGCGTAGGCGAAAGGC
>DASVCH010000143.1:0-34365 GCA_036381715.1 Gammaproteobacteria bacterium | reverse complement strand
CCGCCGCCCGGCTCCGCGGCACCCGCAAGGAAAACCGCATGTTCCTGAACGGAAAACGTTTCGCAGGCCTGACCGCGATTCTCGCCCTGCTGTTCGCTCCCGTTGCGACGGCATCCGAACCGGAATCGCCGATGGACACCTACCGGCTCACGGAGGCGGGCCTGGACAGCTACGAGAAAACCACCGTCAGCGTGTATGAGTTCCTGCAGGCCCATCCCGAGCTGGGAGAGGCGCTGGCTGAGGAATACGAGCCGGAGGATGAAGATCCGACGTTTGCCGAAATGGCACAGCGCTTCGAGGCGAAGGCTCCGGGCATCGGCGAGGTGGCAAGGGATGCGGGCATGCCGCTGGAGGAATATTTCCGCTTCACGATGGTCTTCGCGATGAACGCGTTCACCGCGACGATGATGGACCAGTACGGCGGCCAGGAGGACCCGGCGATGAGCGATATCGCGCGCGACAATCTTGCCTTTGTCCGCAAGCACCAGCAGCGTTTCAAGGATTTCGATGCGCGCATGAAGGAAAAGTACGGCGCGCTGATGGGAGAGTGAAGCGTCGAAAGTCGAAAGTCGAAGGTCGAAGGTCCAAGGTCGAAAGGGCGCGCTTCGCGCGCTCTCGCCTTTCGCCTCAATGCAATGTCGGCGGCGTTATCGGCGGCTCCGCCGTTGTCTGCATCGCATCCGACATCTCCCCGCCCTTTTTCGCGAGGAAACCTACCGAGGCGAGCTGCGCCATCGACAACAGGGGTTTCACGAGCGAACCGCCGAGGCTCTTGCCCGCGGACAGCAGGCGCGATTTCCTGCCGCCGCGCTTCCCGCTTCTTGCACCGATGATTTCCGCCGCGATGAATCCCATGCTGCCGGCGAACAGCAGGCTGGTCGGCGACGTCAGCCGGCGCCGCACGTGACCGCCGAATTCGCGCGCGTGTGCGACCGCCTGCGCACGTTCCACCATGAGCCGGTTTTCCATGTCGGCAATCCGCCGGTTCAGTGACGGCGCATCGCTCGCGTGCGCGGCGAGTCCTTGCTTGCGTGATCCTCTTTTCATCAATGCAGGCCTTCGTGTTGTTCGGCGCGCGCTGGCCGCAGGTTGCGCACGGTCGCGGGAAAGGCGAGATCGTGCCGCTTGTGGCGAATGACCAGATACAGCGCGACGGCGAGCAGCAGGTTGGCAACCACGGCGATCAGAATCGCCCAGCCGGGCGCAAGGCCCGCCGCCATCAGTCCGAACACGCCCGCCGCCACAAGACCAAGCCATGCACTGACAAGCAGTATCGCCATCATCACGCCGGCGGCGAGCATGATGACGAGACTGAGTCCCGCGCGCTTGGTCTCGAGCGCGGCGAGCACGATGTAATCGTGCGCCACGCCCTGCAGTTCGCGAATCAGCGAACCCGCGCCTTCCATCAGGCCGGGGCCGGATGAAACGGGGCGGTCCGCGGCGTCGCGCCGGTCAAGGCCGGCGCGTTCGTTTCCCGTCGCCTGCATCAATGCGAATCGGAGTGCAGCAGCCGGCTGAGCAGGAATCCCGCCGCGACGGCAATGCCGATGGAAGCGACCGGATGCATCTGCACGTAGGTGCGGGTCTGGGCCATCCAGCGCTCCTTGGTCTCGGACAACTGCTCGCCCTTTTCCCCGAATGACGACATGGTGCGGCTGGCGGCATCGGCGAGCCGGTCAACCGTATCGTGCGCGCCGCGCGCCGCACGGTCGACGGTGTCGTGCGCCGTCGCCTGTGCGCGCTGCTTTGTCCGTTCGGCGTGGCCGTTGCCGGAAACAGTGGTCGAGGTCTTGTCGGTCGGTTCCATGGCGTTCTCCTGGCTTTGGTTGAATATCGGGTCGCAAGGGTGCGCGGCAGCATCGGCCGCAGGAATATTCAAGATAACGGTGGAGTTCGGCGCCGCCGGCGAGCGCCCGGCAAACACCGCTCTTCAGTGTCGCAATGACCCTAGCACGCGCTCGAACAGTGTTTGCACAAGGGGAAACGCTTACGGGTTTTTGTGATTTTCGGGCGCGTTGAAAAACACGCTGCTGCAAACACCCGAATGCCGCGAACGGGAAGTTCCTGCACAGTTACGGGACATATTCCGTTCATGGAGAATCGCGATGCCTCGTTCCGCCCACGCGCTTGCATCCCTCCCGGTCGCGATGCTGCTGCTTGCGCTGCCGTTCTCCGCGGCGGCCGGTTGCGACGGCGAAATGTTCCAGGCAATGAAACAGCTCGCCGGCACCTGGCAGGTTTACAGGAAGGGCGAGCTCGCCGGCGAGTGGAAGATGC
The DNA here is from genome assembly GCA_036381715.1 of Gammaproteobacteria bacterium. Taxonomy (GTDB): domain Bacteria; phylum Pseudomonadota; class Gammaproteobacteria; order Natronospirales; family JAJUFS01; genus JAJUFS01. The sequence continues at coordinate 32,088 of DASVCH010000143.1, read as the reverse complement.
GGGCGGTCGCCGGCGGTTGCGCGATGCTCGAGGAGTGGCGGACCGTCGAAGGCGTGACCGCGGTCGGGTTGCATTGGCCCGCAAGGACCATCGAAGAAAACGCCCCTGGAAAGGCCGTCGAAGAAAACTTCCCCCAGGAAGCCGCCGGGGAAACCGAAACGCCCGAACCGCTCCTGCACCAGGTGTACGTCGACAGCAACGGCTGGTTCATCCGCGCGGATGGCAGCATCAGCGAAGGCGTGCTCGTCTACGAAGGCAAGGTGATGGAAGGCGGCGAGGAACTGGTGCTGCGCGCCACGCTGCGCGGCCTCGGCAGCGACGAGATCGTGCACATCGGCGAGGTTTCCGCGGACGCCGGCGAAACGTGGCAGGACAGCTTCACGCTGATCTACCGGCGCGTTCACCAGTAGGCGTTGGCCGCGGGCTGAAATGCGCATCCCGCTGTGTCAGTCTTCACGGCCTCATGGCATTGCGAACAGGGAGAACGACATGAAGCATCTCGTCCGTCACGCGCTGTCCGGCGCGCTTGTCCTTGCGATGTTCACGCCGGCCTTCGCCGACGAAGGCATGTGGATGCCGCAGCAGCTCCCCAGCCTGGAGAACCGGCTCGAAGCGCTCGGCCTCGAACTCGATCCCGAAACGCTGGCGGATCTCACCGCGCATCCCATGGGCGCGGTGATCAGCCTCGGCGGCTGCACCGCGTCGTTCGTCTCGCCGCAGGGCCTTGTCGTCACGAACCATCACTGCGCCTACGGCTCCATCCAGTACAACTCGAGCGAAGAACGCAATCTTCTCGAGGAGGGTTTTCTTGCCGGGGATTTCGAAGCGGAACTGCCGGCCGCGCCGGGAAGCCGCATCTACGTGACCGAGTCGATCGAGGACGTGACCGCGCGGATCAACGCCGCGATCCCCGGGAACGCGAGTGGCGCCGAACGCTTCGACGCGATCGAGACGACGGAAAAGGCCTTGATCGCGCAGTGCGAAAGTACGCCGGGATACCGCTGCAAGGTGTACGCCTATCACGGCGGACTGTTCTACTACCTCGTAAGGCAGCTCGAGATTCGCGACGTGCGCCTTGTGTACGCGCCGTCGCATCACATCGGCAAGTTCGGCGGCGACGTCGACAACTGGATGTGGCCGCGGCATACCGGCGACTTCAGTTTCTATCGCGCGTACGTCGGCCCCGACGGCGCACCGGCGGATTACAGCGAAGAGAACGTGCCCTACGAGCCAAGGCACTGGCTCACGGTTTCCACGCAGGGACTGGATCGCGGCGACTACGTGATGGTCGCGGGCTATCCCGGCAACACCGATCGCTACCGGCTCGCGGCGGAAGTGAAGAACGCGTTCGAGTGGGTGTACCCGACGCGGCGAAAAGCCTATCTCGAATGGCTCGGCGTGATCGAAAAGGCGACGGCGGACAATGAAGCCGCGGCGATCCGGTATGCGAGCCTCGTCGCCGGCCTGAACAATGTCGTCAAGAACTACCAGGGCAAGATGGAGGGTTATGCCGAAGTCGGCACGCTGTCGCGAAAACTTTCGCGTGACGCGGCGCTGGCGGAATGGATTCATGCCGACGCCGAACGCGAGCGGCAATACGGCGACGCCCTGAAGGAACTCGAAGCGCTGGTGGCGCGCGACATCGCCACGCAGGAGCGCGATCTGCGTTACGGACTCGCGACAAATTCGTCATTGCTGGAAGCGGCGGAAACGCTGTATCGCCTGAGCATCGAGAAGCAGAAACCGGATGCGGAGCGCGAACCCGGCTACCAGCAGCGCGACCTTCCGCGCCTTCGCGCGGACCTTGTGCAGATCGAGCGGCGTTTCGCGCCCGAGGTCGACAAGGCCGTGTGGAAGAATTTCATCCTCGACTATGCGCAGCTGCCCGCAAGGCAGCGCGTCGAAAGCTTCGACCGTTTTTTCGGCATCGCGTCTTCCGGCTTCGGCGAGGAAGCGCTGACCGAACAGCTGGACCGCATGTACGCGGCGACCGCGCTGGATGAAACGCAAGCGCGGCTTGCGTGGCTTGAAAGGGATCCCGAAGCGTTCCGGCAGAGCGACGATCCGTTCATCGAGCTCGCCGTCGCCACGTATGAAGCGAACCGCAGGCTGGAAGACGCGCGCGAAGCGCTGGCAGGCGAGTTCGCTGCCGCGCGGCCGCGCTACATGGAAGCGCTCATCGCGTGGAAGGACTCTCTCGGCGAGCCGGTGTATCCGGATGCGAACGGCACCTTGCGCGTCACTTTCGGCACCGTGCAGGGCTACGAGCCGCGCGACGCGGTGCGCTACCTGCCGTTCACCACCCTCGCCGGCATCGTGGAAAAGCATCGCGGCGAGTGGCCTTTCGATGTGCCGCTGGACCTGCTCGACGCGATCGGCGAGGGCGACTACGGTCCGTATTTCGACCGCGACGTGAACAGCGTGCCGGTGAACTTCCTCGCCAACCTCGACATCACCGGCGGCAATTCCGGCTCGCCGACTTTGAACGAGGAAGGCGAACTGGTCGGGCTGATCTTCGACATGACGTATGAAGGCATCATCTCCGACTGGGATTACGCGCCGGAGCAGGTGCGCTCGATACACGTCAGCGCCCTGTACATGCTTTTCGTCATGGACAAGGTTGATGGCGCCGACAGGCTGCTGGTCGAGATGGGAATCGAGCCGGAAGCGGACCGAGCCGGTTCGCCGGAGGCTACATCAGCGCGCGAAGCTCCTGCGCGTAACGACGCCAGAACTCGCCGTAAGTGGACCTCGGCACGGCAACCTCTTCACTGGCCGTGCGGGCGCCGCCGGCTTCCCGCATTGTGATGGTGCGGCACTGGTCATGGTGCCGCTCCATGTACACCCATTGCGCGGGCCGCTGCAGCACGTGGCCAAGCGCAATCACGGCAAGCTTCATCAGGCCCACCGGCTGTTCCACGGCATTCATCACGCTGATCTCCGTGTAGTCGTCATAACCGCGGAACTCCAGTCGCATTCCATCGAGGAGGACCTCCGCATGCCGTACGTGGAGGCCGGGCACATGGCGGATGGTGGCCGGATAGGGGAAGTGGCCTGGAATGACCGTGCGGATGAACGCGTTGCGTGTCGCGCGCCCGTCGGTCCGCGTCCATTCATGCACGCGGCCATGAATTGCGAATCCGCCGGGGCCGGACGTCGCGCGCAGGTGAGTGGCGATTCCCGTCCAGTGGGCGCTGCTGCGTTCGACGCCCGAGACGCTGAAGGTCACGTCGTCATTCTCGCTGCGCGCCAGGTAGCCACCCTCCGCCGTCCAGTCATCGGCGAGCATGCCGCGCGGCGTGAAGTGATAAAGGAACGCGTTGTCGCCGGGGTTCGAGTAGGCGGTGCCCTTCTGCGATGAAACCAGGCCGCGGTATGCCGCGACGATTCTCGACTCGATGAAGTCGAAACGCAGCTCGCCGGCTACCGCCTTTCGGATGATGTCCGCAACAAGCATCGCGACCGCCCCTAGTGCCCACCCGCGCAATCTGCCATTGGCCGGGGGAAAATGCATCGGTAAACGAGAGTAGGCGAAGACAGTTCCTTGCTGTGTTCGAAAACGAACAGAGGACTTCGACTACCGGAACGCCAGGCGCCACGTCTGTCCGGCAAGCTCCGGCCCGAAGGTGTCGAAACGCGCTTCCGCCTCCAGCCGGAAGCCGGCCGCTTCGTAAAGCCGCCTCGCCGAATGCAGCACGCCGGTGGTCCAGAGTTCCAGTCCGCGGTAGCCGCAATCGCGCGCGGCATCGATGCAGGTTTCGACCAGCAGCTGTCCGATGCCGGATCCGCGCGCAAACGGCTCGACGTACAGCAGGCGCAGTTTTCCGAAGCCGTGCTCGCCGCGTGTCAGGAAGATGGAGCCTGCGATCCTGCCGTCGCGCTCGGCAATCCAGCAGCGCTCGCGCTCCGGATCGTGATCACGCAGGAATTTTCCGGCCACCTCGGCGACCAGGCCTTCGAAGCGCATGTTCCAGCCATGCTCCTCGGCGTACAGCACGCCGTGCCGGTGCACGATCCAGCCGATGTCGCCTGGGCCCGGCGCCCGCAATACGCAGGCGTCGTTTTTCGCACGCGTAGCCATCGTCGCGTTTCCCTTGTCTTCGCGGAAATCCGGCATGATTGTAACCCGCTATCCGGGTCCGATCGGCGATGCGGCTAGAAGCGGTTCACCTTGGCGGCGAGTTCTATCTGCCGGCTGACGCCGAGTTTCGCCATGATCGCCTTGATCTGGCTGCGCACCGTGCCGACGGAAACGTTTCTCGCCATCGCGATGAGCTCCGGCGGACGGCCGCGGGAAACCTGGATCGCGATGTCGGCCTCCGCGGCGGTCAGTGCGAAAGCGACCTGCAGCAGATTGGCGCGGTATGCATCCGGCCCGCGCTCGCCACGCGCGACAATCAGCACGCGCGGCGTGAAGTGAAACTGGAACGGCTGCGTCGGCAACGCGATGACGTCGAGCACCAGCGAGGGCGCGCCCGCGGCGTCATGCACGACAACGGCCTGCGGCGGCCGCTCGCCGGCCGTGCGCGGCGCGTGCAGCACGGCGGCTACCGTATCCTTCAAGGCTTTTGCGTCCGCGGGACTCACCGCGTGCAGATGACCTTTCTGCAACCCGATGCCGCGGTCCGCGCTGGCGAGCTGTTCCGCCGCCGGCGTCATCGCCCGCACGCGGCCGGTGCGGTCGCAGACGAACGCGGGAATCGACAGTGCTTCCAGCGCGCCGCCAAGCAGCGCCTCGCCCTGCCCTTCGAGCGCGAACTGCATTCTTACCGCGGCGCGGACATGCGGTGACAGGGAGTCGAACACGGCCCGCTGCGCGTCGGTGATATGACCTTGCCGCTGCGTGCGCGCGACGGCGAGTCCAACCAGCAGGTCGTCGGTTTTCTCAAGCGTCGTCACGCAGACAAAGGGAATGTTCCAGGGAATCGCGAATTCCTGGTAGTGCGGATCCCGCCGGTACTCTTCGGGCGTAATGAAGTCCGCTTCCGCGCAGGACTGCAATGGCGGCGCGGCGGTGCCCGCCCGGACGCGGGGATTGATCGCGGGATCGCCGCCGCCGGCTTCGACGAAGGCTTTCTCGAAGGCCGGATCGATGCCGGTCAGCACGTTGACGGGTACGGTCGCGTTCTGACCGAAGCAGACCAGTTCGCCGACCTCTGATCCCGTTGCCGCGGCGAAACCTTCCAGTGCCGCGTGCCAGCCATGGCCGTCGATGGCTGCCGAATAGAAGGTGTCGGCCAGTGCAAGCCAGTGCGCGTCGTCGCGGATCATCAGCCATTCCCCCAGGATGGATGACGCGAGCATGCCCCAGAACGCGCTGCGGACACAATATGTGAAATGGGGCTGGGCGCTACGGGTATTTCACCGGCCGCGGCTTCCGTTCCGGCAGGGGGATGAATTCCGTCTCGCCCGGAACGTGCCCGAAGCGGCCGTCGCGCCAGTCCGCTTTCGCCTGTTCGATGCGCTCCCGGGAACTCGACACGAAGTTCCACCAGATGAACCGCCGGCCCTCCATCGGCTCGCCGCCGAGCAGCAGCAGGCGGACGTTCGATTGCGCCTGCAGCACGATCTCGCCGCCCCGGCCGAAGACGAGCAACTGCCCTGCGCCATGAACGTCGTCACCGGGCGGCATTTTCAGCTCGCCCTCGACGACATACGCGGCGCGTTCGTCGTAGTCCGCCGCCAGCCGGAATTTCGCGCCGGCGGCCAGCGCCAGGTCCGCGTAGAACAGCGCGGACCGCGTGGCCGCGGGAGAACGCAGGCCGCACAGTTCGCCTGCGATGACGCGAAGCCTTGCGCCTTCGGCATCCGTCACGGGCAATTCGTCCGCATCGTGATGCGCGAAAGCCGGCGCCATTTCCTCGTCGCGTTCCGGCAGCGCCACCCAGCACTGGATGCCGTACAGCGCGCTCTCGGCGGCGCGCTGTTCCGCCGGCGTGCGCTCGGAATGCACGATGCCGCTTCCTGCGGTCATCCAGTTCAACTCGCCGGGACGAATGGCCTGCACGACGCCGAGACTGTCGCGGTGCAGGAGTTCGCCTTCGAAAAGATAGGTCACGGTGGCGAGGCCGATGTGCGGATGCGGCGGAACATCGAGACCATCCCCGGGCGGGAGCATGGCCCGCCCCATCTGGTCGAGAAAGATGAACGGCCCGATCATCTGCCGCTGCAGCGACGGCAGCGCGCGTTTCACCGTGAAGCCGTTGCCGAGATCGCTCGCGCGCGGGGTGATGACGGCGTCGAGCGAGGAAGGGTCTTTCTTCATTGCATGTCCGGTGGAAGGCGAAGCTCGACGCAATGATGAACGACATTCACCGAAACACAAGATAAGGCGGCGCGCCGTACGGCACGCCGCCCCTGGTCCGCGAAAGGCTCAGTGGCGCGCCGCGTTTTCCCTGCCCGCGTCCGCCATCACCGCCTGCTCGTACCAGTCGCGCACGCGCCGCACGTGCGTTTCTTCCTGTTTCAGGGCCTGGCGGAAGTCGTCCGCCATGCTGTCCATGCCCATCTGTTCGGACAGGGCGATCAGCAGTTCCCAGGCGGCGTTGTCCGCCAGCTCCACCATCAGCAGGGCTTCAAGGCATTGCGCAACGGAGGTGCGCGGATCGGCAATGACCTTCATCGCGCCCGACGCCGCCACGCCGCTCACGTCGGCGTCCGGCGTCTGCGCCGTCGGATCGGCGCCCATGTCCGTCATGCACGTCTTCAACAGGCGGAAATGCTCCAGTTCCTCGCTGCGAATGTGCTGCAACTCGTCCAGCGGCAGCGGCGCGGCGCCCTGCAGCGTTGCCACCGCTTCGCACTTGCGAATCATGCTTTCATACAGCCGGACGCCGCTGCGCTCGAAGGCGAGGCGTTCGCCCATCTTGTTGAGCAGCGCTTCGGGATTGCGGCCGGTCATCTTCTCCATCGCGGTCTTGAGCGCGCCGGACAGCGTGCCGGGAACGGGCACGGATCCGACCTTCCCCGCATTTTCGATGAACTGCCGTTCCATCAGTTTCACGGCCTGCCCGTCCGGCCTTTCGACCGGCGTCAGTTGCTGCGATCCGCTGATCATCGCCTTGCTGTGGATCGGCGACATGGCGATGCCGGTGCGGTTCATGCCCATTTCTGTGGATTTTTCCATTGCGTTTCTCCTGTTCGTTCAGGCCGCGCGGACGGCGTCGTTGCCGAGCTCGGTGCCGGGCTGCCACATGTAACCCGCGGCGACGGCATCCGACGGCGAGCCTTCCGAGTTGAGGTGCTCGCGGTACTGCAGCGAGTCGCCGGACTCCTCGGCCTTGTCCACGAACGCCGTTCCCGCGGCGCGCAGGTCGATTTCGCGTTTCAGCGTTTCGCGCACGAACTCGCGCTGGCTTTCATAGGCGATCGGGTCGGGCAGTGCCTGCGGCAGGATTTCGGCAGGGTCGCGGCGCTCGTGCTGCTTGAAGAGATCCATGACCAGGGCAAGATGCCCGAGCTCGTAGTCCAGGAAGCGTTCCCAGATCGCCTTCACCCGCGGATTGGTTTCGGCCTCCATGCAGCTGTAGTAGTTGTACGCCTCGTTCGCCTCGTACAGCATCCACTTCTCCAGCATGGTCTCGTTCGGATCGATGATGGAGCCGTACTGCGTGACGTGCTGCTCTTCGATGGATGCGATTTCCGCGTAGAGATTCCGCGCGACCGGGTCCGCGAAGGTCGGGCCGATGTTCATGTAGTAGTCGCGCGTCTGGTACTCGCCGGACATGATGGTGAGCGCGTTCAGCTTGCTGACCGGCTGCGCCGTCGCGCGGTCGTAGTGATCCCGCAGGTCGTCGTGCGGATGTCGATGTTCGTCCGAGGTCGGGCGCCCCGGGATCACGTCCGTGTAGCTTTGCAGGATGTTGTTCGCATCCTTTCCCTCCACGCGATCCAGCAGCGCCGAGTAGCGGTACATGTGATCGAAGTCTTCCAGCAGCCCGTAGCGGTACACCTGCGCCAGGTAGTCGTCCGGCTCCTGTTGCGCGATGGCGGCGGTCACCTCGATGGCCACCTGTTCGTAGGCGATGGTGGTTTCGATCGGCGAGTGGTCGCCCGACAGCAGCCAGTTCACCACCGTCTGCTGGTGATGCTCGACGCGCCGGATGCGCGCCAGCGGTTCGCGCAGCGCTTCGTTCATCTGCGCGCACAGGTGCTGGAAACGGTTCGCCTGCTGCTCGATGCCGTTCATCAGGATGATGCGCACGCGCGTGAACGCGTCGTCATCGAGCTTGCTGATGGGCGGCGGCGACAGCTCCCTCAAGGTGAACTTCTGCTGGTCCAGCGGCGTTCCCTGCGTATCGAACAGGTTTACGGTCATGATCTTCTCCTGGCGCATCGGCGGTGACGGATGTCGCGCAGCATGCATGGCGGAGAAGCCGTTTGTTTTCGGAGATGGCATCCAAACGCGGAAAATCGGCTACAGGCAACACCTGAGCCGCATCGGAACATTGATGGATTGACGGTGGGGGTTGTCCCTTGGGTTCTGACGGCTTTCCTGCAGTCAATCCCTGAGCGCGTCGATGCAAAGGTTCAGCAGCCGGCGCAACTGTTCGCGCTCGCCGCCGTCAAGCCGGGAGAAAAGCCGGCGATTGACGGTTGCGCGAACGCCGCGCACCTGTTTCTCGAGACGCGCCCCGGACGCCGTGAGATACAGGCGGAAGCTGCGCTGGTCTTCGGCGTCGCGTTCGCGCCGCACGAGCTTCCTGTCTTCCAGGACGCGCACCTGCCGGGTGACCTGCGCCTTGTCGCGGACCGTGCAATGCACCAGGTGCTGCAGGCTGCAGCCCGGCGAGCGGTGCAGCAGGCGAAGCACGCGGATCTCCAGCGGCGACAATTCCAGGCCCGCGCCCTGCATTACGGACAGGAATTCGCGCCGGTAGGCGTAGATGAGATGCTCCAGCGCGTACTCGACGTCGACCCCGCGTCCATTGTTGCCTGTTCCGCCCGCCAATTCGATTTCCTCGGAAAATGCCCGCCGCAACCTTACGAGAATTAGTTGACTTTAACAACTAATATTCCTATCCTGCGTCGCCTGCCATCTTCCCCGCATTTCCCGCAGCGCCGCCGCCGGCGAAGGAGACCTTTTGAAACATTTTCGCCTTGCCGCCGTGCTCGCGTTCGTCGTGGCGCTCGGCCCCTTCGCGCTCGATGCCTACCTGCCCGCGTTTCCCGCCATTGCTGCGGCGCTCGGCATTTCCATCGGCGAGGTCGGCCTGACGATCAGCGTCTACGTCATCGCGCTCGCGGCGGGACAGCTCGTCGGCGGCCCGCTTTCGGACCGTTTCGGCCGCGGGCCGGTGATGTTTGCGGGCCTTGGAATGTTTTTCGCCGGCAGCCTGCTGGTGGCAGGCAGCGGTTCGCTCGGCTTCATGCTGTTCGGCCGCGTGGTGCAGGCCTTCGGCGGCGGCTTCAGCATGGTGAGCGTGCCGGCGATCGCGCGCGATCGCACGGAAGGCCGCGAAACGGCGCAACTCTTTTCATTGATCGCGCTGATCATGTTCATCGCGCCCGCGATCGCGCCCACCATTGGGGCGCTGCTGCTTCACGCCGGCGGCTGGCACAGTATTTTCGTGTTCCTCGCCGCGTACGCGCTGCTCGCCGCGGCGCTGCTGAAGCTCACGCTGTTTCGCGGCCGTGCCGCGCCACGCCGCGCCATCGCGGAACCGCTGCACCGCCTGGCAACGAACTACCTGCACGTGCTTCGTCATCGCAACGCCATGCGTTTCATCGGCCTGCAGGCGCTGGTGTTCAGCATCATGCTCGTTTACCTGACGCACGCGCCGTTCATATACATGCACTGGCTGGGATTCTCGAACGCGGAATTTTCGATGCTGTTTGCGGCGAACGTCGCCGTCATGGCCGGGTTCAGCCTCGCGAACCGCCAGTTGCTCGGCAGGCGCGAACCGGCTGCCATCCTGCGCGTTGCGCTGGCGTTGCAGGCGGTTGCCATCGCGGTGCTTGGCGCGGCCGCGCTGTTCGCCCTGCCGGAATTCGTCGCGGTTCCGGCGCTCGCGGTCGCCGTGGGCAGCCTTGGCGCGATCGCGCCGAACAACACGGCAAGCGTCATGCACTACTTCCGCGAGCTGAGCGGCACCGCGGCCGCGATCATGGGCGCGATCCAGTTCACCGTCAGCGGCGTGGTGAGCGGGCTCGTGTCGCTGTTCGCCGCCGAAAGCATGCCGGTCACGATCGCCGTCATGGCGGCATGTTCAGTGCTCGCCTTCCTGCTGCTGGGCTCCGTGCAGGGCGCCGCGCCAGGAAACGCTTCGCCGGAAACCAGCCGCGCCTGACGTCCGGAGCGGCCAGTCACTCCTGCCACGGCTCCGGCTTGCGGACGCCGTAACCCTGCGCGTAGTCGACGCCGATCTCGCGCAGTTGCGCGACGATCTCCTCGTTCTCGACGAACTCCGCGATGGTCTTCAGGCCGAGAATCTTGCCGACATTGTTGATGGCCTCGGTCATGGCGCGATCGACGTCATTGACGTGCAGGTTGCGCACGAAGGTGCCGTCGATCTTCAGGTAATCGACGTTCAGTTCGCGCAGGTAGCTGAATGACGACATGCCGCTGCCGAAGTCGTCGAGCGCGATACTGCAGCCGAGCGTTTTCATTTCGTCGATGAAGCGCGTGGCAAGCGCAAGGTTGGAGATCGCGGCGGTCTCGGTGATCTCGAAACACAACCGCGTGCCCGCCACGCCGGTGGCCGCCAGCGTCCGCTTGACGAAGCCGGGAAACCGCTCGTCGCTCAAGGTGGTGCCGGAAACATTGAGGCTCAGCATTCCCGGACCGGCCGCCTTGCCGGCTTGCGCGAGACGTTCGCAGACCGTCAAAAGCACCCAGCGGTCGATGGACGGCATGAGGTTGTAGCGTTCCGCCGGCGGCACGAACAGCCCGGGCGCGACCAGCGTGCCGTCATCGTCGCGGTAGCGGATCAGGATTTCGCCGTGCGCCCCGCCATGACCCGGCGACAGCGGCCGTATCTCCTGGCAGAACAGCTTGATGCGGTCCTTTTCGATGGCGTCGCCGAGTTTCGACACCCACGCCATTTCGCTTTTCCGCGATACGAAATGCGCGTCGGTGGCATCGTAGCGCTGGATGCGGTTGCGGCCTTTTTCCTTGGCCGCGTAGCAGGCCGCGTCCGCCGCGCTCAGCACTTCTTCGACGCCGCTCAGCCCCGCGTCGATTTCAACAATGCCGATGCTGACGGCGATCGGGAATTGCCGGGTGTTCCAGGTGAAACGCCAGCCGCCGATCACGTCCTGCAGCTGTTGCGCCCGCGCCATGGCGGCATCGCCGTCGCAATTGGGCATGAGGATGCCGAACTCGTCGCCGCCGACACGCGCGATGATGTCCATGCCGCGCAGCGTCGATTGCAGCAGGCGGGAAAGCTCAACGATCGCCTTGTCGCCAGCGGAATGGCCGCAGGTGTCGTTGATGACCTTGAACTGGTCGATATCGAGATAGAGCAGCGCGTGGCGGGAACGGTTGCTGCGCGCGACGTCCAGCAGCGTTTCGATGTTGCGCATGAACTCGCCGCGATTGACAAGGTCCGTGAGCAGGTCGTGCCGCGCCTGGTGTTCGAGCTCCGCGAGGACGCGCTGCCGTTCGGTGATGTCGTGATAGATCGCGAACACGCCGAGATCCTTGTCGACGCCGCGGATCGGATAGGCGAGTATTTCCACTTCGATCTTCCTGCCCGACTTGTGCCGCCGGACGGCCATGGTGCGCACAGGCTCCTTGCGCTCCACGTTGCGCGAGAACATCTCCAGCGATTCCCGCGCGTCCTCTTCCGCGACAATCAGCGACAGCGGCGTGCGGCCGAGCAACGCGTCGCGTTCGTAGCCGAACATTTCCTCGAAGGCGGCATTGACATCGAGGATCCTGCCCTCGCGATCGAGACGCACGATGCCGTCAGGCGAATTGGCGAAGAGTTGCTGGAAGTAAAGCGTCTGCGCTTCGAGCTCTTCGATCAGTTCGTGCAGTTCGGTGACGTCGGCGGCCATGACCAGCGCGGCGTCATGGCCTTCGTAGGGAATTTCGTGGCTGTGGATGGTCACGAAAATGAAGGAGCCGTCCTTGCGCCGGTGCTGCCAGCCGGTGGAAACCTTGTAGCCCTTCTCCGGCGGCGCATCGAGTATCCGGCGAAGGCGGCCGACGTCCTCGACGGGGCGGATGTCGGCAAGCGTCATGCCAAGGAACTCGTCGCGGGTGTAGCCGTAGGATTTCGTCGCCGCGTCGTTGACCTCGAGAAACCGCATCGTCCTGCGGTCGTAGATCCACATCGGCTGCGGATTGTTTTCGAACAGCAGCGCGAAGGCGCGCCATGCCGCGGGCGCGTCCGCTGTTCCGGTGCCTGGATCTGCTGACAGCGCGCCGGCGAGTGTCCCCTTGTCTTTCTTCTTCATTCCTTGCTCCGCAATGAAGTCCTGGCGCAGCTTGTGGTCACAGTTGAACAAAAAAGCAATAACTTGCGCAAGCTGATGACTAAGCCCACGAAAGTTGTGCTGATTTCACCGCATGACACTACACTTTACCGTGGAATGCGTGGCACGAACGGCATTCCGGCGCCGATATAAATAAGGAGTAAACGACAATGAACAGACTCCGCATAGCCTGCGCGCTTCTTGCCGTCCCGTTCTGCGTGCACGCCGCCGGCCCCGCGCCGTCCGAAGTCATGCGCAAGATTCCGCCGATTCCCGATCCGGTCGAGGCGAAGGATTGCGCGGCCATCGATCCGCTGCTGGCGCATGCACAGCAACAGGCAATGGCGGACATGATGCAGGCACAGAAACTGGCCATGGGCGGCGCGCGAGCCGGACGCGTGAGCGACCGGCAGGGGGAACTGATCGCGCGGCTCATGGATCCGGAAGTGACGATGTGCGAGGCGCAGGTGTTCCAGGAACACGACGGCCAGGACGTCGCGGAAACATTCCGCCAGCAGCTCCACGCCATCCAGGAGCAGACACGCAACGAGATCGAGAATACCTGCCCCGTCATCGGCATGGCCGATTACCGCGACGAAGCCTGTGTCGATCCGATCCGTGAACGCCGCACCCGCAAGGAACGCGCTGCCGTTTCGGCCTACATCGTCAAGGCGAACGCCGCGCTTGCCGGCGAAATCGAAGCCTACGCGCAATGCGCCGCCACGCACGAACAGCTCGCGGCGGAAGCGGAAGCCGCGCAGCTGCTGCCGCAATACACCGGCATCGCCTTCAGCAATCAGGCGAAAGGCTGGCAGCAGGTCGATATGCTCGCGAACCGCTACCGGGATCTGTGCCGCGCGGCCGCGAACGCGCTGGAATACCTGGAGGACGCGGATCGCGCCTGGTAACGCGAAGCCTTCTTCCGATTTCATCCTGCAGGGAAACAAACACGATCATGGCGTGGAAGCCTGTTGATCGCCGCGCAATCGCGGCATGGCGCTGGAGCTTCGCACTCGGCGGCGCATTCGCACTGGCCGCCTGCGCGGCTTTCATGCTCGCTTCGCGCCTGCCGCAGGCGGCGACGGTTCCCGCGCTGCTCCTGCTGTCCTGCGTCGCCGCCGCGTTGGGGTGGTGGTATCCGGCGGCGAAGTACCGCCGGCTGGATTACTCCGTGGACGAAACCGGCATCGTCATCCGCGCCGGCGTCTTCTGGCGCACGCAGTCGTCGCTCGCGCGCACGCGCATCCAGCACACCGACATCGCGCAGGGCCCGCTGCAACGCCATTACGGCATCGCGACCCTGAAGCTTTACACCGCCGGCAGCCATTACACGAAAATCGAATTGCCGGGACTCGCGCATGACGTTGCCGTCGCCTTGCGCCTTGACCTGCAGCGCGAGGACGGCGATGCCGTCTGAGGACTTCACGCCGCAAGAGCGCCTGCACGCGCTTTCGTGGATTTTCGTTGCCGCCGATTACATCCGGCATTTCATCTTTCCGCTCGCAGCCGCTCTCGTGCTCGGCGCGCGCGACGACTACGCGCTGTGGGGCCTCGTCCTTGTCGTGCCGCTGATCATCGGCGCGATCTGGCATCAACGAATCTATCGCTACGGTTTCGGGCCGCGCGGCCTGGTGATCCGCGAAGGGCTTTTCTTCCGCAATGTCCGCAACATCGAGTACGGCCGCATCGAGAACGTGGACACGGAGCGCAACCTCCTGCACCGCTTGCTGAACGTCGCCGAGGTGCGCGTGGAAACGTCGAGCGGCGGCAGTTCGGAGGCCGTCATCCGCGTGCTGGGCCTGGCTGCCGTCAGGGAGATGCGCGAGCGCGTTTTCGCCACGCGTGACGGCGATGCGCCTGCCGCCGAATCGCACCGCGAAGCGGCCGGGGAAACGCTGCTGCATCTCGGACCCGGCGAACTGGTCCGCTACGGGCTGATCGACAACCGCGGCATGATCGTGGTCGCCGCCGTGTTCGGCCTGCTTGCGCAGGGCGGCGCGTACCGCGCGATGGAAGCGTGGCTGGGTCCGTTGATCGAAAGGCTGCCGTTTGCGGACTTCGCCGCCAGCGGACCGCTCGCGCAGGCGTTCATCGTCCTTTCCGCGATCGCCGGCCTGATCATTGGCACGCGCCTTCTGTCCATCCTGCTTGCCTTCGTCACGCTGCACGATTTCCGGCTCATGCGGCAGGGCGAGGACCTGCGCGTTCGCCACGGCCTGTTCACGCGCCTGTCACTGACCCTGCGCCGGCCGCGCATCCAGGTCGTGCACCGGAAAGCGACGCTGCTGCACCGGCTTTTCGGGCGCGTTTCCTTGCACGTGGATCTCGCCGGCGGTTTTGCGGGCGGCGCCCAGAACCAGCAGCAGGCGCAGGCAGGAAAGCTCTGGCTTGCACCGGTCTGTACACCCGACAAGGCCGAAGCGCTGATCCGCATCGCGCTGCCGCAGGTTCGTCTTGAGGGACTCCGGTGGCAACGGCTGTCGCCGCGCGCGCAGTGGCGGCTGTTCCGGCTGTCGAGCTGGATCTGGCTGGCGGTTGCCGCCGCGCCCGCTCTCCTGCTCGCGGGCTGGTGGGCGCCGGTCGTGGTGCTGCCGGCCTTTCCGCTGTTGTGGCTGCACGCGCGAATGTACGTGAAGTACACCGGCTGGGCGTTGCACGAGGATTTTTTCGTCTTCCGGCGCGGCTGGCTGACACGGCGGCTTTCCGTCGCGCCGCGCAATCGCATCCAGGCCGTGCGCGTTTCGGCATCGCCCTTCGATCGCCGCTACCGGATGGCGAGCCTCGGCGTGGATACCGCCGGCGCGAGCGCGGCACAGATCCGCATTCCCTTCCTCGATCGCCAGGCGGCCGTGGCGCTGGCGCACGCGTTGTACGCGTCGCCGGCTCAGCGCGGCGCGACGTAACCGCCCGAAACGCCGCGCGGCGAAAGCACGAGCTGCCACAACTGCATGCGGCGCGCGCGGAACCCGGCCGCGCTCATCAAAAGGTACAGGCGCCACATGCGGCGAAAGCGCTCGTCGTATTGCGGCGGCAGTTGCGTGCAGTGCGTTTCGAAACGCGCGTGCCAGGCGAGCAGCGTGCGATCGTAGTCGGCGCCGAAGTTGTGCCAGTCCTCCATCACGAACAGTCCTTCGCATGCCCCGCCGATCTGCCGGATGGACGGAAGGTTCGAGCGCGGAAAAATGTAGCGCGCGATCCAGGGATCGGTGTGCGTGCTGCTGGTGTTGCGGCCGATGGAATGCAGCAGGAAAAGGCCGTCCGGCTTGAGGCATTGCCGCAGCACCTCGAAGTACTGCCGGTAGTTGCGGTAGCCGACGTGTTCGAACATGCCGATGGAAAACGCGCGATCGAAATGTCCCGGGAATTCATCCGGCAGGTCGCGATAGTCCTCGAGGCGGATATCGACCGGAAGCCCGGCAGCCTGCGCGCGCGCGAACGCCGCCTGGTGGCGCGACACGGTGATGCCGATCGCTTCAACGCCATGCGTTTCCGCGAGATATTTCACCGCGCCGCCCCAGCCGCAACCGACGTCCAGCACGCGCATGCCCGCCTGCAGGCCGAGCTTTTTCGCCACGAGATCAAGCTTCGCGCACTGTGCGGCGGCGAGGTCGTCCGCGTCCTTCCAGTAGCCGCAGGAATAGATCAGCAGCGGATCGAGCATGCACTCGAACAATTCCTCGCCGAGATCGTAATGCCGGCGGCCGATCTGGAACGCGCCGGTGCGCGACTGCAGGTTGAACAGGCGCGTCCGCAGGGACAGGACGACGCGGTGCCAGTCGTTGACCGATTTGTCGACGTCCGCGCGAAGGAGGCGAAAGAACATCTCGTCCAGCCGCTCGCAGTCCCACCAGCCGTCCATGTACGACTCGCCGAGACCGAGCGAACCCTGCAGCACCGCCCGCCGGAAAAAGCGCGCGTCGTTCACCTGGATATCCCACGGGCGCTCGCCGCCGATGCGAATGTCGGCGGGCGCCAGCAGTTCGATGACACGTTGTCGAAACCAGGACATGACGTTGCGGTATCGCAGGGAAACGCGCTGCCTACCATACATAAAATACCGTTCCCCCGGCGCAAGCCGGACGATGGTTTCCCTGACATGACAATAATTCACCCGGGAAAACCCGTATCCCGGCGGCGTCCGGAAGGACGAGGCGCGGCATTCGGCGCCGTCCGGTCGAAAAACAGATGAACCTCGGGCGCGAACCGAAGGATTCACGGTCGAACCCGCCGTGGAAGTTCTCGCGCGGTGGCATGCCCGTCGAATCATTCCGCTTTGGAGGTGGATCATGTCCTTGCACACGCCGTTATCCGGGGAAACGGTTTCCCGTCCTCACTGGCTGCCGATGCTGGCGGTCGCTTTCTTCCTGTCGCTGGCCGCCTGCGGCGGGGGCGGCGGCGGGGGCGGTGGTGGTGGCGGCGGCGGAGACGGCGGCGGCGGAGATGGCGGTGGTGACGGTGGCGGCGATACAGTCGTCGAGCCGACCCTGGCGTCCATACAGGAAAATGTCTTCACGCCGATCTGCACGCAATGCCACACCGGCGCCGGTGCGCCGCAGGGCCTGCGGCTGGAAGCGGGCGTGTCCTACGGCATGCTGGTGAACGTGCCGAGCGCCGAGGTACCGGAGCTGATGCGCGTCGAGCCAGGCAACCCGGACGACAGCTACCTGGTGCACAAGATCGAAGGCACCAACGCGGTCGGCAGCCGCATGCCGCTCGGCGGGCCCTACCTGTCTGCCGACACCATCGCCGCCATCCGCCAGTGGATCACCGACGGCGCGCCGGAAACCGCGACGGCGGCCTCGCAGGAAAAGGCCACGCTGACTGCCGCATGGCCGGTTCCCGGCAGCAAGCTCGACAAGGCGCCCGGACAGATCCTGCTGATCGCGGATGCGGAACTCGACGTCTCGCTGCTGCGTGCCGGACTCGTGCAGGTGGTGAACCTGGACGATATCGACCCCGTCACCCTGCAACCGCGGCCGGTGGAAAATCTGCAGATGCAGATCACCTCGCTTTCGCCAACGGTCATCCGGCTGGACGCGCCCGCCGAATCCTGGAACGCGGGGCACTACGAAGTGCGCGTCGACGGCAGCGGATCCTTCGCCGCGGCAGACCGTTCGGGCCGCCTGATCGACGGCGACGCCAACGGCAAGCCGGGCGGCGACTTCGTCATGCACTTCGCCATCGAGCCTGCAAAATGAGGGGGCGCATGAAGCTCGCGAGCCTCGCCGGACTGGGGCTCGCGTTGCTGCTCGCCCTGCCCGCGCACGCGGAGCCGTGGATTGCCGTTCAATCCGGCATGAAGTGCGCCAGCTGCCACGTGAATCCGACCGGCGGCGGCATGCGCAACGACTACGGCAACCTGTACGCGCAAATGACGCTTTCGGCGCGGCAGTTCGCAACCGACGGCAAGCCCTGGACCGGAGACCTGAACGAGTACGTCGCGGCGGGCGGCAACCTGCGCGCCAACGCGAATTTCGCCGACATCCCGAACCAGGACAGCCAGCTCGCGTTCGAACTCGAGGAAACGCGGCTTTACCTGGATTTCAGTCCCCTGCCGGGGCGCGTCGACATCTACCTGGACCAGCGCGTCGCGCCGGGCGGCAGCCGCAACCTGGAGGCGTACGCGCGCTACTGGTCCGCGGGCCACGACTGGTACGTCAAGGCCGGCCAGATGTACCTGCCCTTCGGCCTGCGCCTGGAAGACGACAGCGCGTTCATCCGGCAGACGCCGGGGATCAACTTCAACACGCCCGACACGGGCGTCGAGTTCGGCTGGGAAGCGGCGCGCTGGAGTACGCAGATCGCGGTTTCCAACGGCACTGCGGGCGGCCCGGAACTCGACACGGGCAAGCAGTTCAGCCTGCGAAGCGTGCACGTGCGGCCGGGATGGCGCGCCGGCGCCAGCATCAACGTCAACGACACGGAGGCCGGCGAACGCAACATGCAGGGCGTGTTCGCGGGACTGCGCACGGGTTCCATCGCGTGGCTCGCGGAAATCGACTTCATCCAGGACGGCACGTTCGCCGCCGGCGAACTCACGCAACAGGCAGGCCTGCTTGAAGCCAACTGGCTCTTTCGCAAGGGCCACAACCTGAAAGTCACCGCCGAGTTCCTGGACCCGAACACCGATCTCGACGACGACGAACTGAACCGCCTCAGCGTGGCCTGGGAATACTTCCCGATTCCCTACATGCAACTGCGGCTCGGGACGCGCATGTACGACGGTGTCCCGGAAGAAGATCTGCAAAACCACACGCTGGTGTTCCTGCAGGTTCACGGTTATTTCTGAACTCGCAGGCGGCATCCGCGCATCAACCCCTCCGATGCGCGGGTGCCTGTCTTTACTCCTCCGCGATTCCCGCTATCTTTGACCCCATCGGGGGAAAGGATTCCGAAAAGAAATCGAACGGGGGACACCATGACTGCATCCGACAATCCTTTTCGCCAGCGCCTTGTCGTGCTGTTTGACGGGACGTGGAACGATCACGAGGACAAGACCAACGTGTTCCGGCTGGCCGGCAGCCTGCATGACCGCGACGGCGCGATCAGCCAGCGGTTTTTCTACGATCCGGGCGTGGGCACCGGCCGATGGGACCGCATCCGCGGCGGACTGACGGGATACGGCCTCGACCGGAACCTGCAGCAGGGCTACGAGTGGCTGTGCCGCCGTTACGCGGAGGGCGACGAAATCTTCCTGTTCGGTTTCAGCCGCGGCGCCTACACCGCGAGAAGCCTGGGCGGAATGATTCGCAAGTGCGGACTGCTCAGGATCGTGACGCCGGAACTGCTGAAGGAAGCCACGCAGCTTTACAGGAACAGGAAGTTCAAGCCCGACGGCCCCGAGTGCGCGGCGTTCCGCAAGCAGTATTCCCGCGACGCCGTCATCGATTTCCTCGGCGTCTGGGACACGGTCGGCGCGCTCGGCGTGCCGGGTTCCGTGATCTCGAGGAAAAAATACCGTTGGCACGACACCGAACTGAGCCGGATCATCCGGCGCGCCTACCAGGCGCTCGCGCTCGACGAACACCGCGCCGCCTATGAAAGCGTTCCGTGGACCACGCCCACCGGGCAAAAGAAACCCCAGAACATCGAGGTCGAGCAACGCTGGTTCATCGGCGCCCACGCGAATGTCGGCGGCGGCTACAAGGACAGCACGCTGGCGGAAATCGCGCTCGAATGGATGCAGCGCAAGGCGCTGGCGGCGGGACTCAAGCTTGACCTCATCAAGGCGAAACCGGAGGCCTTCCGGCGGGAGCCGGTGGATTCGCTGAAGGAGTTCATGTTCGGCATCTATTACTGGTACCGGAGAATCTTCCACGGCCAGGCACGACACCATCGCGCGTTCGACAGGGACAGCGAGGGGCGCAAGGCGGTCAACGTCACCGTCGACGACAGTGTCTGGCAACGCTGGCACGCCTTCGAAAAATACCGCCCCAGGACATTGACCGACGCGAACTGCGAACCGCCGGACAAAAAGGCCGTCGCCTGAGCCGCTCGGCGACGGCGCGAATCACGACCGCGATCGGCGCTTTCCGGCACGCCCCGGAATTGCCGCCGCCAGCAGCAGGACAAGCAGCCAGGTTCCGGCGCCGCCGCCGTTGTCGCGGCGGGTTTCCGTGCCGCTGGTGCCCGCCGTTTCGTTGTCCCCGGCTCCGTCGGCGCCGTCATCGGGATTGCCGTTGCCGCCGCCATCGGAATTTCCGGCATCCGAATCGGCCGTATCGCCAGTACCGCCGGTATCCTGGTCCGCCGCATCGTCTTCGTCATGCTCCGGCGGGGCTTCGCCGGCCGGACCTGCGAGCGCGTAAACCTCGACGAGCGGCGGCTCGTCCACCGACCCAAGCCGCGCGTTGGGATAACCGACAAGCAGCCGCTCGCGGGAGACCGCGACGGGAATCGGATCCAGCTGTTCATCGATGAAGAAATCGGCCGCCAGGCTCCAGGCCCCTGCCGCGTCCCTGCGATAGACGCGCGCGGAAATTTCGCGGCCCGCGGTGACGGCGAGATTCCCGTCCTCGAGGTCAATCCGCAGGCCGAACCTCGCCACCGGTTCGGCAATACCCTTCCCTGACAGTACCGCCGTTCGGACCCAATCATCACCATTGTGTTCGTAAACGTGAACCACGCCGGTAAACCAGCCCGGTTCGCTCCCGGCAGACGGGTCATCGTCATGGGGCGCGCCGATTGCAAGCACATTACCGTCGAGCAGGACGCTCCCTCCGATCCCGGTGCCCTCGTCGAACGCCGGTTCGATGAACGCGGGATCCAGGCTCTGCGCGTGCCGCCAGGATTCGCCGTCATGCTCGTAGACGTAGACGATTTCCTCGCCGGTCCTGCCGACCGCGGCGAAGCCGCCTGAAATTGCAACCGAAGATCCGAAGCGTGATCCGGCCACATGCGTCGAAGGAGAAAGCTTCGCACTTTGCGTGCAAACCACGCTGCAATCGAAGACGTAGGCGGCGCCGCCCGGCATGCCGAGTTCAACGTCCGCCTGCGGCGCGCCGACAATCACCCTGCCGTCATCAACGTCGATGCTGGACCCGAACATCGCCATGACGGTGGGATCGGCCGCGCCAAGTCTTGCGAACTCCTTCCAGTGTTCGCCGGCTTCCCGCCGGAACAGGTAGACCGCGCCCGCTTCCGGCAAGCCTTCCACGCTCGCCATCGGCGCGCCTACCGCAAGCAGGCCGCCATCCATTGCGACCGCTTCGCCGAAGCGATCCGTCGCATCGCCGTCGCTCGCCGTCAGCAGGACGTACGACCAGTCTGCATCACCGCTTTCACTTTCATTCCGTGTGTAGAGATAAACGCCGCCGAAGGCTTCATCGGCGCGTGCCGTTGAGCCCACGGCCATGACATCGCCCGATGTCGCGAGCGCCATGGCGAAGCTTCGCTCGTTGTCGGGCGCGAAGAGGCGCTCCGGTTCATCGCTTGCAATGACGCCGGAAGAAAGAAAAAAGACGAACGTAACAAACGCGGGAAAATGCTTCATCGTGAAGCCTCACCGGCCGACAGGAAGCCATTCGGCGCAGAAGCACACAGGTGCGTGACATTCGGAGACGAGGTCGAAACCGGAACGCACCGGTGAACGCCGCCATGCTTTCACGGATTCCGGAACGCCGTTATCGGGCCATGCGTGTAATCTTCCGTTCCCTTGTTCAGAACCCGGCTGCCGTGCCGCGGTTCACGCGGGAAATTTCCATGAGGATTTCCGCCTCGGGCGCAGACCGGCTGCCGAAACCGCGCCTGCAGGAATAAGGTCGCTCGACCCGACTGGAGGAGAGCGCGATGAACCATCACGAACAGCCCGGCAAGCGGCGGCCGGCGAACGGAAAAACGAAACATCCCGACGATGTTCCGTCGCAGATCGAAAAGGAAGCCGATCGCGAAAGGCAGGCGCACCCCGCCCGTACCTACGAAGGCGGCGATCGCGAACGTTCCGCCACGCGGACGGATGTGGAATCGACGCACGACGCCGCGGCGCCCGGCGACATCGAACGCGAACACGAATTCAATCCGGCGCGCTCCCGGGAAAGCGACCCTCGCGGTTCCGGCGTGGACCGCGAGTTGCCGCGGCGCGATTGAAAGGCGGCGCAACGTTCTTGCGGCTGCGTCAGTGCATGTCGTGCCGGATGACCGTGCTGCGGTCATCCCTGACCGGCCTGGGCTGACTGTCTTCGGGTGAATAGCCGCTGAACCTGTCGCCGCCGCCGCTCTTGGCGGCATACATCGCCTGGTCCGCATGCGACACGAGTTCGGCCGCCAGGACGCCGTGCTCGGGATGCAACGCAATCCCGATGCTGCCGCTGACGCTCACCGTCTCGTCACCGATGGAGAACGGACGCGCGAGCCGGGTCAGTATCGCGCGCGCGACGCCTTCGACATGATTCCGGTCGCCCGCATCCATGAGAATCACCGCGAATTCGTCGCCGCCCAGCCGTGCAACCGTGTCCGTCTCGCGAATGCACAATGCGATTCGCCTCGCTGCCTCCTTGAGGAGCGCGTCACCACCATCGTGACCCAGGTAATCGTTGGCCTGCTTGAACTTGTCGAGATCGATATACAGGACGGCGAGCAGGCCGCGCGAGCGTTTCGCGTGCTTGATGTCCTGGTTGAGCCGGTCGATGAACAGGCGGCGGTTGGGAATGCCGGTCAGGTGATCGTGATTGGCATGCTGCCACAGCGTCCGTTCCCAGGCCTTTCGATCGGTGATGTCGCGGGAGTTGCCGGCGACGGCTTCGAGGTTTCCCTCGTCGTCCAGGATGGGCGTGAACCGGTATTCGATGACGTGCTCGTTTCCGGATGCCGACCTGACGGACGCCTCGCCGCGGCATTCCTCGCCGGCTTCGATGACATGACGGGTTTGCCGGTGAACCTGGGCTGCCAGCGAGACGTCGAAATCCTCGACACGCTTGCCGATCATTTCGGAGGGATGCTTCTGATAAACGTCGGCCATGGTTCGGTTGACGAAAAGAAACCTGCCGTTCCTGTCGAAGATGAAACTGTGATCCGATGAATTCGCCAGCATGGCATTCAGCAGGCGTTGCCGTTGCTCATTCTCGCGTACGTAACTTTCGATGGATTCCGACAATGCCTGGTCGATGGCCTCGTTGAAGCGAATCATGTCGCGCGAGTTCGTTTCCTCGCTGGCTTCGCTCCAGAGGCGGATCACGCTGGCGCGCAAGGCGCGGAATTCGGATGCCATGTCGGCGACGCTGAACTCCCATTCCATCCGGTCGCTGCCGTGCGCTTCCGCGGCCGTACGCTCACGCCCGCGTGCCGACAACTGCCGTGATTTCCGGGTTTCCTGCGGCGGCCCCGACGTTTCGATATCTTCGGCTATGGACTTCAGCATCAACTTCGCGTGGTCGCGCAAGGCCGACTTGTTCATCGCGTCCGGCGCGCTGTGAATCGACTGTGCGAAGCCTTCCCATTGCTGCAGGATCGCTTCTTCGTTGTTTCGTATGAACGTGGACAAGCGCATGCCTTTCTCCCGAACCCAGGGACGATCATAGGGTAACGCGAAGCGATGTTTTACGCGGGATTGCTCTTGGGGAAAATCATTGAGTGCAAAACCCCTCTGTCCCGGGGGTTTCTGCTCGGCACCGCCATGTTGAAAACGGGACGGCGGCCGAACGGCCGCCGAAACAAGGCGCGATTGCGGACAAGCTAGATGAGAAGTTCGAATGCGATCGCGATCTCGGCGCCGAAGCCCGCCACGAAGGCAAGCGTTCGCAACCAGGGAACACCGAGAGCATAAGTGACGGCGTGCACGACACGCGCCCAGAAATACACCATGGCCGCCGCCGCGGTAATGGCCGTGCTCACTCCGGCTGCCTGCGCCGCAAGCACGAGCGCGGCGAACACCGCCAGGTTCTCGACAGCGTTGCCGTGCGCGGCCTTCATGCGCTCGGCCCACGGTCGCAACGGCTTTGGATTCGAAGGGTAGCCGACAGTGTCCCGGATACCCCGGACGGCAAAGCGGTTCAGCACGTATGGAATCCACAGCAGTGCGGTGAAAAGCGATATCCAGACGAGATACGTCAATTCGGCATTCATCGAACAGTCTCCCCCAATACGCCACACGGCGTGTTTCAAGCGTAGACCAGGAAACCCGTTCATGCCGGCCAATGCCTGGCGGCGCGTCCGAAAGATTTTTTTCGGTCCCCCATTGAAGTCATCTGGAGCAGAAGTCAATTCCTCGTCGATTCAACGGCGGCGTACGTTGCCGTCCAACCCCACCGCCGTGCGGTGGAACATGTCACGTCGATAAGGAGAAGCAAGATGCATTCAAATCACGAACGGCTGTCCGGACTGTCGCGGTTCTTCCGCCGTCCGCTTTCGGTTATTGCGCTCGCGTTCGCCGGCGGCGCACTGATCTCGCCGCCCCTGCATGCAAACGAACCCGCGCCGCACGAACACACGGCGCTGCACGAAGTCGATTTCATGCAACACGGGATGGACCTTCACCTGCTGAGCCAGCGCATGGCCGAGGCATGCACGCAACGCGCAAGCAATGCGGAAGTGCTGGATCTGTGTTCGACAATGGTGACCGCACACCAGGACGATCGCATGCAGCTGCAATCCTGGCTGCAGTCATGGTACGGCAACGACCATGAAGCACGGTTTTCCGATGCGCAGCGTGCGCGGCTCGAACATCTCCAGACGCTGAACGGGAACGAGTTCGAACGGCACTTTCTCCGCGACATGACCGCCTTGCACACGGTCATGATCAAGGACGGCGCGATGTGCGAAGCGCAGTTCTACCATCCGGAACTGATTGGCTACTGCCAGGAAGCCGTCACGGCGTCCGCGGAAGAGATCCATCTCATGCGCACCCAGCTCTGCGAGCTGTACGGAATCTGCGATCTCAAGATGACGCCGAACCCCTCGCTCGACGAGCCGCGTGAACCGTCGGACGCTGACGGCAATGGCGCCGAAGAGGACGGCGGCGACGACGGCCAGGAAGGTGACGGCGGAACCGAAGGCAACGGCTGACCCGCATTCGCGCGCCGGACAAGGAAAACCCCGCTTTCGCGGGGTTTCCGTCACTTGTCATCCGGCAACCGTTTTCATTGCGCCGCCGCCAGGAATGCCTCGCAGGTTTCGAACTCGGCCAGGAAACCGTCCGGCCCCCTGACCTGCACCGCGTACGGCGCCGGTGCGTCATCACCGAAGTAGATGGAGGCCGTGGACTGCTCGCCGCCGGTGATCGAAATCCGGCCGCTGACAGGACAGCTCATCGCGGCGCCGTACTGGCTTTCGCCGCTGTCGGAAACGGCATACTCGAGGTCTTCGGCAACCAGCGTCACGTAGCCGCTGCCATCGGGCGCCTCGAAACCGCCGTGAATGTTGACGGTGTTGCTGCTGGTCATGCTGCCGTCTTCCGCCTGCGCGAAAATGAACTCGTTGCGGAGCAGCGTGTCGGCGGCGAGGTTGATCTCCCTGTCCGGCTCGCAGAAAGCAATGAAACCGGCATCCGTGGTTCCGTACTCGAAGACGAAACGGTTCTCACCGTAGGGATCCGCCGCCTGCTCCGCGTAGACGCGCAGCACCAGTCCGCCGTTGAAATCGCAGGTGTCGCTCGCGAAGCCGCCGGCACCTGTTTCCAGTGTCATTTCGACGCCGGGCACCTCGCGGTTTGCGAACTCGTCCCACTGGCCGATGACGGCGAGCAGTTCGCCGTGCAGCATTGCGCCCGCGCCGTCGATGCATTGGTCGGCGACGAAACGAACCGTCTGTTCCTGCGAGGAACTGCCGCTGGACTCGATCGTGACGGTTCCGCCGCCGGCGCATTCGACCGTCTCGTTCGCGGCAGCCGTTGTCGGCTTGCGTCTCATGGCGCCGTCGGCGCTGCCGGTCGTGATCATGCTGAGCTGGCTGATGACCTCGCTCAGCGCTTCGCCGGCCCCGGCCATGCCGTTCAGGCTGACCGTCGCTTCCTGGCCGTACGCGAGCGTGTTCTCCGCGCTGATGATCGCGCTGGGCGACGCGTTGCCGGCGTCGTCGCCGCCGCCGCCGCAACCGGCGAGCGCGCCGATGGACAATGCAAGAACTGTTGCCGTGATTCTGGACATGCGACCCCCTTCGTGTTTTTCCGCCGCGGCGGCTGGCTGTGCACGAATGATACAGAACGACAAGCAACCGAAAGTGTGATGGCGTCGACGCTGGCCAGGCGCGAATGCAACAGCGCCTATTTCTCCAGGCTCACGAACTGCTTGCGGAAACCGACGACTTTCGCAAGGTAGCTGCGCGTTTCCTCGTACGGCAGGTCCGCGCGCAGTTTTTCGTAGACGGCGGCGGGCGTTCGGCTGTTGATGGCGTTCACCGCTTCGATCCGGTCGCGCGAGAATGTCTTCAACACGTTGCCCGCGCCCGTGTTGTAGGCGGAGATCATGCAGTATTCGCGCGATACCTCGTCCTGGATCATGTCCAGGTATTCCGTGTTCAGCAGCTGCAGGTAGGCCGTCCCGAGCTGGATGTTGTTGCCGGCTTCGAAAAGATATTCCTTGCTCGGCGCTTCGTCGCGACCCGAAACGCGCCGGTAGGCGTCACGCCCGCCGCTGGTGGGAACGAGCTGCATCAGCCCGTAGGCGGGCACGTGACTCACGGCGTAGGGATTGAAATTGCTCTCCGCGCGGATCACGGCGTAAACAAGACTGGGACTGATGCCGTACGTCCTCGCGTAGCGTTCGACGAGCGGACGGTACTTTTCCGCCTGCCGGTTTTCGAAATTGCTCACCATGGCGATCTTCACGAAGGTCGCGACCTTCGTCTCGCCGCTCACGTCCAGTTCGCGGCGCTGCTTCCGCTGACCGATGAGGTAGTCCGCGAACGCCTCGGCCCTGGCCGGCGAATCGATCGCCCGGCCCTCGTGATCCAGCACGAGATTCTTCAGGTACGGATCCTGCGCGCTCGTCAGCTCGATGGGCCTGTCGCTGAACAGATCCACGGCGCGCGGATCGTCGGGAGTGAGCAGGGTCGTGACGATGGCGTTTTTCAGGCTCGTATCCGGCGCGCTTTCGTCCAGCGTTTCCACCGTCACCGTGCCCGCGTCGAAGTCCACCACGGCGCGGCTCTGGTAGTTCTGCGTGTACTTCACGTACTGGGTTCTGGTCGGCACGCGGACTTCGTCCCTGCCCCACTCCTTGCCGACCAGCCCGGACAGGAACGCCATCAGGTCTTCAAGTTCGCGTTTCGCGCGGCGGATATCGGCGATCGCGGCTTCCGGATTCTCGGCATAGTAATCGCCGAGTTCGTCGGCCGTCTGTTTCAGCGCGGCTTCGGGATCATCGCTTTCGGCGATGCGCTGGATTCCCTGCACCGTCCCGCTCTTCGCGATGCGAATGGCGGAGTCCGCGGTATCCAGCATCTTGTCGAGCGTCTTGCAGGCGGACAGCGAAAGCGCCGCCGCGACCAGGAGCATCAATACGAACTTGTACACGATCCATCCCCCGTTTGAACCGACCGCCGGTGTGATTTTGCGGAGAATGTAATCGAACCCTTCGAAATGCACCAGACGCCTTGCGGCGGGCCAAAGCCTCTCATCTCAGGGCGCCGTGCGCCTCGAGGATGTCGACGGTGCGTTCGAGCGGCAAGGCCTCGGCGCAATGGCCGGCCCTGCCGCACACCGGGGTCGCGCGCAGGAGGGCGTTGTAGATCGCCTCCTCCGTCGCCTCCACGACGGCAAGGAACAGCGGCGACATCGCGTCGTTCTGAAGCCGCGGCTGGTCGCGATCCACGGTGCTGAACGCGATCACGTAATCGCCGCTGCCATTCGTCGCCGGCGATCCGGTCCGCGCGAGGCCCATGATGCCGCGCGCGGCGAGGCGCTCGAGATTGCGCGAGCCCAGCGGCGCGTCCGTTGCGACGACGATGATGATCGAGCCGTCGGCGTTGTCGGACGGCGGCTCGTTTTCGAGCTGACCCTTGAGGTAATAGCGTCCGAGTTCCTGTCCGACCGGCGCGCCGTTCATGCGCAGCACGCCGCCGAAATTCGCCTGCACCAGCACGCCGACCGTGTAGCCGCCCAGGTCTTCGGGCAGCGCTCTCGACGACGTCCCGATGCCGCCCTTGAAACCGAAGGCGATCGTGCCGGTGCCTGCGCCGATGGAGCCTTCTTCCACCGGACCGCCACTTGCAGCCTTCAGCGCCGCGAACACATCATCGCGCCCGACGTGACGGCCGCGGATATCGTTCAGCCAGCCGTCGTTTGTTTCCGCGACAACCGGATTGATCGAGCGCACGTCCTCGTTGCCGGGCAAGGCGAGCATCCAGTCCAGCAGCGCATCCGCGACGCGCGGCACGTTCAAGGTGTTCGTGAGCAGGATGGGCGTCTCGATCTCGCCGAGCTCGCGCACCTGCGTAGAACCCATCAGCTTGCCGAAGCCGTTGCCGACGAAAATCGCCGCCGGCACCTTCTCCCGGAACAGGTTCCCGCCGTGCGGCAGGATCGCCGTCACGCCCGTGCGGACGTCATCGCCCTCGATCACCGTGGCATGCCCGACCTTCACGCCGTCGACGTCGGTAATGGCGTTCAACTCGCCCGGCGGAAGAATGCCGACAACCATGCCGAGATCGCGTGCGCGCGGGCGCGTTTCATCGCCGGCAGGCGCCGCCCCGGCGCTGGCAAGCATTGCAAGGCACGCAAGACCCAGGCTTGCCGCGACGCGCGGCGCATGAATACACGGTCGGGTATCGCTCATGTTTCATTTCCTCATCGAGAATGTTTCGGCGCCGCGCACGGCGCGATCGCGATGCCTGTGGCAGGATGCATGCGTAGAATGTATCAACGCACGTCACATGGAAGGAAATCATGAATAAAGGACAACGAACCGCATCGCGCATTTTCCTGTTCGCCGGCATCTACGGGATCGTCGCCCTGCTGCCGCAATATTTCCTCGAAACCCGCATCGGCGTCGATTACCCGCCGCCCATCACGCACCCCGAGCATTTCTACGGTTTCATCGGCGTGGCGCTCGCCTGGCAATTCGCGTTTCTCGTCATTGCGCGCGATGTCGTCCGCTATCGCCTGCTCATGCTTCCCGCCATGGCCGAGAAACTCGCGTTCGGCATCCCCGCCTGGGTGCTGTTCATCGAGGATCGCGCTGCCACGGCAGTTGCCGTCGCGGGCAGCGTCGACCTGGCGCTTGCGGCGCTGTTCGGTCTCGCGTTCCATTTCGCCAGGGCAGACCGGAAAAACGACGCGCCGCCGGTGGCGTCCCGAGGCGTTCAAGGCCGCGCACGATAGTCCGCGCTACGAAGAGGGCGGAAGCGGCAGTCCATGCAAGCGGAGAAATGACAGCTTGTCCCAGTAGCCGCGCTGGAAGCGGATCTTCCCGTCCTGCACGTGAAAGAACCCGCAGCCGCGCAAGCCCTGCGGATCGCGCCATTCGAGAATCGCCCACTCGCCGTCCTCGAACACGTTCTCCGGAATGCACGTCATCTTCGCCTGTGCGAATTCGCTTCGAAACATGCGGCGTATCGCCTCGCGGCCTTCGACCGGATCGTTTGCGACCTGGTGATTGATCGCGTCGTCGTGATACAGCGCGGCGAGACGATCGGCGTCAGCGGCGTTGAAAGCGCCGATCCATGATCGAAGCAGCGCTTTCGGCGTCATGACGCGTCCTCGTCGCCACCGCGCTCCAGCGACGCGCGATCCCAGTGCGCGAGATCGGCGGCGCTTTCATAAGTGGACTGCAGGAAAGCGAGCAATGCCGCGTCGGGGTCGTGCGCGCGGCGGACCGCGTCGTAAGGCAGGATGAATTCCTGCAGGGTCTCCGAGAAATACGCTGCGGCCGGCTGCACCTTCCGGCCGGAGTAGCCCGCCGGTTGCGGCCAGGCGTAGGCATAAAAGGCCGCCTCGCCGAGCCCCGCCCCCGGCCAGAAGCCGGCACTGGCGAGTTCGTGCGAATACGCTTCCTGCATCACCCAGTCCGCGCAGTTCGGTGCGCCGCCCGGGTGCCGCGGCGCGCCGCGGCCGGAGAACCGCGTGACCGCAAGATCAAAGGCGCCCCAGAAAAAATGCGAGGGACTCGACTTGCCGTGAAACCGCGCGCGAAACACCTTGAATACGCGGTCGGCCTGGGCAAAGGCGCGCCAGACGCGATTGACGGTGCCGGCGTCGTAGCCGGCATGCACGCGATCCTGCTCGAAGGGAATGGCGTCGACGACTTCCACGGGCCGCGTGTAGATCGAAACCTCGATATCCAGTTCCGCCAGCGCCGTCATCACGTCCCGGTGGAAATCCGCCACGGACATCGGCGACAGCGCGAAGCGGCGCTCGCGTCCGTCGGATTTCCGGATCTGCAATGCGTGGTGCACGAAATCGAACGCGATGTCGAAACTGCCGTCGCCCGCCGGCATCGGTGATGTCGTGAGCCCGTTCGCGGTGACGTAAAGCGTCGAACCCCAGGAGTGATTCAGCCGCGGCGACGTCGCGAGGCGGATCTTGCCGACGATCTGCGTCCACATGTGGACGGTCGCGAACGTGTCGGCCCAGGCTTCCGGCGGCGGAAGTTCGGGCCATCGCGTACTGGAATTGTTCATTCGCCTGCTCCATTCATCCGGGACGCCGCATCCTTCGGCTTCACATTCATGCGGCGCCTCCCGCCGCATGCTCGGTATCGGTTTTCTTCGATTCGTCTTTCGGCAGGAATCGCCAGGCGATCACGCCGCTGCCCATCGCCAGCACGCCGCAGATCACGACCAGCCACCGGAACGTCCGCACATACGCCTGGTCCACGGCGGCATCCACGCGCGCGGCAATCCCGGGCGGCGTATCTGCCGGCGCCGACAGCTCGGCCAGCGCCGCGGACCTCTCCACCAGGCGCTCCACGAGCGCGTCGGGCACGCCCGCCGCGCGCAGGCGTTCATCGACGGCGCCGGAGAACGAGGCGACGGCAACGCTCGTGAGCATGGCAACGGCGAACACGCCGGCGAGACGCGCGGCGGTGTTGTTCACGCCGGACGCGAGGCCCGCCTGGCCGTCGCCGACCGAGCTCATCACCACCGTCGTCAGCGGCGCGACACTCAAGGTCATGCCGACGCCGATGATCACGATGCCCGGCAGAAAGCCTGTCACGAAGGCCGCGTCCGTGCCGGGCAGCGCGAGCGCGAAGAAACCGGCCGCCGTCACCGCTGGACCGATCGTCAGCATGTAGCGCGAATCGAATTTCCGGAGCATGCCGCCTGCGAAGGTCGAACCGAATCCCATGATCACGGTGAACGGCAGGAAGGCGGCGCCCGCGGCGGTTGCCGACCAGCCTTGCACCTGGATGAGGTTGAACGGCAGGAAAAACAATGCGCCCGTCAACGCGAAGTACAGCAGCAGCGTCATCAGGTTCGCGCCGCTGAAGGACCGCGAACGGAACAGCGCGAGCGGGAGCATCGGATAACGGCAGCGCCGTTCGCGATGAAGGAACATTCCCCCGGCAAGCAACGCGGCGAGCGCAGCCGTGATGCGTCGCCACGCGAAGCCGGCATCGACCAGTGAAAAGATCAGCAACGCCAGCGCGCCGGCGAGCAGCAGCGCGCCCGCGTAATCCGGCCGTTCGTCGCGCACCGGGTGCGTCACCGGTACGCGCCACACCGCAATCCCGACCGTAGCCGTCGCGAGCGGCGCGACCATGACAAAGACCGACTGCCAACCCCATTGATCCACCAGCCAGCCGCCGAGCACCGGACCGATCGCGGTCGTCAACGCCGATGCGCCGGCCCAGGTGCCGATCGCGCGGCCGCGCTCCTCGTCCTCGAAATGACTGCCGACCAGCGCCAGGCTGGCGGGCACCAGCAACGCGCCGCCAAAACCCTGTACGAGACGCGCGGCGATCAGCCAGGAAAGCGCTGGCGCGAGCGCGCAGGCCACAGCGCCCGCGCCGAAGATTGCCGTGCCGAGCACGAAGATCCGGCGCAGGCCGTAACGGTCGCCCAGCGAACCGCCGACCAGCATGAAGGCACCGAGCACCAGCAAGTAGGCGTTAAGCACCCATTGCACGCCGCCGGACGCGATCGAGAAATCCGACTGGATGGACGGCAGCGCGAGATTGACGACCGAACCTTCGATGAACGCGAGACTGGACCCCAGTATCGCCGCGACAAGCACCCATGGCTTGTCCCGCTGGGGGCAGGGTTGGCGGCGCGCATCCGCCTGGACCTGTTCTCTCGCAA
>DASVCH010000142.1:0-2308 GCA_036381715.1 Gammaproteobacteria bacterium | reverse complement strand
CGCCGCGGCGGTCACCGCACGGCCCATGCGGCCACTGGCGCCGAGGATGGCGAGTCGGATGAGGTCAGGCATTCTGGTTCCCCGCGCTGCAATTTTTCGATGAAGAGCAATAGACAGGATTAACAGGATTTTCCAGGATTTACAGGACTATTTTTCTTTGCTTTTGATCCTGTTAATCCGTCTTCAATCCTGTAAATCCTGTCCATTTTTTCATTTCATGTTTTCGAAGAAGGATTTGACGCCATCCAGCCACGACGCCTTGCGCGGGCTGTGGCGTGTGCCGCCGGATTCCAGCGACGCCTCGAACTGTTTCAGCGCTTCCTTCTGCTCCCTGGTGAGATTCACCGGCGTTTCGACCTGCACCTGGCAGTAAAGATCGCCCACCATCGCCGTGCGCACGGACTTCACGCCCTTGCCGCGCAGGCGGAACTGCTTGCCGCCCTGGGTCTCGGCCGGAATCTTCAGGGTCACGCGGCCGTTCAGCGTCGGCACTTCGACCTCGCCGCCGAGCGCCGCGGTCGCAAAACTCACCGGCACGTCGCAATGCAGGTCGCTGCCTTCACGGCGGAAGATCCGGTGCGGCCGAACGGCGATTTCCACGTACAGGTCGCCCGGCGGACCGCCGTTCTCGCCCGCCTCGCCTTCGCCGGCAAGGCGGATGCGGTCGCCATTGTCGACGCCGGCGGGAATCTTCACGGAAAGATTCCGCGTCTCCTGCTTGCGGCCGCGGCCGCCGCAATCCGGGCATGGCTCGGCCACGACGGTGCCGGCGCCGCGGCATTCCGGACAGGTCTGCTGGATGGAGAAGAAACCCTGCTGCATGCGGACCTGGCCTGCGCCCGCGCAGGTGCCGCAGGTTTTCGGCTCGGTGCCGGGTTTCGCACCCGAACCTTCGCAGGTTTCACAGGTGGCGAGGCGCGGCACCCGGATCTCGATGGTGTCGCCCGCGACGGCCTGTTCCAGGTCGAGCGCAAGCTCGTAGCGCAGGTCGGCGCCGCGGAACACGCGCCGGCCACCGCCGCCACGGCGCCCGCCGCCGAAAATGTCGCCGAAGATATCCCCGAAGATGTCCCCGAAATCGGCATTGCCGCGCCCGCCGCCGAATCCGCCCGCACCCATGCCGGGATCGAATCCGGCATGGCCGAACTGGTCGTACGCGGCGCGCTTCTGCGGATCGGAAAGGACTTCGTAGGCTTCCTTGGCTTCCTTGAATTTCGCTTCGGCTTCCTTGTCGCCGGGATTGCGGTCCGGGTGGTATTTCATCGCAAAGCGCCGGTACGCCTTTTTCAGTTCCGCGTCCGGTGCGTTGCGTTCAACGCCGAGTACCTCGTAGTAGTCCCGTTTGCTCATTCTTGTAGTAAGAAGGGAGAAGGGAGAAGGGAGAAGACCTACCTCTCGCTACTCCTGACCACCCTGCTCCTCCTGGTCAATTAAAAACTCAAAAGCATAGTTGGCGCTCGCTTTGCGAACGCCAACTTCTTCCTTCTATCTTCTTCCTTCTCCCTGTTTATTTCTTCTCGTCCTTCACTTCCTCGAACTCCGCGTCCACGACATCCTCGTCGCGCTTCGCTTCGCCTTCGCCTTCCTCGCCGCCTGCCGCTTCCTGCGCCTTGGCGTACATCTGCTCGGCAAGCTTGTGCGAGGCTTCGGCGACCGCCTGGGTCTTCTGCTCGATGGCGTCCTTGTCGTCGCCCTTCATGGCTTCGCGCAGTTCCTCGATGGCCTTCTCGATCTTTTCTTTCTCGCCGGCTTCCAGCTTCTCGCCGAATTCCTTCAGCGATTTCTCGGTGGCGTGGATGATCGCATCGGCCTGGTTGCGCGCATCGACCAGCGCGCGCGCCTTCCTGTCCTCGTCGGCGTGCGCCTCGGCGTCGCGCACCATGTTCTCGATTTCCTCGTCGGACAGGCCCGAAGACGCCTTGATGGTGATCTTCTGTTCCTTGCCGGTGGCCTTGTCCTTCGCGGACACGTGCAGGATGCCGTTTGCGTCGATGTCGAAGGTGACCTCGATCTGCGGCACGCCGCGCGGCGCCGGCGGAATGTCGGCGAGATCGAAGCGGCCCAGCGACTTGTTGCCGCTCGCCATCTCGCGTTCGCCCTGCAGGACGTGCACGGTGACCGCGCCCTGGTTGTCCTCGGCGGTCGAGAACACCTGGCTTGCCTTGGTCGGGATCGTGGTGTTCTTCTCGATCAGCTTGGTCATGACGCCGCCCAGCGTTTCGATGCCGAGCGACAGCGGCGTGACGTCGAGCAGCAACACGTCCTTCACTTCGCCGCCGAGCACGCCGCCCTGGATGGCGGCACCCAC
>DASVCH010000141.1:0-12230 GCA_036381715.1 Gammaproteobacteria bacterium | reverse complement strand
GCCATGAACGCGATGTAGCGGCTGTCGTGGGACCACTTGTAGGCCGAGCGCATGCCGAACTCCTCGGCATAGACCCAGGTCGGCCAGCCGAAAAGGTGATCCGCTTTCGGCGCCTCGACTTCGCCGACTTTCGCATCCTCGCTGCTGTCCGCTTTCACGTAGCGCACGGTGCCGTCCTGCACGAACGCCACCCATTCCTCGTCGGGCGAGAGATGCAGCGCACGCTTTTCGCCCGGGGTTTCGGTGAGCTGGTTCAGCTCGCCCGATGCCAGGTCGTAGTAATGCAGTTGATCGCCGGAGATGAAGGTAATGCCGCCGCCTTGCGGCGACCAGCGATAGCTCGAGACGTTGTAGCGCAGCGCCCATTCCCTGGCCTGTTCATCCTTGATTTCGGTTTTGGATGCCGCGGCACCCGCCAGCGTTTCCGCGTCCAGGAGGAGGCGCGTTGTGCCTTCGGCGGGATCGGCGAGATAAAGAGAGGCTTCGTGCGTTTCGTTGTCGCGCTGAAGATATGCCAGGTACTTGCCTTCCGGATGCCAGCGCAGGTTTTCCGGCATGTAGCCGGTGAGCCCGCCGCGGCGAACGATGTCCTCGACGGTGTAGCCCGGACCTTCGGCGGCCGATGCGGCGAGCGGAACTGCTGCCAGCGCAGCGGTGAAAAGAAGCTTTCTCATTGTTTCTCCTTCATCAGGTGCGTCAGCGTGCGTCGTGAACGATGTCGCCCGCGACAATGGTCATGCGGATTTCCGTGCGCGGAAGTTCATCCGCCGGCATGTTCAGCAGATCACCGGCAAGCACGGTGAAATCCGCATACTTGCCGATTTCGATGCTGCCGCGCACGTCTTCCTCGAACGCGGCGTACGCCGGCCAGAGGGTCAGCGTCTTCAGCGCCTCCATGCGCGTCAGCGCCTGTTCCGGATGCCAGTTCTCGCCCTGGAATCCGTCAAGGCTGCGGCGTGTCACGGCGGCGTAGAACTCGATCCTGGGATCGCCCTGCTCGACCGGCGCGTCGGAACCGCCGGGAATGATGACGCCGGTATCGCGCAGGCTGCGCCAGGCATACGCGCCGGCAAGTCTTTCCTCGCCCAGTCGCCGCGGCGCGAAGTAAAGATCGCCGATGGCGTGGCTCGCCTGCATGGACGGAATGACGCCGAGTTTCGCGAAACGCGGAATGTCTTCCTTGTCGAGAATCTGCGCGTGCTCGATCCGCCAGCGGGGTTCGGCGATTTTTCGCTCGCCTTCGGGCACCTGCTCGAACGCGGCCGCGTAAAGATCGAGGATGAAACGGTTGGCGCGATCGCCGATGGCGTGCGTCTCGATCTGAATGCCTTTCTTCAGCGCCTCGATGTACAGCGGCATCAAGTCCTCGCGCCGCCAGGTGAGCAGGCCGGAAGTGTCGGCGTCCGCGTAGGGTTCGAGCAGCGCGGCGCCGCGCGAACCGAGCGCGCCATCGACGCTCACCTTGATGCCGCGCATCGTGAAGCGGCCGTCATTCTCGCCGATGACGGGACCGCGCTCGAGCAGCTTCGCGGTGCTGGCCGACGGGCCTTCGATGGCATTGTAGATGCGCACCGGGATTTTCCCTGCCACGACAAGATCGCGCAGCAGCATGGCCTCGTCCCAGGTCGTGCCGGCGACCTGCAGGCCGGTCCAGCCGAAGCGCGCGGAACGCTCCGCGCCGGTGACCAGGGCTTTTTCCGCACTGATCGCCGCATCCGGCATCACCCGTCTCAGCATCCCCATCGCGTTGTCCACCAGCATGCCGCTCGGCTCGCCGTTGGCGTCTTTCGGAATCGCGCCGCCGAAGGGCGCCGCCGTCGCGGCGTCGATGCCGGCGAGTTCCAGGGCCATGGAGTTCGCGACCAGCGCATGACCGTCCGCCCGTGTAAG
This sequence comes from Gammaproteobacteria bacterium, assembly GCA_036381715.1. Lineage (GTDB taxonomy): Bacteria > Pseudomonadota > Gammaproteobacteria > Natronospirales > JAJUFS01 > JAJUFS01. The sequence continues at coordinate 10,340 of DASVCH010000141.1, read as the reverse complement.
GGCGACGGGGTTTTCCGGCGCCACCGCGTCGAGGTCCGCGCGCGTCGGAAACACCGGCGGGTTCCAGTGCGTTTCTATCCACCCGCGCCCGGCGATCCATTCGCCCGGTTCCCTCCTCGCGACGACGTCCGCGAGCCGGGCCTGCAGCGCCGCGAGGCTTTCCGTGCCTTCAAGATTCAGCGTCAGTTCCCGCTCGCCGACGCCGCGCAGGTGCATGTGGCTGTCGGTGAAGCCGGGATAGACGAATGCGCCATCGAGTTCGATGACTTCGGTGTTCTCACCGATCAGTTCGCGCATATCGGCGCCATCGCCCACCGCCACGATGCGTCCGTCGCGCACGGCGACCGCCTCGGCCTTCGGCCGGGATTCGTCGAGGGTAATGACCGTGCCGCCGGTGAGCACGAGGTCGGCGGGCGGTCTGGCGCCGCAGGCCGCGAGCGACAGCAGGATCGCGGCAATCCCGGGGATTTTCTTCATGGCTTGTGCTCCTTGCGGCCCCGATTGGCCGAATTCGGACGCGGGCCAGCTTGTCGTGAAGCGCGGCGGAAGGCAAGAAAGGGTAAATGACGCGGTTGGATGACAAAAAGTAAAGATATCTTGACTTATCAAAAACTGCCGACTAGGCTGTATGTCAAGGTAACTTGTCTTTTAGTCAACAACACGTTCCAGGAGCAATTCCGATGACCGCAAAAGAAAACAGAAGGCTCTATTTCCGGCGAATGGCGACCGTTGCCGTGCTCTACGTGGCGGCGACGTTTTTCGCCGGCTACATGACCCGCCAGTTGCCCGAAGGCGATTTCTGGCGCATCCCGCTGGCATTGCTGCCGGTTCTGCCGGCGGCGGGAATGCTGTTCGCCGTGGCCCGCTTCGTCAAAGGCCTGGATGAGCTCGAACAGCGCATCCACCTGCTGACGGCGGTGATCGTCCTGATGGGCATCGTGATCGGCTGCATCACCTACGGCTTCCTGCAGGCCTACGCGGGTTTCCCGGGAATCGACGGCTTCGTGATCGGCATGGCCGGCATTCTCGGATGGGCGCTGGTGCATCCGCTGGTGCGAAGGAGCTACGCATGAACAACCGCATCAAGGTCCTGCGCGCCGAGCGCGACTGGACGCAGCAGGATCTCGCCGAGCGCATCGACGTCTCGCGCCAGACGGTGAACGCGATCGAGACCGGCAAGTACGACCCCAGCCTTCCCGTCGCGTTTCGCATCGCCCGGGCCTTCGATTGCCGCATCGAAGATGTCTTTCAGCCCTGAATCCGGATACGGAGGAAATCGTCATGTTGTTCCGATTGCTGATTCTCGTTGCGGCGTTCGCCGCCGGCACCGCGCGGGCGGAGACCGTACGGCGCGTCCCGCTGACGCTCGACCTTGCCGGTTTCGCAAGCAAGGCCGAGCTCACGCTGCCGCCCGCCGGCGAAACCGTACAAGGCGGCGTCCTGCTGCTGCACGGCGCGACGCCGGCGGACATGGATTTCACCGTGCGCTCGTTCGGCGGTGAAGTGAAGTCGCACATTCTCGGGGACATCGCCGAACACCTTACCGCGAACGGCTTCGCCGTCCTGCGCTACAACAAGCGCCATGTCAGCGGGCCGATGCAGGTGGACATGGCGGCTTATCGCGCGCTCGATCTTTCCGACCTGCTGGATGACGCGGGCACAGCGCTGGATGCGCTCGCGGCGCGACGGGAAGTTTCGGGAAAGCCGCTGTTCATTTATGGCTGGAGCGAAGGCAGCCTGCTTGCCGGCGCGCTTGCCGCGAGCCGCGACGGGATCGCGGGCCTGATCCTGCAGGGCGCGGTCGCCGATCCCGCCGCGAAGCTCTTTCGCGACCAGGTCGCGAATGTCACGGCGGATTTTGTCGAGCGGCTCACCGGGACCGATGAACTCGACGTCGCCGGCGCACGGCGCGTGTTCACGTCCGGCGCCGGCATGCTGGTGAAAATGTACGCGGGCATGGCGCTGGATCCGGCGGCGGGGTTTGCGAATCCGCGCATCAATACCCGGCTGGACAGCAACGGCGACGGCGCGATCAGCCTGCGCGACGAGCTGGCGCCGCTGATGGCAATGCGCGGCGCGGCATACCTGCCGGAACGGGAAGGCTTCCCGGTCCGTCCTTTGCTCGAACAGGTGGACGTCCTGCAGGCATTGCCGGTGCTGATCCTGCACGGTGCGAATGACGCGAACGTTCCCGTCGACAACGGACGGCGCCTGGCCGAAGCCCTGGGCGACAACGCAAGCTACATCGAGTACCCGCAACTCGGCCATTCGCTCGGCCGCGCGGACACGATCGCGCAGGATGATTTCCTGCCCATCGAACGCCAGCCGCTGGAGGACATGACGGCCTGGCTGCTTGCGGTTGCTGCACCGTAGATCCGCGCGTTTTCAAAATAAAAAAACGCCGCCTTGGAGAAGGCGGCGTTTTTCCCGGCAAAAGAAAAGATCACTCCGACGTGATGCGCACGCCGCCCGAGCCGGTATCGATCACGCCGCGGCCTTCGCCGTTGCCGATCTTCGCTTCGAACTCGCCGCGGCCGGTGCGCACGTTCGACATTTCGGGCAGATCCACGCGCACGCCGCCGGAGCCCGCGGACACCGTCAGGTGCATGTTCAGCGTTCCCGTAGTGCGCATGCGCACGCCGCCCGAGCCGGTGTCGATCATCATGCGTTCGAGCGCGCCGAAGTCGCCGTCGAGTTCGACGCTGCCCGAGCCGGTGTCGATTTCCAGTTCGCGCACGTTCTTCAGGTCGCGGCCGTCGACGCCGCCCGAGCCGGTATCGACATGAATGCTTCCGGTAACTTCTTCCAGGTCGGCGCCGCCGGACCCGGTGTCGATGAAGACATCGCCGGTGACGCGCGTGATGTCCACGCCGCCCGAACCGGTGTCGGCTTCCACATCGCCCGTCACCTGCCGGACGGTCACGCCGCCCGAACCGGTGTCCGCCAGCACGTGACCCTTGCGATCGGTCACTTCGATTTCGCCGGAGCCGGTGTCCGCGCTCACATCACCTTCGCCGCCGCTGACCGCGATCGCGCCGGACGACGTGTCCAGGCGCAGCTCGCCGTCGACGTTCTCCGCGCTGATGGTGCCGACCTTGTTCTCGAATGTCACCGCGACGCCCGCCGGCACCAGCAGCTCGTAATCGACGTGCGCGCGGACGCCGTCGCCGCCGCTGCGCACGGCGACCCGCTCGCCCATGTAGCTTGTGGTCGTGCTCGAACCCCAGCCGAAGAATCCGCGGTCTTCTTCACCGCGATGATAGATGTATTCGTCGTACTCGTTGACGGGATAGACCGTGACGATCTCCACGCGCTCGCCTTCCCGGCTGATGTCGAGGCTGAGCAGGCCAGCGTTGCGACGCGCCTCGTCGGCGCTGCCCGCCTCGCCGGTCAACGTGGCCTTGACGACCAGCTCGTCACCTTCGGTTCCTGCGACCTTGACGGCGCCGGCGAGATTGAGGATGGCGATCGAGGCGACCTCATCCGCCGCGAAACGGTGCTCCTTCGTTTCGCGATGTATCTCGGCCGCGGCCGGCGCGCACAGCGCCAGTCCGAACAGCGCGCTCGTGAAGTAGCGCAAGGCGTTCTTCGTGATTTTCATGACTCTCTCCTGTCGGGTTCCGGCCGGTCATTGTTCGGGCCGATTTGGTCTCATTTGCTTCCGGTCGGGTTTCGAATTGGGCCGGACCATACCAAGTTGGAAACGGGGATTGAACTTTCGACGCCGCCCGTGAACAGAAGGTTTATTTTTGAAAATCATAGGTGGAAATTCACACGATTCATTACATAATGAGGTCTCGGGTGGAGTTCCCGGTGAAGCCAGCGATGGCGTTCCCGCGGTCGTCGGGGGGAGACAATGGACAAGCGCAAGGTAGCCGTCGCCGACCTGGAAGTCGGCATGTACGTGGCCGAACTGGACCGGCCATGGGTGGACAGCCCGTTCCTGTTCCAGGGTTTTGTCATCGAGTCCGAGGAAGACCTGGAAAGGCTCCGCGAAATCTGCACGTTCGTCATGGTGGATGCGGACCGGACGGGCGACGACGACGACGACGACGACAGGACCATCCGCCTTTCAATGAACGCGAGGCCCGGCGCGAATCCGCAGCGCAGCCGTTCGGAATGGCAACGAATCGCTTCCGAAGAGCGCCGTGTCAGCTTCCAGCGCGAATTCCAGCGCACGCACGCCGTCCGCGTCCGCACGCGCGAGTATGTCGATACGCTGTTCGATGACATCCGCATGGGCAAGGCGCTGGACACGGAAACGGCCAAGGCCGTCGTCGTCGAACTGGTCGACGCGATCACCGAAGATGTCGATACCGCGCTGTGGCTCACCCAGTTGAAGAACGCGCACGAGTACACCGCGCAGCACTGCATCAACGTCTCCGTGCTGTCGATCGCGTTCGGCGCCCACCTCGGCTACTCGAAGGAACAGTTGCGGCTGATCGGACTCGGCGCGCTGCTGCACGACGTCGGCAAGATGCGTACGCCGAAGGAGATTCTCGACAAGCCGGGCCGGCTAACGCCCGAAGAATTCGAGATCATGAAGCGCCACCCTGCCGACGGCTACGAAATCATGAAGGCGACCAACCAGATTCCGGCGCAGGCGCTGCAGATCATCCGCTTCCACCACGAACGCATTTCGGGCCGCGGCTATCCCGACGGCCTGCAGGGCGACCAGATATCGACCGCCGTGCTGGTCACCGCCATCTGCGACGTCTACGATGCCATCACGTCGGATCGCGTCTACCATCACGGCATCGCCGCCGACCAGGGCCTGCACGCCATGTACCAGATGGCGCCCAGCGATTTCGGCAAGGAACTCGTGCAGGAATTCATCAAGTGCATCGGCATCTATCCGGTCGGCAGCCTGGTCGAGCTCGGCACCGGCGCGGTCGGCGTCGTGATGACCAAGGATCCGCACAACCGCCTGCGGCCCGTCGTGATGCTCGTGCGCGACCCGAGCGGCAAGGAATATCACCCACGCCGTTTCGTCAGCCTCGCCGCGCAGGCTTCCATGGACCGCAATAGCGACTGGAGCGTGAAGCGCATCGTCGACCCGAAACAGCTGGGACTCAGCATGCAGCGCATTGCCGCCGACGAGTTGCTCGAAGGCGGGCATGCGGTCGTGCATATCTGAGCGCCATCGGAAACAGTCGGCTTTCGGCTTTCGGCTTTCGACTTTCGACTTTCGACTTTCGACTTTCGACTTTCAGAGAAGGTGGCTGAGGTCGCGGCCGGCGGACAACCGCTGCCGGCTTTTACCGGCACGAAACAGCCACGCGTCGTGCGCACCGGCAAGCTGCATTTTCTTGCCGGTCACACGCAGCGCATCGCCTTCCGGCAATGCGATGACGGTCTCTTCCGGATTCACGGCGAGAAATTCCGCGATGCGTTGTTCGCGCGTTTCGCCGCGCAGGCCTTCGGGCATCGCGTCCGTGAAATGCGGATTGATCTGGAACGGCAGGAAATCCAGCGCACGGAAGCTTGGCGGGTAAGCGATGGGCATGTCATTGGTCGTGCGAATCGACTTGCCTGCAACGTTCGATCCGGCGCTCCAGCCAATGTACGGCGCGCCATTGCGCACGCGCTCGCGCAACACGTCCATCAACCCGTTGTCATAAAGCGTCTTCAACAAACAGAAGGTGTTGCCGCCGCTGACGAGCACCGCTGGCGCGTCGCGCACTGCCTGGACGGGATCCTTTGCCGTATCGATGTTGTCGATCCCGATCCCGAGCTCCGCGAAACGCTCGCCGACGAATTCCAGGCCCGAACGGCGCGCCTCACCGACGACGGCGTAGGGAATGAAAAGCGCGCGCCGGACGCCGGCGAGCGTTGCCGTGATCTGGTCGGCGTTCGCTTCAAGAAAACCGGTGTCCGCCGTGCGCGAACTGCTCATCAACAACAGGTTCATTCTGTCTGTGCCTCGGAATTGCGGGAAATGGATGGCGCGGGTGCGAGATACCCTACCACGAGCAGCAGCAGGCCGACGCCGATGAACGACACGACGCGCGTCAGGCTGCCGGTGTTGCCGAGATCGACAGCGAAAAGTTTCAGCACCACGACCGCCATCAATCCGGCGCCGGCGAGCCACGCCAGGCGCCGTTGCCGGCGCGCGCCGTACACCATGCCGGCGATGCCCGTGAAACTCCAGGCGATCGACAGGGCGGCCTGGAAGCCGCCGCTGCGCCACAAGGCGTCGCCCGAGAAACGAACGCCGGCCAGGTGATGCGCGTTGCGCGCGATCTCGAGGGTGAGCAGGAACAGCCCGAGTGCCGCGAAGAAAAGCGGCCAGTGTTTCCACGGCACGATTTCCGGACCGAAGCGATGGACCAGGCACGCGACCGCAGCGCTCGTCAACAACGCGGGATTCAGCACCGGCAGCCACGGCAGCGGTTCGAAACTGCCCGGTTGTTCGAGATTCCAGAACACGGCGTAGACGAGCGTTGCCGCGATGACGGGACCGAGAGCGAGCCGGATATCGTATGCCTTGCCGAAAACACGCTTCGAAAGCCTGCGCGCGCCGAAGCAGCCGGCGACAAGCGCGAGCAGCACGGTGGCGTCGTCCCAGCCCGCGCCGTCGAGCGGCAGCGAATCGACGCCATATTCGATTTCCGCCGCCAGCCATATGGCGGCAAGCCATGTACTGCCCGGCAACAGCAAGGCATGCAATGCGGGCAGCCTGCGAATCGTCCATGCCAGCGCCACAAAGGCGAGCGGCCAGGCCAGCCAGCCGTAATCCGCCAGCAGGTGCGAAGCGTCCAGGCTCCACCAGAGCAGGTGCACGAACAGGAAAGGCAGTATCGACGCCGCGAGCATCACGACCGGCGGCGCCCAGCGTCGCGCCGCGCGCTCCATGGCAACGGTGCCAAGCGCAATGACGATCAGGCTGACGGATGGCTTCAAGTCATTCCGCGCGTGCTCGAAGATTTCGCCGTGCGCGAGCGCGAGCCAGCCGAACCACGCGAGACCGGCCGCGATCCAGTCCAGCGGCAGGTTTTCCGAAACCGATTCGCGATGCACGGCATAACGCCACGCGCAGACCGTGAACGCCGCGCACAGCATGAAGCCGCCGAGAAACCGCTCGTTGAAGATGGCTGGCGTTTCACCGAAGGAATCGAGCCCGCCCATGTAAGTGACTGCGGCAAGCGCGAGCAGCGCGACACCGCTCCAGTGCGTAAGCGCGCGTCGCTGCTTCAGGCCGATCACTATCATTCCTGCGGCTTCCAGCGCCCAGGTGTTCGACACCCACGGCCCGTCGAGCCACAGTGGCACGGCCAGTGTCGCGAAGATGACGGCGAGCGCGACGTAAACCTGTGCAAGCAGTTTCAGCACGTCGCCGAAGCGGCGCGACAGGAACAGCGCCAGCCCCGCGTAGAAGACCGCGAGCGCCGTCGCGGACCACGCGAGCGGCCGGCTGCCTTCGACCAGCGCTGACTGCAAGGGAAACGCCGCCAGCGGCAGGCCGAACACCAGCGCACTGTCGACGTAGCCGCGCAGCCGAAACGGCTGGCGCAGCGCCGCGAGTATCGCGACCGCCGTGAACAGCAGGAAGTGCGCGATGAGAAACGGCTCTACCGTGACGAAATAGGTTTCGTCGTAATACTCCGCGCCCCAGGCGAGACCGATGCCGAAAGTGAACAGGAAACCCAGCAGGTTCAGCATGCGCCAGTGGCGGAACCACGCAACGCCGGCGATGCCGACGTTCAGCACCAGGTAATACGCGAACAGCGCAACATGCGAACCCGAGCCGGTCGATGCCAGCAAAGGCGCGAGAAAGCCGCCGATCGCGCCAAGCACCGCCAGTGAACGCGCATCCTGGCGCACCGCAAGCCAGCCCGCACTCGCGGCAATCGCCGCAAGCAATACGAACGTCGCCGACGCCGGCAACACCTGGAACAGGCGCAGCGCCGAGAACGCGGTGAGATACAGCACGCCGATGCCGCCACCCTGGATGCTCACGGCATAAACGCGGTGCGAGCCGCGCAGGCGCCAGCCGAGAAAGAGCAGCCCGGCGCCGAAAAGCGCGACCACGGCCAGCCGCAGTTCCACCGGCAACAGCATCCAGCCCTGGTCAACGGCGTATTTCAGCAGGAACGCGACGCCGAAGAACGAAACCAGCACGCCGAGCTTGACGGGCACGTTGCCGCTCAACAGCCAGCGCAGCAGCCGGTTCTTCCGCCAGTCGAACGTGGTGCTTGCAGAAGGCGAGCTCGCCGGTCTTTCCAGGCGCGGTTCGGGATGTGCGGCGGGGACTTCCTTGCGTGCCTCCGGTGCGGGCGCGCGGCGCGGAACGTTCGTTGCAGAGGTTTGTACCGGCGCGGAAGCAGGCTTCGCGGCGATTTCCGCACTCGCCTTTGCCTTCTCGAGATTGCGGACGCGCGCTTCGAGGGCGATCACCCGTCCAAGCAGCCACCCGGCCGTACCGCCGATGACGAACGCCGGCAGGGAACGTTCCGTGATGCCGAAGACGACACCGAATATCGCCGCAAAAACCCATTCCATGGCTTTCTCTCCCGTCAGAACACGGCAAACGCGAACCGGATCGCCATGGCGAACAGGAACGCGCCGCCGAGTGCGTAAGCGATAAAGCGATGCATGACCCTGTTGTAGGTCAGGTGGATGGCGCTGTGCACGCTGCGAAGAATCACGAATCCCCATGCGAGACCGAGATGCACGAAGTCGGTCATGCCGGTGACGTACAGGGAAATGCACAGCGCGTAGAACAGTACCGGCAATTCGAACAGGTTCGCGAAGTTGTCGCTGGCGCGCGCTTCCGCATCGCCAAGATCAACGCCCGCCTTTTGCGCGCGCGATACGACTTTCTGCGGATGCACGCGCAGGCGCCGCATCGCGGGTATGCGCGTGAAGTAAAGCCGCAGCCACACGGCGAGCGTCAGCAGCATCATCACCGCGGCCGGCTGCAGGATCACAAGACTGCTCACGCCGCGTTCCTCCGGTTGGACGTCAGCAGAGTGACGGCGACGATCGCGAGCATGGAGAGAACAAAACCCGGCACAAGTTCATAGAGATCGAAGATGGCAGCACGGCCCTTGAACATCGGCCAGATGATCGTGACCAGGCCGCCGACGATGACGCCCGCGAGCGCGCCGGCCCGGTTCATCCGCTGCCAGTACAGCGACAGCACCACGGCCGGGCCGAACGCCGCGCCGAACCCGGCCCACGCCCAGGCCACAAGTTCCAGCACGCGGCTGTCCGGATCGCGCGCAAGCCACAACGCGAGCAGGGCGATGCCGAGCACGGCGAAGCGGCCGGTCCAGAGCAGTTCGCGCTGCGAGGCACTCTTTTTAATGAGCCCCTTGTAGAAATCTTCAGCGAACGCACTGGACGCGACCAGCAATTGCGCGGACGCCGTGCTCATCACCGCGGCAAGAATCGCGGAAAGACAGATGCCGGCGATCACGGGCGGAAAGAAATCCACGGACATGAAAATGAAGACTTTCTCGGCGTCCGCGCCCTGCAGCTGGCGATCAAGCACGCCAAGCCCGGTAATGCCGATGACGAGCGCGGCGGCGAGCACGGTCGTCTGCCTGACCATCGCGATGCGCCGCGCGGCGCCCATTTCGGTGGCATCCTGGATGGCCATGAATCGGGCGAGAATATGCGGCTGGCCGGCGTAGCCGAGACCCCAGCCGACCAGCGAGGCGATGCCGATCCAGCCGAGCGTCTCGCCGGAAACCGACGTGAAGGGATCGAGCATTTCGGCATTCAAGGCGTTCAGCGTGTTCTCGACGCCATCGACGCCGCCGATCTGGTACAGGCCCATGCCGGCAACGATCATGAGCGCGAAGAACATCAGCGAGCCCTGCATCACGTCCGCCCAGGAAATCGCGAGGAACCCGCCGAAGAAGGTGTAGGCGACGATGGAGGCGCCGCCGAGCATGACCGCCCAGAAATACGGAATGCCGAACAGCGCCTCGAACAGCTTGCCGCCGGCCACGAAGCCGGAGCTGGTGTAAAGCGCGAAGAAGAACAGCACGAAGGCGCCGGCGATCAACCGCAGCAAACGGGAATTGTCCTTGAAGCGGCGCTCGAAATAATCCGGCAAGGTCAGCGCGTCATCGAGTCTCTCGGTGGCTTCGCGCAGGCGCTGGGCGACCAGCTTCCAGTTGAGATAGGTGCCGAGCAAGAGGCCGACAACCATCCAGCCGGCTTCAAGGCCAGCAAGATACGCAAATCCCGGCAGGCCCATGAGCAGCCAGCCACTCATGTCGGATGCCTGCGCGGCAAGCGCCGTCACCCAGCTGTTCAGTGAACGGCCGCCGAGAATGAAATCCGACAGGTTCGTAGTGCGGCGATACGCGATGTACGCCATCAGGAGA